>NZ_CP075715.1:6576710-6903303 GCF_024584805.1 Streptomyces sp. FIT100 | reverse complement strand
AAACCGAGCACCACGTTGCGCGCCTTGAGCGGCACGACCAGCATGGACCGGCCGTTGATCAGCGGCCTGATGTCCCGCTTCTCGAACTGGGAGGCGATGGCGGTGCCCGCCTGCTCGCTGATCCGAGGGACCAGCACCGGCTCGCCGGTGGTCATGCATCGGAAGAACGGGGTGTGTTCGGGGAACGGCATGGACTCGCCGACCGGCACGACGTCGTCCCAGCGGCCCGGCTCGTCCACGTGCTCCACCGCGACCCGGTGCCACAGGGTGGTGGCGTCGGGCGGCCCGTCGGGGAAGCCCTCGCCGGCGATGACCTGCTCGCGCAGATAGGTGCCTGCGACATCGGTGAACCGGGGGACGACGGCCGCGCTGACCTCATGGATCGTACGGGCCAGGTCGAGCGAGGAGCCGATGCGTCCGCTCACCTCGTTGAGGAATTCGAGCCGCTCGCGCACGGCGGCGTGTTCCAGGTCGTCGAGAGCGTCGAGGTCGTCGAGGTCCTGGCGTTCGCGCCCCGGATCGCCCGCGCCCACGGGCCCGCTCGCAGCCGCCGCCCGCCGCGCCGCCTGCTTCCGCGCGCGGCGTTGCGCGCGCATCGGCACGCCCCAGTCGGGAGTGACGGGCACCCGGTCGTGGTGGCTGAACTCGAGGACGGGATAGCCGAGGTCGAGCACCTGAGCGACGATCCGCGTGGACTCCTGGACGCTCATGCTCGGCAGGATCTCCGTGAGCCGCCGCGCCAGCTCGTCGAAGCCGGGGAACTCGGTGTGCAGCGCGAAGCCGGGGGCGATCCGCTCGGTCACCCCGCCGGCTACCGGACCGTCGGGTCCGGCATCGAACTGGGCGGCGTCGGCGGCGAGTACGAGAAGCCGTTCCCGCCCGGGCCCGACCAGGGCGTACGCCCACCACAGCACGTCCAGCCGGTACGCGTCCCTACCGTGAGTCACCCCGCGCTCCGCCCCATCGTCGGCCGCGCCGTCGGAGAGCCGCGCGCACCCGGCCGCCGGATAGGACGTCAGTCCGTTCAGCGAGGCGTCGAGCCCTGGGCCCAGGCCGCTGTAGCCCTCATCCCCCTCGTACGGTCCGCCCCCATCGAGCGCGCCGGCGACCGGAAGCAGCTCCACGACGGACTGCCCTACCGCGTCCTCCTTGGAATGGCCGAACAGCCGCCGCGCGCCGCTCGACCAGTGCGAGACCCGGCCGTCGCCGTCCACGACGACCACGGCGAGCGGTATCCGGCCGGCCGCCGCATCCTGCCGTGGCAGCTGCGGCGGAACGCCACTGTGCATCGGTGGGAGGCTCCTTCCCCGTCGCCGGGCTGATGTCCAGCTCGTTTCACCACGGTAGGCCCCTGCGACCGCCGGGCGCCGGGCATCGACGGAATCGGTCGTGCGCCCGCGCACGGAACCGCACAACGGGTGCCTCCATTAACCGGACGTCAGTCCTCGTGGCCCAGTTGGAGATCGCGTTCCGTGCGTCCGCCGCCCGCGACCTGCAGCACAGTGGCGACCGGCGGTAGCCCGCGGCGATCACCGTGTACTCGCCCGACGACAGGTCGACGAAGCGGAAAAAAGGTCGTCGGCGGTGGTGACGCTCCCGGCGAGCCGTCCGGCACCGCCGAGCACGACGTCGAGATCGACGGGCCGCTCGCCGACGGTCACCGAGACCGCCTGCGGCTGATGACCGCCCGCGGCGGCGATGAGGACGTACGAACCGGAACCGGGCACGCTCAGCGCGTACCGGCCGTCCTCGCCACTGGCGCCCCGCCCGACCTGCCGGCCGTGGACGTCGATGAGAGTGAGCGCGGCGCGCGGCACACGGCTGCCGTCGGGGTGCTGGACCGTACCGCAGACGGGTACACCGGCGACGTACGCGGGACCGGCCCCGGACCCCGACCCCGACCCGAAGGCCGGGGTCGCGGTGCGGGCGTTCGGTACGGACGTGGGCTCGGCGGAGGCGGGGGCGTTCATGGACACCAGCGGTTTCTCCTTGAGGAAGAATTGCCGCAGCCCTACCACCTGCGAAAACGTGCAGCTGATCGCCTCCTTGGCTACTTCACGGCTGCTTACGCTTCAAGCCCGGCTTCGCGCCCAGGTGGTGGCGCCCCTCCGGCGCAGTCCCAGTCGCACCGAGCTCTCGAGGGGAGAAGAACGGCACGTACAACTCAACCCCATCCGAGAGCATCCACTCTTGGACACAATGCCCGCCCGCCTCCGGCGCCGCATCACCGGCCAACAGTCACATGCGTGCGCGTGCCTCGGCGCAAGCGGTGCGCAGCACGGCCAAGACCCGCTTACCACCCGATGCCCGCCTTCCGACCGGGCGGGAGACCGTCGGGTCGAAGGCCACCGGCCCGAACACGGGCTGCTCGGCTCGCAGCAGGGCCACATCGGCCACGCAGTCCCCGCCCAACGCCACCGCGAGAGCCACATCCAGCGGATCTTTCCCGGATCGTGCACCACGCGGGCCCTTCGCCACGACTCAAGCGCCGCCCCATATCACCGCGTCCAGACCGGTCCTGCAGACCCTCTCCACCAGCAGCACCGCACCGGCCTGCGAAACCACTCCACGACCGCCACCCTCAACGCGGACATGCAGACGGTCCGGTCTGGGCCGGTACAAACCGGGGTGAAGCGAGGTCGGTCGATTCACGATGAAGAGCCTCTGACCTGCTGCTTCTCTGATCAGAGGCCCCGAGGGTACAGAAAAGTCGGGCCGGACGTCGGGAGAGTCGTCACAGCGCTGTCACCTGCGCAAGCATGAAGAATGCACATAATGACGGCCGTTTTAGTGAACACTTGCGTTTCCGCTCTCCCCAGGTATACGCAGTCGCACCCCGACATAGACCACGGAACGCGAGACGAGGCGCCGCTAAAGGCAGGTAAGGCTTCAAAGGCACTCGCCAGACTCCGCTTTTGTTCATGTGTTATATGCTATTTGGAGAACGACGTTCTCGAGATCGGCGGCAGTGAGGTCAGTACCCGACTCCGGAAATCTATGGTATCCATGCCGGTGTATGTATTGACTTTTCCCCTCCCCTGCTCTCGTGAGCGTGGACAGCCTGATCCCGACTTTGCCAGCATAATCATGCATGTGTATCGAAAAACTCTTCCTATCCTTTTTCAACCAAATGTCTGCGTATATCTTCCCGCTTTTATCCTTTACCGTAAACCGATCAACATGGAGGGAGAGTTCGGAAGAGATGTACTCCTTGTGCGATTGGCCCTTTCGTAGCCTGGTGATGTCGACTTCCACCGTCCGGTGTCCGGCTGGTGCGGCCTTCTCGCCGACACCCGACACGGGTGGCACTTTCTCCGAGGGGCCAGATTCCGTGGAAGTATCGACTGTTTCTGAACTCCGGTGACCATCAGCAGTCTTTTCGCTGCCCTGATTCACGTTGGCCCATACTAGTTCAGTGTAGTAGTCCGCCAAGGCTTCCCCCTTGAGGCCTGCGGCAAAGATATTGAGTCGGCCCGGCTTTACAGCGGATGCACCATGCTGCCGTTTCGCTCGCACTCCAGCCCTGATGCGATCAAAAAGCAATCTACACTTTGTGTGCAGCGACTCGCCGTTGTCCTCCTCCTGGTAAAGTCGAGCGACATCGAATGGGAGAACGACGTTCGCAATGTCCCGGTTTTCAAGATGGAATGCCTTCTTCATTTGGGTGATGTACTGGCCCGCTTCCTCATGTGCGAAGCTTTCCCTGACAAGGTTCTCAACCGTAGCCCCTTCTTCTTGAGAAAGTGAGAAATCGCGCCTCCATGCCGCACCTGAGAACCTCTTATCAAGAGTATTGTGCGCCCAATAGATAGCGGATAGGGCGCCATAGGCAAGCCATCTGCTGGGGTTTGTTCCGTCATCCTTCACTCTATCCAGGTGGCCCTGTTGCCAGTCATCCCGATCTTTTGTGTCCTCTCTTTCGATTCCACTCTCAATCTTCGAAATGGTTTTGAATTCCTCGGAGGCCGAATTGAGTGCATAATTCATTTTCACCGCAGTGGAAACAAACGCATACTTCTGCATGATGCGAGCAGTTCGTTCCTTGTCGGACGAGCCCGTCAAGCCCAGGAGCTTCAGGCTCAGCTCGGTTTGTTGCATTTGGAGCCGTCTATTGAACCATCCGAGGCCTATGCTTGCGTGGTGTACCGCCATCGGGACTCCAGGAACGTCTTTGAGTAGTTCCTGGAATTTATTTAACTTAACCCCTTCAAGTAGCCCTTCTTTCTCTAGGTCGCTGTATGATTTATCAAAATTTTCTCGATGCCGAAGCCATTCCGCTGTCACGCCATGCTTCTCCAGCATTTGCGAATGACTGGTGGGGGCATGAGCCAAGTAATATGCTATCAAGTACGCTGCTGTGGTTGGTTTTACCTCTAGAGCTTTCGCCATACCAGCCGTGAGGCTCTTCAAGTCCGTAGTGTTCTTGAACAGGTCTCGAATCGCGCTCCCCTTTTTCTTGATGAAATCCCCTATGTCATCGAAATCCGGGTAGCCTGATTCGGTCATTAGGTGAGCGATTGCTTCATCCGCCGTCAATCCCCTGTCCTCCTTATTGACCGGGTTCGGCACAGGGGCACCCAGTCCGGAGGCTATTACGTCAAGGAGATCTTCTGCACCTTGTAGGTTTTCGAGTTCCCCTGGAGGCCGGTCATCACGGCGCCACTTTCCTGATGTGTACTCGGGAGGGACCCTACTAATAGTGATCTTTCTGCCAGTAAAGAGCTCCGTCAATACGGGGTCTGCTATACCTCGCTTTCTCCTGGTCTTCACGAGGGATTTTTCGGGAGGATCGGCGAGAGGAATCTCGGCCGTTGCCCTAGGGATACCTTTTGTCACTTCCTCGGGTTTTCCGACTACCACGCGGGAAATGTTGGCCAGGGATTCCGTTCCAGGGTCATAGTAGGTCGTGTGTGCTTTTTCGAGGTTTTTGAAATGCTTTCCCCATTTCCACTTGTAGTCGGATTTCATGACGGTGGCATCACCGTAGTCTACGTCCGTCGTATCTCTACCGAACCATCCGGAATGGCCGACGAAATCCAAGCTGGTAGCAGCAGTGAAGATGTTGTTGGTGTTGAAGTTCCTGGAATGCTCGGCACCGGTACCGGGGCTACCGAGAAGGACAAGGTTATCGGACTCGGCTCCGCCCGCAGCAGCGTGACCTGTTACGACACTTCCATAGCTCATGCCACAGATAGTCAATCGCGGCTCGGCGGGCAGATTCTGGCTGCGTCGGGCAGCGCTTTGCCGCCATTGCAGACGCCACTTATCCACGTCGTCCCTGAGGAGTTCAGCACCTGCCTTGGCCGATTTCTCCGTGAATACCCTCCAGCCACCCTGCCAGAAATTTCTGGGAGCCTTGTAGCCCATCCAGGCCACGATGGCGACTCTGGCACCGGGACGGGTCCGCAGACACTCATCGCGGAGATCACGTGCGTGGCGGGCGAGTTCGGGAAGGGTTCTCAGCGAACTGCCCATGCCCGGGACCAGGATCGCGACGTATTCTGCCGTGGACATGTCTCCGACCGCCAGGGCCACACGCCCACGCTGCTCGCTGAACGCCGGATCATAGAGCAATAAAGTCCCCTCCCCTCCCGTCGCCTCCATCGATACGGTGCCGCCCATCGCCCTCACCGATTCAATCACAATAGTGGCGGCATTCTGTTTCTCCTTATTGAGCGACATCCAGTCGCCCACGCATTGACTCCAGTTCTCCTTGTGCACAGCATCCAATTCGTCTCTGGCGGGAGTGGCCACGCGCTCCTCTTCGGCACCTTCGGATTTCTCGGTCTCGTCCGAAAAATCCTCGATACCCTCCCATCTACTGAGAGGAAGTCTTTTCTTCCCTGTTTCCCAGGTCTCGAAGCTGCCACCACGATAGAGAGCAGCGGGTTCGGAGGTTCCCCTGGCTCCACGATGGTAGCTGCGGAACCGGCTCACCTGGCTCCCTACCTCTTCCAACTGGTCCAGGACTTCCAGCCCCTTCTTTAGATTGCTCGCTTCAGCCGCCGCCCGCAGAGCGGAAGTATCAAGTGCGGCAACTGCGGCGCTTGCTGCTTTGTGGGATACGTCCACAACGATTTCGACAATCTTTTCCGACCCTGGTATGAACTGGCTGGCGACCTCTTTGGCCACGGGAGCGACGACCTCCCTTATGGACTCAGCAACGGCACCGCTGACTCCCTCCACTATCACCAAGGGGTGCGCGAGACCGTGCTGAATATTCTTCCGCGCGGTCTCCAAATTCCTCTCCCCTGCCTCAATCCGACTCCCTATATATCCGCCGATACGGTAAGTTACCGTCAGTCCCTTCACAACCAACTTAACGGTTCCAGTGAGAGCCTCCACCGCTAGACGAGCGGCGACGCGCTCAGCTACACCAGTACCTCTGCCCTTAAGGATGGAATCGGCAACTTCACCCGAATTATTCAGTGCACCGAGAAGCGCTGATCCCGCCTCCATTCCTTCCCAGAGATATTTCTTCTGTGAAATCGGAGAAGGCTTCTTCGAAGAGAGAAGATTATGAACGACAGATTCTCTCGCAGTCTGACGAGGGTTGTTCGCCATCGCGCTCGTAATCTCGCGCGGATCAACATTCAATTCGTACTGCGTCCACAGGCTATTCTTAGCTCCGCCTCCCGAAGGGGACTTGAGAGCAGGAAGATCCCTTTCCTTCGCCAGTTTGCCTAATGTGATCGAGGCAGCCGTTGCACGGGCATCCCCCAGTGTCCACAGAGAATCGAGGACCGGCCTCCACGTCTCCTCATCCTCGCCCGCCGCGATTGCGCCCTGAACGCTCTCTGCAACCTGATCGGCCTTCATCACCGCGCGCTGCACATGAGGAAGGGGACGCTCGGCATCAAGACCTGCCATCTTGAGATAGTCCCGCACAGCCGTATCGTTGCCGAGAGCCGCCCACTCGGTGAGGGAAGCCTGATCCGTCTCGAAAGAGAATATATCCTTCAAGGAGTTCACAATCTTCAGCTCGTGCCTATCGGGTGCCCAGCTGCCGCTGAGCACGTGCGTAGCGATGGCCAACTGATAGCCGAGCATGACGTCCGGGCGCTGAAGCTTCTTTTCTCGTTCCTCAATCACCCCCTCCGGCGTCGACAGTACGACCCAAGTGCCCGAACCATTCTTGGCTTCCGCGGCAGCGCCAGGGAATACGTCAGCCCGCGATGCGTTCCTGCCTGCATTGGCGATAATGATCCTCAACCCACTGTCGCTCACCCCGTGCGGTGACGACGGATCGACCTTCTCCAGCACCTGCAGATTACGTCTAGTTTGCTTATCCCGACTATGCTCCCACTGCTTCCCCGGCGTCCACCCGTGCGGAATAGGCACAAGCTTCTCCACCGAACTGACCAAGGCCGAACCTGAGTCGAATGATGCGCCCCACCCCTTCTCACCCAAAGGCTGTGTCGTAAGCAGCTTCAAGAGTCCCGCAACATAACTCGGAAAATTTCCGCGGTCCGCACTCTGCTTCGCCCGCTGGTCCGTCCGGGCCGCCGTCCGTTGCTTCTCACTCCGGGCGTACTCCTGGATTCCCCACCCCCCTCCCTCCGGATCGATCCCTGCCACACGCAGGACGTCCAGTACATCCACCCCCGTGCAACATATCCCACCTCCGAGGTTCACCACTTCCAGCAAACTTGGCTTTCCATCAGGCCCTACACCAAAATTCAGCGTCACCTTCGTCCCGACTCCAGCCCCCGAAACCGCAGAATCCTCCCTGTCCACCCTGTTGCGCCAAGCCGCTTCCTCCTCGGCCAGAATTCTGGCGTCCTCCATCTCCTCTGTGTTGCGTTCCAACGGCACATTCATTTTGCTGTACGTCTCGGGAAACTCCGGGCCCTGCGGAGGAAACCCGCTCCCCGCACTCCGCCAGGGCAGCGCTGCTTCCCCGTCGCGGAGTTCCCATTCCGCTGCCCATACGGCCGCCAACGTCTCCCTATTGAACTGATCTTCCGAATTACCTGCCCGCTGTGACTGTACGTCACTGCCTCTCGCATGAGCCTGCGACGAATTCGGCGAATGTTTCTTCGATATCTCTTTCATGGACGGACCTTTGCCTTTTACTCGTCGGTCTGGACGTGCCGGTTTCGGGTCTTCGCAGTTGAGCGGTTTACCCCCGTCCGGGTCCCTGGTGTCCTGTCACTACGCGCGTCTCTGCAGTCCGCCCTGGACGAAGTGTGTACAGCAAACGCTGCATTTGGCTCTTCGAGTGACATCGAATGGCTGCTGCTGCATTCGAGTCGGAGGCCAAGTCATTGTGGAAGCCGGACGGCCGGCGAAGCGAGGGACTGGGTTTCACGCTTGAGTGCAGAGCATCGGTCATTTCCGCTGTGAGGTACATGGCTCTGGTGGTGAGGATGACGGCCGACTCTCACCATGGCAGGTGGTCCAGGGCTGTGAGTACCGATGTAGGACCGGTGGGCGTAGCCCTGCCTGGCGACACCGTTCGGCATACGGGTCCGCATGGCAGTCCCGGTCTACTCGACCACCTCTGCCTACGCGGACGTTTTGCGAAAGGGAGCCGAGTACTGGCCGTGAAGAGTCACCGAGATCTGCGGCCGCGGTGTCAGGGACCTGTTGATGCCTGTTTGTGATGGGCTGACGTTCCAGACGCGATCGCGACTCTGTGCACTGCATGATCGTCCGGGCATGCATCATCCAACTGATGGTGTAAAGGCGGCCGATGCATCTGGCCACATCCTTGGCCAGGAGTGTTGCTCGTGCCGGAATCGCGATAGGGCTCGTGCGTCTGCCCTGGCCCACCCAGTGGCATGGCCGCCAGCCCGTTCGGCCAGACACTCTGGCCGGTCCGGCAGTGCTCAATGGGCTCATGCTCGGTGCAGGTCCCTCACAGCCGATGGCGCAGTGACCGCCCCTTCTCTACCGCCGGTTCGGCTCGCGGCATTTACCAGCACGAACCCCATGAGGTGGTCAGCTCAGCGGTATTTTTTTCCTGCCGGCCACAGCGCTATCCCGCCGCGGGATAGTCCGCCGTATTCTGCACATCAGTGGTCACAAGCATCATCACAGATCCCGACCTGCACCTGACCACCGCTCACGCCCCGTCCGCTTCGGGCTTTTGACTCTCGTGGCAGTGCTCAACGCAGTCCGGGCACTCTGCGGACGTACCTGGGCAGCAGTGGCAAGGGAGCAGCTTGGGCCGGAGTCGGAGCAGGGAGAGTCATTCAGGTCGGCACTGAGGCGGCCGTACTTCCGCCATGACCAGAACGATGGCGCCGGTCACGAGGCCGACGGTGGCTGTGAGTCCGATCCCCGTGGCCTTCGAGTGGGCCGGGGTGGCTCTGGGCTTCTCACGATCGGGGGGTCGGATTCAGTTGCCGAGTACGGGGAGGCGGGGTGGGTTCGGCGGGAAGAGATGAAACGTCCCGTGGAGACTCAGTGCACGGGACATAGCCCCGGCCCGGCTCCAGGAGGTGGATTCGTCTTCGTCATCGACCATCATGGGATGGTCGGAAAACATCGACACCGGAATGCTGGAGCCGTAGACGGGAACACCGAGGCCGGTGGCGATGTTCTGCGCAGTGCTGCCTTTTCCGTAGATGCCTACTGCCGCGCTGCTGCAGACGATGAGCACCACGCGGGCCGTGTTTTGTGGATTGAATCCCCGTTGACGGATCAGGCGGATCGCAAGGGTGCCGTCGCGGATCTCGTAGTCGTGTCCGATGATCCATAGCGTCCCACCAGGGCGTACCTGGGAGGGATCATTTGGAAGGCCGTGCTCGCGGAGCCAGCCTGTCAACACGGTCGATTCGTCGGCAGAAGTTGCGATGTATGCGTCTGTTTCCTTGTTCATGGTCGGCAACGGCAACTCAAAGGCTGTATTTTTTCGCCGCATTGCTTCGTATATCTGTTGTCGTAGATCTTTCTCGTGAGCGTCGAGCTGACGAGTCTTTCGATCTGCTCTCGGGCTGTAAGGGTGGTGAGCGGGCTGCTTGAGTCGGAGGTGTTGAGCAGGCATCTTCTTCACACCAACCTCTGTCTATGTGTGGGGCTGTGCCATTCCCACGCCGAGTATCACATTCGCCATGAGCGGGCATGCCCAGGTGTTCGGTGTTATCGGTGATGAAGCGGCCGGCGGCCGGAGGGGGTGTAGGTGCGGTCTGTTGGGGATGTATGGAATTCTTCTCCACGGGATGCATGAGGATCCGGATGGAACCGGAGGCCTCGCCGTGGCTTCCTACCCGGGTCCAAGCAGATGGGAGGACACGGTGATCCAAGTTGGCTGTGGAGGCCGCGGCAATTGTGTTCCTGTGCTAGGGACGGCCCGTGCCGAGTCAAGGGCGGTGTCGCACCGAGGGTGATGGCGACAGTGATGGGATATCCGCGATGGAAGAAGGGCGCGAAATGACGATGGAAGCAATCGCCGGTCGCACGGAAACAGCGAATGCGGGCGTGCTGCGGACCCGGACAGGGGGCGTACGGCCAGCACCTGGGTTCCCGCACGGTCGGGCACCGCGGGCCGAAGCCCCGAACTCGGTGGAGGCGGAACCCGCCACTGCGGTCCTGCGCCGGGCGATTGAATATTTCGCCAGGGAGACGCTCTGGTGAACCCCTCCAGTTCGTCGCCGACCACCAGCGCCGTGATGAGAAGAGCTCAGAATGCCGCTTGTTGTCGGGCCGCTCTCGGTGAGGCGCCGAGCATCCTGACTCGACTGTCACGGCTTGTGCGACGTGAGAAGCCACCATTGAGCCGAAGCGTGACACGACGATCGATATGTGTCAACAAGCCCCATTCCTCCCATCTCACCGAGCAAGGGCCCCACAAGAGATCACCCCTGGCATGACGCAAACAAGACCAAGGTTGGAAGCCGAGTCGGACGTCTTCGTGGCCGGCACACACTCCAGAAGCATCCTCCAACTCGAGGGACTTCTAGCGCGGGTCAATGCGTGCCGCGGTCCGGCCGCTGGCCGGCGGCAACAGTCAGGCAGTGGGACAGGGGCCGGCCGCCTGCCGTCACGGACGCAGTCGACGGTAGTGGGCAGCCCGGGGCAGCCGGAACTCGTACTCAGGATTGAAGGTAAACGACGCCTCGACCTGGGAGCCGGGCCGGATCCAATGGCTCGGCCGGGCGTCGGAAGTGAGTCGGTGCAGGCACGATCAGGGATGTGGTGGCCGGTTGTGAGACCGCGATGCCGGTTGTCTGCGAGTCCGACGGCCGTAGGGGGCCGCGAACCGCTCGTACTGATCTCAATCGTCGCCATCACCGTGCGCGGCGGCGAGGATGGCGTGCTTCACACGGCGCCGTCCAGGGCAGGCAGTGCTCGGACCGCCGGCCCGTCTCGATGATTTCCCCACCGCTCCAGCGCTTCTCGTGACGGAACGAGGCGACGTTCTGCTCCAGCGCCGACACGCCGAAGGCGCCGGGGAATGGCCGAGCGACTGGTCGAGAACATCCTCACCGCTCAACGCACAGACCGTCGTCGTCCCCGGCACAGATGCGGCCGCACTGATCGTCCCGAGCCTCGCCGGCTCGCTGACGGCCGCCCTCGGCCGGCGCAAGCTCCTCGCCGCCAGGATCGAGGAACTGCTGGAGTCGCACCCTCTTTCCAAGGTCCGACAGCCATCCCAGGGATCGGAGTCAGGACCGGAGCGAGGATCCTCATGGACGTCGGTGACGGCAGCAGCCTTCCCCCCGCCGCACACCTCGCTGCCTACGCAAGCCTTGCCCCGACAACCTGGAGCTCGGGCTCCTCAATCCGTCGCGAACAACCCTCTCGGCACGGAAACAAGCAGCTCAAACGAGCCTTCTCCCTCTCCGCGTTCACCGCCATGGCCGACCCGGCATCCCACACCTACTGCGACAAGAAGATCACCCAGGGCAAGCGCCGCACCCAAGCCCTCCTCTGCCGCCAGACGCCGAGCCGAAGTCCTCTTTGCCATGCTCCGCGACGGAACGGCACAGCGGAGGAGGGACCTCAGCAGGGCTCAGCCGGTTGTCAGCCTCAGCACCGCTGCCGCATTCTCAGAAGGCTCACGTCTGATGAGGCTTGACGCGGGCCTGGGCGCGTGGCGGGCCTACTTCGGTGCCCCAAGGGCCGCTGACAGCCGGCCTGGCTGCACGGACCCTGCTTCGGCCTCGGCTTTCGTGGCTGCGTACGTAGCCGCGCAGTCCCGTTCGGACCGGTGTGAAGCGGGGTCCACCCCAGGGCCCACATGGTGGCGCGGGCTCGCACGCGACCGCCCCCGGACGGTGAAGGATCAGTCCTCGTGGCCCAGTTGGAGATCGCGTTCCGTGCGTCCGCCGCCCGCGACCTGCAACACCGTGGCGACCGGCGGGTAACCCGCGGCGATCACCGTGTACTCGCCCGACGACAAGTCGACGAAGCGGAAGGTCCCGTCGGGACCGGTGGTGAGGGTGTCGACGACATTGCCCGCCGCGTCGAGCAGGGTCACGCGCGCGTCCTCGACGGGCCGTCCGCCCCCGGCCCGTACGGTGCCGCGCAGCACGGCGCCGCCCGCGAGTTCGATGTCCTGCCGGGTCTCGCGGGACGACTGGACGCTCACGGGGAGCGCGGCGGGGCGGAAGGCGGGGGCGCTCGCGGCGAGGGTGTACTCCCCCGCCACCAGCTCGCCGATGACGTACCCGCCCTCCCGTCCGCTGCGCGTGCCGGCGACGACTTCGCCGCGTACGTCGGTCAGGGTCACGGCGGCGTCCCGCACCGGGCTGCCGTCGGCGGTGGTGACGCTCCCGGCGAGCCGTCCGGCACCGCCGAGCACGACGTCGAGATCGACGGGCCGCTCGCCGACGGTCACCGAGACCGCCTGCGGCTGATGACCGCCCGCGGCGGCGATGAGGACGTACGAACCGGAACCGGGCACGCTCAGCGCGTACCGGCCGTCCTCGCCACTGGCGCCCCGCCCGACCTGCCGGCCGTGGACGTCGATGAGGGTGAGCGCGGCGCGCGGCACACGGCTGCCGTCGGGGTGCTGGACGGTGCCGCAGACGGGTACACCGGCGACGTGCGCGGGACCGGCCCCGGACCCCGACCCCGACCCGAAGGCCGGGGTCGCGGTGCGGGCGTTCGGTACGGACGTGGGCTCGGCGGAGGCGGGGGCGTTCATGGACACCAGCGGTTTCTCCTTGAGGAAGAAGGCGAGGACGAGGCCGAGGACGAGCACCGGCACGAGGTAGAGGAAGATCCGCGGCATCGCGTCGGCGTACGCCTGGATGTAGCCGTCGCGCAGGGCGGGCGGCAGGGCGTGGACGAGCTGCGGGGTGATGGATTCCGGATCGGGCAGACCTTCGGGCAGGCTGCCGGACGCGCCTCCCGACGCGGCTCCGGACGCGGCTCCGGAGGCGGCCGGGAGGCGGTCGGCGAGGGCGTCGGCGAGCCGGTCGGCGAAGAGGGTGCCGAAGACGGCGGCGCCGACGCTGCCGCCGATCTGCCGGAAGTAGTTGTTGGCACTGGTGGCGGTGCCGAGGTCGGTGGGCGGCACGGAGTTCTGCACCGCGAGGATGAGGACCGGCATGACGAGGCCGATGCCGATACCGAGGATCGCCTGCCAGACCGAGTACTCGAACCGGGAGGTGTCGGTCTCCAGCCCGGACAGCAGCCACATGCCGGCGGCCGAGACCGCGCTGCCGAGCACCGGATAGACCTTGTAGTGGCCGGTGCGGCTGATGAGCTGTCCCGAGACGATGGAGGCCACGACGATGCCGCCCATCATGGGGAGCATCAGCAGGCCCGACTCGGTGGCGCTGGCTCCGTCGACCATCTGAAGGAAAGTGGGCAGATAGCTGGCCGCGCCGAAGAGCGCGACTCCGACGACGGCGCCGACGAGGCCCGTGATGGTGAAGACCGGGTCGCGGAAGAGCCGCAGGGGGATGACCGGTTCGGGCGCGTAGTGCTCGACGACCAGGAAGAGCAGGGCCGTTCCGGCGGCGCCGGCGGCGAGCCCGAGGATGACGCGTGAGCCCCAGGCGTACTCGGTGCCGCCCCAGCTGGTCAGCAGCACCAGGCAGGTGGACGCAGCGGTGAGCAGGAGCGCGCCGAGCACGTCGAAGCGGGCGCGGGTGACCGGCTTGGGAAGTTTGAGGACGGCCGCGACGACCGCGAGCGTGACGAGGCCGAACGGCACGTTGAAGTAGAAGCACCAGCGCCAGGAGACATGGTCGGTGAAGAAGCCGCCCAGCAGCGGTCCGGCGACCGACGCGAGGCCGAAGGCGGCGCCGATGAGCCCCATGAAACGGCCGCGTTCCCTGGCCGGGACGATGTCCGCGATGATGGCCTGTACGCCGATCATGAGGCCGCCCGCGCCGATGCCCTGGATCGCGCGGAAGGCGATGAGCTGGTCCATCGTGCGGGACCAGCCCGCGAGCGCGGAGCCGATGACGAAGACGACGATGGCGAACTGGAAGACGCCCTTGCGGCCGTAGAGATCGCCGAGCTTTCCGTAGACGGGCAGCCCGATGGTGGCGGTGAGGAGATAGGCGGTGATCGCCCAGGACATCCGGTCCAGACCCTGGAGTTCGCCGACGATCTTCGGCAGGGCGGTGGCGACGATCATCTGCTCCAGCGCGGCGAGCAGCAGCGCGAGCATCAGTCCGAAGAAGACGAGGCGCACCTGACGGGGGCTCAGCTCCGGTGCGCCATCGGCGCCGATGCCGGTGCCGGTACCCGTGCCCTTGCCGCCCGACGGCGGGCGGCCGGCTCCGGCCGCCGGGGCAGGTCCGTGGTCCCGGACTCCGGCCGCCGCCCCGTCGGCCTGTCCGTCCTCCACCAGCGTGATCCCACCCACGTACTGCTCCCCTTCGTCGCGGCTACGCGGCGTCATTCTTCGCATTGCGCGCCAAGACGGAGCAAGCGGGACGTTACTGGGGAAGCGGTGTGCGACGGGCGGGCGGAGGCGGCTCACGGGGGCGCACTCCGGGCGCTCATCAGGAGCTTTCCCGCGGCTCTCCGGCGCTCCGGGCGGGCCGGGGCACACCGGAGAGCCGTGGGGAAAACCACTCGAATCGGTGACCCTTGCAGCGATCCACGGGGGGCACCACCGGGACGCCCCGGAGTGCGCCGGGGCGTCCCAGGTTGCGCCGGGGTGTGCGCCGGGGTCTACGCGTCGCCGATGACGCGCCGGGGATCGTGCGCCGGGGCTACTTCTCGACCTCGGCGGCGAGCCCGGCGAGCACCTCGTCGTAGATCCGGGCGAGGCCCTTGGGGGCGAAGGTCCGCTCGAAGAAGCCGCCGATGCCGCCGGCGCCGTTCCAGACGGAGGTGACGACGGCCTTGGAGCGGCCCTCCCCGGCGGGCGTGACGGTCCAGGTGGTGACCATGGAGGAGTTGCGGTCCTTCTCGACGAGCTGCCCGTCGGTCGGCTCGGTCACCTCCAGGAGGCAGTCACGGACGCGCTTGCTGGTGGCCTGGAGCTTCCAGTGGACGAGGGTGCCCTCGCCGTCGCCGCCCTCGCGCACCTGGTACTCGCTGAACTGCCCGGGCAGAAGCTTCGCGCGGGTGTCCTTGTAATCGGCCAGCGCGTCGAACACGGTCTCCGCGTCCGCCGCGATGATCCGCTCCGTCGTGGACTCGACCTGCGCCATTGCTTCTCCTTCAGCACTCGGTTCCTGCGGTGGCCCAAGCCAATCACCTCCCGCACGGCCGCCCCAAATTCGAAGTTGCAGCGATCAAGGGAACAAGTGTTCTATTCTCTGGTTCAGTGCTACCGAGGAGGCGCCCATGCGCTGGGACAATCTCGCCGAGAACGGCAGGAACGCCACGGCCACCGAGAGCCCGGCCGTACCCGGGGACATCGCGCTCTTCGGCACGGACGCGGTGACCACCCGGACGTTCGACACCCCGGAGTTCCGGGGCATCACCTTCCATGAGGTCCGTGCCCGTTCGATCCTGAACCGCGTGCCAGGGGCCTCGCGGATGCCGTTCGAATGGACGGTCAACCCCTACCGAGGCTGCACCCACGCCTGCGTGTACTGCTTCGCCCGCAAGACCCACGGCTATCTGGACCTCGACACCGGGATCGGCTTCGACACCCAGATCGTCGTCAAGATCAACGCCCCCGAGCTGCTCCGCCGCCAGCTGGCCTCCCGCCGCTGGCAGGGCGCACACGTCGCGATGGGCACGAACGTCGACTGCTACCAGCGCGCCGAGGGCCGCTACGGGCTGATGCCGGGGATCATCGGGGCGCTGCGCGACCACGCGAACCCGTTCTCGATCCTCACCAAGGGCACGCTGATCCTGCGCGACCTGGAGCTGCTGCGGCAGGCGGCGGCGGTCACGGACGTCGGCATATCCGTCTCGGTCGGCTTCACGGACCGGGAGCTGTGGCGCACGGTGGAGCCGGGCACTCCGTCGCCCGAGCGGCGCCTCGACGTCGTACGGACCCTGACGGACCACGGCATCGGCTGCGGGGTGCTGATGGCGCCGGTCATCCCCTTCCTCGGCGACCACCCGGACCAGCTGCGAGCGACCGTACGGGCCATCGCGGCGGCCGGGGCGACCTCCGTGACACCGCTCGTACTGCATCTGCGGCCCGGGGCGCGCGAATGGTTCATGGCCTGGCTCGGCCGGGAGCATCCGCATCTGGTGCGCCGGTACGAGCGGTTGTACGCGGAGGGGGCGTACGCGCCGAAGTGGTACCAGCGCCGCATCACACGCTATGTGCACGAGCTCGCCACGGAGTTCGGGATCGGCCCGGCGCAGCGCGGCACCCCACGGCGGATCCCGGCACGCGAGGAGCAGGTGCTCGCGGACCCGGTACTCGCGGAGCCAGTGCTCGCGGAGCCCGGCGCCACCCAGCTCACCCTGCTCTGAGCCGCGACCACTGCCCCGCACCCGCTTCACCGTGCTCCGCGCGCACTGCGCCGTCAGCAAACGGGTCAAGTCTGGATCAAAGGTGTCCCTCCGGTGGGGATTCCGGGAACGCTGCCCCGGGGCTGCGCCGCCCGGGCCGCGCCCCGCCATCACGGGAGGCCATGCATGTACAGACGCACAGGAGCGCTGCTCGCCGTCGGAGCGGCGGTGACCGGGCTGGTCGCCGGCGCGCCCTCCACGGCGACCGCGGGGACCGAGGCGGGCTCCGGCGCAGGAGCCGGGGCGGGCGCGCCGAAGTGGACCCGCTGTGCCACGGAGGAGTACCCGCGGCTGGAGTGCTCCGAGCTGACGGTGCCGCTGGACCACGCGAACCCCGGCGGCCGGCGGATCACGCTCGCGCTGTCCCGGGTGCGGCACACCGCGAAGACGTTCCAGGGTCCGCTGCTGGTCAACCCGGGCGGTCCGGGCGCAAGCGGACGGAAGCTCGCCGGGTTCGTGGCGGCCTCGCTGCCCGCGAAGGTCGCCGCACAGTACGACATCGTCGGCTTCGACCCGCGCGGTGTGGGCGCCTCGAAGCCCGCGCTCAACTGCAAGCCGGGCCATTTCGCGCCCGTACGCCCCGACTCGGTGCCGCACGGCAGGGCGGAGGAGGCCGCGAACCTGGCGCGGGCCTCGGCGTTCACCCGGGGCTGCAAGGCCAGGCACGCCGATGTGCTCCCCCACATCAACACCCCGAGCACGGCGAAGGACATGGACCTGATCCGGCAGTCCCTCGGCGCGGAGCAGATCAGCTACCTCGGATATTCGTACGGCACCTATCTGGGGGCCGTGTACGCCAAGCTCTTCCCGCACCGGGTGCGGCGCGCGGTGCTCGATTCCGTCGTGGATCCGCGCGGCGTCTGGTACGGCGACAACCTCGACCAGGACCTGGGGTTCGACGCCCGCCACAAGGCGTTCGCCGCATGGGTGGCCCGGCACGACGCGACGTACCGGCTGGGCAGCGACCCGGCGCGGGTCGAGGCCGCCTGGTACGTGATGCGCGAGGCGCTGCGCCGGGAGCCGGCGGGCGGCAAGGTCGGCCCCGGCGAGCTGGAGAACACCTTCATGCCGGGCGGCTACTACAACGGCTTCTGGCCGTATCTGGCCGAGGCGTTCGCCGCGTACGTCAACCGCAAGGACAGCGCCCCGCTGGTGGAGGCGCACGAGAACTTCGGTGCGGTCGACGCGGCAGGCGACAACAGCTACTCCGTCTACACCGCGGTGCAGTGCCGGGACGCCGCGTGGCCCCGCGACTGGGGCGTCTGGCGCAGGGACAACTGGACGATGCACGCCAAGGCGCCCTTCTCCACGTGGAACAACGCCTGGTACAACGCCCCCTGCGCCACCTGGCCGGTGGCGCCGCTCGCCCCGGTGGACGTCACCAACGTCGCGCTGCCCCCGGTCCTCGTCCTCCAGGCGACGGACGACGCGGCCACCCCGTACGCGGGGGCCGTCGCCGTCCACCACAAGCTGCACGGCTCCAGTCTCGTCGTGGAGCAGGGCGGCGCGAACCATGCGGTCACCCTCGCCGGGAACGCCTGCCTGGACCGCTATCTGACGGACTATCTGGCCACCGGCAGGGTCCCGCGGGCGGCGGGCGGCGGCGAGGCGGACGCGGCCTGCGCGGCGTCCCCCGAGCCGAAGCCCCTCAAGGCCGCGGCCCGCGCCGCCCTGAGGGACCAGGAGCGTGCCGGGGCGGCGCTGCACACGGTGCTCGGCCACCGGAACGGACGGCCCTGAGGGGTCACGGAACGCGGGAGAGGCGGCTCAGGGCGGCGGATGCGGCGGCGGACAGGCGGGGGTGGGACCGGGCCGCCTCCAGGACCGGGCGGGCGCGGTCGTCGGCGAGCGAGCCGAGACCCTCGACGCAGGCGAGGGCGAGGCGCCAGTGGGGATCGCCCGGTGCCAGCCGCCGCTCCAGGGTGGTGATCAGCGCCGGAGCCGATTCGGGGGCGCGCAGGGCGGTGAGGAGCCGCACCGGAAGCAGTGCGTAGGCGACGCGCAGCTCATTGGTGGCGAGCGCGGCGGCGGCCCGCGGGGTGCGCGGGTCGCCGAGGCGCCTCAGGGCGTACGAGGCGGAGACGCAGCGCTCGGGGTCGCGGTGGTTGAGCAGCAGCACGAGCGGTTCGAAGGCGCGCCGGTCCCCGGCGCAGCCGAGCCGGAAGGCGGCGATCTCCCGTGCCCATAAGGGGCGTTCGGACTCGGTGAGCACGGCGGCCAGTGTGTCGGGGTCCGCGGTGGCGGTGAGCCGGCGGTGCAGTTCCTCGTCGGCGGGACCGGTCAGCTCCGCTGCGGTGCGCCGGGCGAGGTCGAGCAGATCCGCGTCCATGCCGAGGTCCATGCCGAGCAGCGTAGAGGAGCCGTGCGCGGCGCAGATCACATCCGCGCAGGGCTGGCGCGCTCATTACTCACCGGTTAACCTCATGTGAGCGGGCCACACCCGCACAGCTCTCGGCGGCCTGGTGACGCAGCCGCCCGGGGGCAGCGCCCATGCCGCATGGCCATGGGACGGCCAGTCGGTTCGGCACTTCTGTACGACGCGACTCCGGGACAGAGTCCGTCGCCCCCAGGGCGCGCACCGCCGCGCGCCTCACCGCGACACGTACCTCCGCCGCATCACGCGCAATCCCGCGCTCTGCCGCGCGTCTCCGCGCCCCTTGCGACGTGCGCCCTCCCTCAGTCGTCACTCATTCCTGGAGTCCCGTGATGGACATCCCTCTCTCCACCATCGCCGTCGTCGGCCTCGGCACGATGGGCACCGGTATCGCCGAGGTGCTCGCCCGCGCCGGCCGCGAGGTCATCGGCATCGACATCAGCGAGGCGGCCGCCCGGCACGCCGTCACCACCCTCGAAGCCGCCACGGCGCGCGCCGTCGAGCGTGAGCGCATCACCGAGGAGGAGCGCCGGAACGTTCTCGCCCGCTTCCGCACCTTCTCGGATCTCCAGGCGGCCGCCGACGCCGACCTCGTGATCGAGGTCGTGCCCGAGTCGTACGAGACGAAGCAGCAGGTCATCCGCGAGCTCGACGCCGTCGTCCGGCCGGACGCGATCCTCGCGACCGGCACCAACGCCCTCTCCGTGACCCGCCTCGCGGCCGACTCGGCGCACCCCGAGCGCGTGCTCGGCCTGCACTTCTTCAACCCGGCCCCGGCGATGAAGCTGGTCGAGGTCGTCTCGTCCGTGCTGACCGCCCCGCAGGCGGTGCAGGCCGTCACCGCGCTCGCCCGCGACCTGGGCAAGGAGCCCGTCGCGGTCGGCGACCGGCCCGGCTTCGTCGCGGACGGGCTGCTCTTCGGCTACCTCAACCAGGCCGCCGCGATGTACGAGGCGAAATACGCGTCCCGCGAGGACATCGACGCCGCGATGAAGCTCGGCTGCGGGCTGCCCATGGGCCCGCTGGCGCTGCTCGACCTGATCGGCATCGACACGGCCCGTACCGTCCTCGACGCCATGTACGCCGAGTCCCGGGACCGGCTGCACGCGCCCGCGCCGATCCTGAAGCAGCTCAGCGAGGCGGGTCTGACCGGCCGCAAGTCGGGCCGCGGCTTCTACACGTACGAGGCGCCGGACAGCGGCGCGGTGGTGCGCGACGCGCTGACGCCGCTGGAGGCCGCGCAGAGCACCGGCGGACGTCCGGTGAGCGCGGTCGGCGTCGCCGGGTCCGGCACGATGGCGAGCGGTATCGCGGAGGTCTTCGCGAAGGCCGGCTACGACGTCGTCCTCGCCGCCCGCAGCCAGGAGAAGGCCGAGACGGCCAAGTCCCGTATCGCCAAGTCGCTTTCGCGCTCTGTCGACAAAGGCCGGCTGACCGCCGAGGCGATGGCGGAGGCGCTGGCCCGGATCACCCCGGCCGGCACGCTGGACAGCCTCTCCGACGTCGATCTGGCGGTGGAGGCGGTCGCCGAGGACCTGGAGGTCAAGCAGCAGCTGTTCGCCACGCTCGACAAGATCTGCAAGCCGGGCGCGGTGCTCGCCACCACGACCTCCTCGCTGCCGGTCGTCGCCTGCGCCCGCGCCACCTCGCGGCCGCAGGACGTCATCGGGATGCACTTCTTCAACCCGGCCCCGGCGATGAAGCTGGTCGAGGTCGTCCGCACGGTCCTGACCTCGGACGACGTCCACGCGACGGTCCGCGGGGTCACCACGAGGATCAGGAAGCACCCGGTGGACTGCGGCGACCGCGCCGGCTTCATCGTCAACGCGCTGCTGTTCCCGTACCTCAACAACGCGATCAAGATGGTGGAGGAGCACTACGCCTCGCTCGACGACATCGACGCCGCGATGAAGCTGGGCGGCGGCTATCCGATGGGGCCCTTCGAACTCCTCGACGTCGTCGGGCTCGATGTCTCGCTCGCCATCGAGAAGGTGCTCCACCGCGAGTTCCGCGACCCGGGCCTGGCCCCCGCGCCCCTGCTCGAACACCTGGTGGCCGCGGGCTGCCTCGGCCGCAAGACGGGGCGCGGCTTCCGGGAATATGCCCGCCGCTGAGCCGCAGGGGCCGTGGGGAGGGCTGCTCGGATCGTCGGGCAGCCCTGCCCCACAGGCGCGCTCTCCTGCACAGATGCAGTACGTTCAGGTCATGCCCCAGCCCGCCAGGTCACCCCGTGCCACCTCCCGCGCCGCCTCCGCAGCCGACGCCCCCGAGAGCGCGGCGGGCAGCCGCGCAGCGGCCCAACGGCTCAAGATGCGGCGGGAACTGGCCGCGGCGGCGATGGAGCTCTTCGCGACCAAGGGGTACGAGGCGACGACCGTCGACGAGATCGCCGCGGCGGCCGGGGTCGCCCGCAGGACGTTCTTCCGCCACTTCCGCTCGAAGGAAGAGGCGATCTTCCCGGACCACGACGACACGCTCGTACGCGCCGAGGCGGTGCTGAACGCCGCACCGGCGCATGAGCATCCGCTCGACACCGTCTGCCGGGGCATCAAGGAGGTCATGAAGATGTACGCCTCCTCGCCCGCGGTCTCCGTGGAGCGCTACCGCCTCACCCGCGAGGTACCCACGCTGAGGGAGCGCGAGATCGCCTCGGTGGCCCGCTACGAGCGTCTGTTCACCCGCTATCTGCTGGGCCACTTCGACGAGCGCGACCACCACGACGGCAACGACGACCCGCTGCTCGCCGAGGTGGCCGCGTCGGCGGTGGTCACCGCCCACAACCACGTGCTGCGCCGCTGGCTGCGGGCGGGCGGCCAGGGCGATGTGGAGGCCCAGCTCGACCACGCCTTCGCGATCGTCCGCGACACCTTCGGCACGGGCATCGGCGCGGGTCGCCGCACCGCACCGGACCAGAGCCGCCCCGCCGCGACGGTGCGGCCCGCAGGCGAGGTCCTGGTGGCGGTGGCCCGCACGGACGCACCGCTCCCGGAAGTGATGCGCACCATCGAGCAGGCGCTCAGGAAGGGCTGACGCTCCGGTCCGGGGCAAGAGCCCCGGACTCTGTTTCCTTGTGGGCTCCCTCAACCCATTTGTGAGGGTTTCGCCCTCTGCATCCCCTCGCCCCCCGCATCCCGTGTCCCACACACCGGCGGGGCTTCATTGCGGGCTGCCGTCGATCGATCATCGCTCATCTGTGACACCCAGATTGCATCTGAGTGAAATTGTGGCACCCAGTGTCTTGCGGCCTGGCACGGGGTGCCATACGTTGAAGGTGTCCGGGCGGCCGGCGTGCAGAGCACCTTCGTACGCCGGCTGTCCCCGCCAGCCTCCCGGCTCGCGCGCCCGGACGCCTGCGTCACAGGCAACCTCCCGCGCCCACAAAAGCGCTGCCACAGCACCACCTCCGCCGCCGAACCGACGGCACCTCCACCGCAGCACTTCCCCGACGTTCCCCTCAGCGTCCCGCCCGCGAGGCGGGACGCCTCCCCTCGCTCGGCTCCGCCGGACCGGGGAACCCCAATCGCCGGAGGCAACACCGTGAAGGAAATCCTGGACGCGATTCAGTCACCGGACTCCACGTCCGCGGACTTCGCCGCACTGCCGCTGCCCGAGTCGTACCGTGCGATGACCGTGCACAAGGACGAGACCGAGATGTTCGCCGGTCTCACCACGCGGGAGAAGGACCCCCGCAAGTCGCTCCACCTCGACAACGTGCCGGTCCCGGAGCTCGGCCCCGGCGAGGCGCTCGTCGCGGTCATGGCCAGCTCGGTCAACTACAACTCCGTCTGGACCTCGATCTTCGAGCCGCTCTCGACCTTCGGGTTCCTGGAGCGCTACGGAAAGCTCTCCGAGCTCACCAAGCGCCACGACCTGCCGTACCACATCATCGGCTCCGACCTCGCGGGCGTCGTCCTGCGCACCGGCCCCGGCGTCAACGCCTGGCACCCCGGCGACGAGGTCGTCGCCCACTGCCTCTCCGTCGAACTGGAGTCCTCGGACGGCCACAACGACACGATGCTCGACCCCGAGCAGCGGATCTGGGGCTTCGAGACCAACTTCGGCGGCCTCGCCGAGATAGCCCTGGTCAAGTCGAACCAGCTGATGCCCAAGCCGAAGCACCTGAGCTGGGAGGAGGCGGCGGCGCCCGGCCTGGTCAACTCCACCGCGTACCGCCAGCTGGTCTCCCGCAACGGCGCCGGGATGAAGCAGGGCGACAACGTCCTGATCTGGGGCGCGAGCGGCGGACTCGGCTCGTACGCCACGCAGTTCGCGCTCGCCGGCGGCGCCAACCCGATCTGCGTGGTCTCCAGCGAGCAGAAGGCCGACATCTGCCGGGCGATGGGCGCCGAGGCGATCATCGACCGCAACGCCGAGGACTACAAGTTCTGGAAGGACGAGCACAACCAGGACCCCAAGGAGTGGAAGCGCTTCGGCAAGCGCATCCGCGAACTCACCGACGGCGAGGACGTCGACATCGTCTTCGAGCACCCGGGACGGGAGACCTTCGGCGCCTCGGTCTACGTCACCCGCAAGGGCGGCACCATCGTCACCTGCGCCTCGACCTCCGGCTACAACCACGAGTACGACAACCGCTACCTGTGGATGTCGCTGAAGCGGATCATCGGCTCCCACTTCGCCAACTACCGCGAGGCGTGGGAGGCCAACCGCCTCATCGCCAAGGGCAGGATCCACCCCACCCTGTCGAAGGTCTACTCCCTGGAGGAGACCGGCCAGGCCGCGTACGACGTGCACCGCAATCTGCACCAGGGCAAGGTCGGCGTGCTCTGCCTCGCCCCGCAGGAGGGCATGGGGGTGCGCGACGAGCAGCGGCGCGCCGAGCACATCGACGCCATCAACCGCTTCCGCGACATCTGAGGTCCCACATGAGCGAGCGTCAGACCGCGAGTGAGCCGAAGAGCGCCGGGTACGCGCGCCCGGAGGCGAACACGCGGAAAGAGAAGGACCGGCCGTGGCTCATGCGCACCTACGCCGGCCACTCCACGGCGGAGGCGTCCAACGAGCTGTACCGGCGCAACCTCGCCAAGGGCCAGACCGGCCTGTCGGTCGCGTTCGACCTGCCGACGCAGACCGGCTACGACCCCGACCACGTCCTCGCCCGCGGCGAGGTCGGCCGGGTCGGGGTCCCGGTCTCGCACCTCGGTGACATGCGGCGGCTGTTCCAGGACATCCCCCTGGAGCAGATGAACACCTCGATGACCATCAACGCCACCGCCATGTGGCTGCTGGCGCTCTACCAGGTGGTCGCCGAGGAGCAGGGAGCGGACATCACCAGGCTCCAGGGGACGACACAGAACGACATCGTCAAGGAGTACCTGTCGCGCGGGACGCACGTCTTCCCGCCGGGCCCCTCGCTGCGGCTGACGACCGACATGATCACCTACACGGTCGCCCGCATCCCCAAGTGGAACCCCATCAACATCTGCAGCTACCACCTGCAGGAGGCCGGTGCCACGCCGGTCCAGGAGATCGCCTACGCGATGTCCACCGCGATCGCCGTCCTGGACGCGGTACGCGACTCCGGGCAGGTGCCGCAGGAGAAGTTCGGCGATGTCGTCGCCCGTATCTCCTTCTTCGTCAACGCGGGCGTCCGCTTCATCGAGGAGATGTGCAAGATGCGCGCCTTCGGCCGCATCTGGGACCGGATCACACGCGAGCGCTACGGCATCGAGGACCCGAAGCAGCGCCGCTTCCGCTACGGAGTCCAGGTCAACTCGCTCGGTCTGACCGAGGCGCAGCCGGAGAACAACGTCCAGCGCATCGTCCTGGAAATGCTGGCCGTGACGCTCTCGAAGGACGCCCGCGCCCGCGCCGTGCAGCTCCCGGCGTGGAACGAGGCGCTCGGCCTGCCCCGGCCCTGGGACCAGCAGTGGTCGCTGCGCATCCAGCAGGTCCTCGCGCACGAGTCCGACCTGCTGGAGTACGAGGACATCTTCGCGGGCTCGCACGTCATCGAGGCCAAGGTGGACGCCCTGGTCGCCGAGTCACTCGCGGAGATCGACCGGATCCAGCAGATGGGCGGCGCGATGGCGGCCGTCGAGTCCGGCTACCTCAAGTCGCAGCTGGTGTCCTCGCACGCCGAGCGGCGGGCCCGGATCGAGGCCGGCGAGGAGAAGATCGTCGGCGTCAACGTCTTCGAGACCACCGAGCCCAACCCGCTGACCGCGGACCTCGACACCGCGATCATGACGGTCGACCCGGCGAACGAGGCCCGGGTCGTGGCCGGGCTCCACGAATGGCGCGACAACCGCGACGAGGGCCGCGCCCAGGAGGCCCTCGCGGCGCTCAAGGCCACGGCGGCGGGAGAGGGCAACCTGATGGCAGCCACCGTCGAGTGCGCCCGTGCGGGTGTCACCACCGGCGAGTGGGCCTGGGCGCTGCGGGACGTCTTCGGCGAGTTCCGCGCCCCGACGGGCGTCTCGTCGGCCCCGGTCGCGGTCACCGCCGAGGAGGGCACGCCGCTGGCGCTCGTCCGCGAGAAGGTGGCCCGCACCGCCGAAGAGCTGGCTTCCGGCCGGCTGCGACTGCTGGTCGGCAAGCCCGGCCTTGACGGGCACTCCAACGGCGCCGAGCAGATCGCCGTAAGGGCGCGCGACGCGGGCTTCGAGGTGGTCTACCAGGGCATCCGGCTGACGCCCGAGCAGATCGTCAGCGCGGCGCTGTCCGAGGACGTGCACTGCGTGGGCCTGTCGATCCTGTCCGGCTCGCACGCCGAGCTGGTGCCGGACGTGCTGACACGCCTGCGTGAGGCGGGCGCATACGACATCCCGGTGATCGTGGGCGGGATCATCCCGAACGGTGACGCCGAGGATCTGAAGCGCGCGGGTGTCGCCGCCGTCTTCACCCCGAAGGACTTCGGTATCACCGAGATCATCGGACGTATCGTCGACGAGATCCGGAAAGCGAACAAGCTCGACCCCCTGGAGGTCCCCGCATGACAAGCCCCGTCAACCGGCTGCGCCCGCGTCGTTCCTGCCTGGCGGTCCCGGGCAGCAACCCGCGTTTCCTGGAGAAGGCCCAGGGCCTGCCGGCCGACCAGGTCTTCCTGGACCTGGAGGACGCCTGCGCGCCGCTCGCCAAACCCGAGGCGCGGCACACCATCGTCAAGTTCCTCAACGAGGGCGACTGGACGGGCAAGACGCGCGTCGTGCGGGTCAACGACTGGACCACCCACTGGACGTACCGGGACGTCGTGACGGTCGTCGAGGGCGCCGGCCAGAACCTCGACTGCATCATGCTGCCGAAGGTCCAGGACGCCGAGCAGATCGTCGCCCTCGACCTCCTCCTCACCCAGATCGAGAAGACGATGGGCTTCGAGGTCGGCAAGATCGGCATCGAGGCGCAGATCGAGAACGCCAAGGGCCTGGTGAACGTCGACGCGATCGCCGCCGCCTCGTCGCGCGTGGAGACGATCATCTTCGGCCCGGCCGACTTCATGGCCTCCATCAACATGAAGTCGCTGGTCGTGGGCGAGCAGCCGCCCGGCTACCCGGCGGACGCGTACCACTACATCCTCATGCGCATCCTGATGGCGGCCCGTACGCACAACCTCCAGGCGATCGACGGCCCCTACCTCCAGATCCGCAACCAGGAGGGCTACCGCGCCGTCGCCCGGCGCGCCGCCGCTCTCGGCTTCGACGGCAAGTGGGTGCTCCACCCGGACCAGGTCGCCGCGGCCAACGAGATCTTCTCGCCCTCCCAGGAGGACTTCGACCACGCCGAGCTGATCCTGGACGCGTACGAGTACTGCACGTCCGAGGCGGGCGGCAAGAAGGGCTCCGCGATGCTCGGCGACGAGATGATCGACGAGGCCAGCCGCAAGATGGCGCTGGTCATCTCGGGCAAGGGCCGCGCCGCCGGTATGACCCGTACCTCGAAGTTCGAAGCCCCGGAGGCGTGAGCACCATGCAGTTCGGACGCACCTTCGAAGAGTTCGAGGTCGGCGCGGTCTACAAGCACTGGCCGGGAAAGACGGTCACCGAGTACGACGACCACCTGTTCTGTCTGCTGACGATGAACCACCACCCGCTCCACATGGACACGAACTATGCGGAGAGGACGACGGACTTCGGGAAGAACGTCGTCGTGGGCAATTACATCTATTCGCTGCTGCTCGGCATGTCGGTGCCGGACGTGTCGGGAAAGGCGATCGCCAATCTGGAGATCGAGTCGCTCCGCCATGTCGCGCCGACCTTCCACGGCGACACGATCTACGGTGAGACGACCGTCCTCGGCAAGACGCCGTCGAAGTCGAAGAGCGACCGCGGCATCGTCCACGTCGAGACCAAGGGCTACAAGCAGGACGGCACGCTGGTGTGCGTGTTCCGCCGCAAGGTGATGGTCCCCACCGAGACGTACATCAAGGAGCGCGGCGGCGAGCAGCCGGGCCGCCCGGAGCTGATCGAGCCCCCGAAGAAGGCGGAGAAGTAGCCATGGCCCGACTCGCCCAGACCGCCGGTCTGACCGATGTCCAGCAGGAGATCCTGAAGACCGTCCGGGACTTTGTCGACAAAGAGATCATCCCGGTCGCGACCGAGCTGGAGCACCGCGACGAGTATCCGCAGCAGATCGTGGACGGCCTCAAGGAGCTCGGACTCTTCGGCCTGATGATCCCCGAGGAGTACGGGGGCCTGGGCGAGTCCCTGCTGACGTACGCCCTCTGCGTCGAGGAGATCGCCCGCGGCTGGATGTCCGTCTCGGGGATCATCAACACGCACTTCATCGTGGCGTACATGCTCAAGCAGCACGGCACCCAGGAGCAGAAGGATCACTTCCTGCCCCGGATGGCGGCCGGCGAGGTGCGCGGCGCCTTCTCGATGTCCGAGCCGGGGCTCGGCTCGGACGTGTCGGCGATCACGTCGAAGGCGGTGAAGGACGGCGACGAGTACGTCCTGAACGGCCAGAAGATGTGGCTGACGAACGGCGGCACGTCGACCCTGGTGGCCGTACTCGTCAGAAGTGACGAAGGACACCCCGAGGGGACGGCCCCGCACAAGTCGATGACGACCTTCCTGGTCGAGAAGGAGCCCGGTTTCGGAGAGGTCCGCCCCGGCCTCACCATTCCCGGGAAGATCGACAAGATGGGCTACAAGGGCGTCGACACGACCGAGCTCATCATGGACGGACTTCGCATTCCGGCCGATCGGGTACTCGGCGGCACCACCGGCCGAGGGTTTTACCAAATGATGGACGGCGTGGAGGTCGGCCGCGTGAACGTGGCGGCGCGTGGCTGCGGCGTCGCTCAACGTGCCTTCGAACTGGGTGTCTCCTATGCCCAGCAGCGTCATACTTTCGGAAAGCCGATCGCGCAGCACCAGGCCATTCAGTTCAAGCTCGCCGAGATGGCTACCAAGGTCGAGGCGGCCCATGCGATGATGGTCAACGCAGCGCGCAAAAAGGACTCCGGGGAGCGAAACGACCTGGAGGCAGGGATGGCGAAGTACCTCGCGTCCGAATACTGCAAGGAAGTCGTCGAGGACGCCTTCCGCATCCACGGCGGTTACGGCTTCTCCAAGGAGTACGAGATCGAGCGCCTCTACCGCGAGGCTCCGATGCTGCTTATCGGCGAAGGTACCGCCGAGATCCAGAAAATGATCATTGGTCGTCGGCTCCTCGAGGAGTACCGATTCCAGGGGTGAACGTCGCTTTTGGGTCGGTTCGGCCGCGAAGAAGATCACACCCGGGCTGCTTGCGCCGGGGGCTTCCGGCCGGCCGACTCGGCCTCTGGCTTGCCCAGTTGCGGTCAGCAACCGATAGCATCGCCGGAAAGCCGCCGTCCCCCTGTTGCCAGCGCGGCATCATCCGCTACGAAGGTCATCCATGCCCCACAGCCAAACCTCTGCACCTCGCGACAGCCTGCTCGGCGTACGCCTCGCGCGCGGAGCATCGCCGTGGCTCCTGCCGACCGTCGCGACCGCGGCCCTGAGCCTGGCGCGTGCGCGCCGGTCGAAGCGCGCCGCGGCCATCGCCGTGCCCACCACCGCGCTCGCGGCGGGCATGCTGTGGTTCTTCCGCGACCCCGAGCGCGAGATCGCCCAGGGCCGGGTGATCTCCCCGGCCGACGGTGTGGTGCAGAGCATCATGCCGTGGAAGGACGGGCGCACCCGCGTCGCCATCTTCATGAGCCCTCTGAATGTCCACGTCAACCGCGCGCCGCTGGCCGGCACGGTGACGTCCGTCGAGCACGTGCCCGGTGGATTCGTTCCGGCGTTCAACAAGGAGAGCGAGAACAACGAGCGGGTCGTCTGGCACTTCGACACCGAGCTCGGCGACATCGAGATGGTCCAGATCGCGGGCGCCGTCGCCCGGCGCATCGTGCCCTACATCCCCCAGGGCACCAAGGTCGAGCAGGGTGAGCGCATCGGCCTGATCCGCTTCGGTTCGCGCGTCGACATCTACCTTCCGGCCGGTGTCGAGGTCGCCGTCGAGGTGGGCCAGGCCACGACCGCGGGGGTGACTCGCATTGACCGTGATTGATCCCGAGACGGAGGCCGGGTGGGTCCGGGACGCCGAGGGCGCCGAGTCCGCGTCCGCCTCCGAGGCCGCCGACGACGCCGAGGAGATGCCCCTCTCCCTGCGGCTCTCAATAGCGGACACCCTCACGCTCGGTAACGCCACGTGCGGATTCATGGCGGTGTACTTCACCACCACCGGAATCCTCATCCCCCATCTCGTCGGCAGCCCCGAGAGCGGCATGGCGCGGCACTCCGCCGCGACCGCCGTGATCCTCATGCTCTGCGCGGCCGTCTTCGACCTCTTCGACGGGCTCGTGGCGCGCAAGCTGCGCAGCTCGCCGATGGGCGCGGAGCTGGACAACCTGTCCGACCTGATCAGCTTCGGGCTCGCCCCGGCGTACTTCGTCCTCGTGTACGGAATGGTCGCCGACGACGCCCATCAGAAGGTCTCGGCGGTGGCCGCGATCGTCGTGCTGCTCGCGGTCGTGCTGCGACTGGCCAGATTCTCGTGCGTGACGCTGAAGGACGGCATGTTCCAGGGCATGCCGAGCCCGTTCGGCGCGCTGACGGTCGTCTCGATCATCCTGCTGGAGCTGCCGTTCATCCCGACGCTGATGGCGATCATCGGCGCGGCCTGGCTGATGGTGAGCCGGGTCGAGTACCCGAAGCCGCGGGGCGTCCTCGCGGTGGCGATGCTCAGCTGGATCGTGGCGGCGATGGGTCTGCTCGCGGCGTGGGCGTTCGACGCGCCGGGCGGCCAGATGCTGCTCCAGACCGGCTGCGCGCTGCAGATCGTGCTGGCGGCGACGATCCCGCTGTTCGCGACGGCGCGGCGGGTGAACACCTTCCGCGACAACCGGCGCGAGGCGCGGGCTTCGGCCCAGCTTCCGTAGCGTCACGGCGGTTCCTCACGGCCTCGAAGGGCCCGGGTGCTTCGGCACCCGGGCCCTTCGTCGTACGCGCCTGTCGTGCGGGGTCCGAAGCCGCCGCCCGGGCCCCGTGCCGCCCGGGCCCGCTGCCCGCCCGCATCCACGCCCCCGGCAGGGCCGGGGACGGCCGCTCCCAGGGCCGGGGACTGCCGGGCCCGAGGGCCGGGGCGCTTGGCGGCCGGGCCCGGCTCAGGCTCAGTCCCGGGGCGTGAGGAGGGCCGGGGAGGGGAGGGCGAGGCTGGCCCAGACCGTCTTGCCGCGGGGCTCCATCGGCGACCAGGACCAGGTGTCGCTGAGGGCGCCGATCAGGGCGAGGCCGCGGCCGTCGAAGGCCGTGTCGTCGGCGTTGCGCGGGCGCGGCGGCTCGGGGCTCGGGTCGGCGACGGAGCAGACGATGTGGTCGGGCTGCCGGACGAGACCCAGCCACAGGGGGTACTCCGTGGCGGCTTCCGGGGCCTCGGTCGTGAGCCCGTGCCGCACCGCGTTGGTGACGAGCTCGCTGACGATCAGCGCCATGTCGGGGACGAGCGGCTCCAGCTCCCAGCCGTTCAGGGTGAGCGTGACGAACCGCCGCGCCTGGCAGGCGTTCCGCGGAGTGCCGTCGAGGCCGCAGGCGGCGAAGCCGCCGAGAGCGGGAAGCCCGTCGCCCAGGGCATGCCCCTGCCACGTCTCACGTGGGGTCTCGGGCGACGGTTTCGGGCCGACTTGCGCGGACGCAGGCCGGCTGCCGTGCCCGGCCTGCGTGCTCGAAATCGTTGACAGGTGAATCGTCACTGCTCATGTCCCCCTGCGGGCTGGGGTGTTCGACGCTGCGACAGCCGGTGGGAAACGAGTATTGTCGAGCCGGCACCGGAAATGCAATTGCATCTGAGATTGCAGTGACCAGATCCGGAACGAACGAACGTGCGAACACAGAGGGGTTGGTGGGCATGGAGTTCCCCAACGGCATGCGGGCGGACGCGCTGAGCTCGGTCACATGGATCAAGAGCAGCCACAGCAACGCCACGGGCAACTGCGTGGAGTTGGCAGCGCTTCCGGACGGTCAGGTGGCCGTGCGCAACTCCCGTGACCCGCAGGGGCCGGCGCTCGTCTACACCCGCGACGAGGTGGAGGCGTTCGTCGCGGGTGCCCGCGGCGGCGATTTCGACACCGTGATTGGCTGAAAGTCATCAGTTCACCGACCAGTTCCCCATGGCTCATCCAGGGAAGTACGGGATAGTGTCGTCGTCTTCTCAATAGTCCGCAGGAGCGCGCGATGGCTGCAGTCGAACCGAGCCCGTCGTTGTTCACCGGGCCCTTGGGAGCGGTCGAGACCAACCCGACCGCCCTGAAGGTGATCCTTGGCGGCAAGTTGCGCGAGCTTCGCGTGGCCGCCGGGCTCGACCCCTCCGCCGTCGACGTGCGGCTCGGCTTCTCCCGCTCCAAGACGAGCCGGATCGAACTGGGCCGGCACGGCTGCAAGCCCGCCGACGCCCTCGCCCTGCTGGATCTGTACGGGGTGGAGGGCGACGAGCGCGTCACGGAGTTCGTGCGGCTCGTGGAGCAGTCCCGCAGGAGCGACTGGTGGCGCAGCTTCAGCGACGTCCTGTCGGACTTCTTCGCCCCGCTGGTCGCCCTGGAGGGCGCGGCGGCGACGATCCGTACGTACGAACCGTTCTATGTGCCCGGCCTGTTGCAGACCTCCGCCTACGCTCGCGCGGTGATCCAGTCCGGGCCCGCACGGCTCTACAGCCACGATGTGCAGCGCCGCGTCGACCTCCGGCAGGAGCGCCAGCGCCAGCTCGACCAGAAGGACGGTCCGCGGCTGTGGGCGCTGATCGACGAGTCCGTGCTGCTGCGCACGGTCGGCGGTCCGCAGGTGATGCGCGGGCAGTTGGAACATCTCGCCGCGATGATGCAGCAGCCCCGGATCACGCTGCAGATCGCTCCCCTGGACGTGACGGCCTCGGTCGGCGTCGGCACCGGGGTGACGTATCTGCGCTTCGCGCTGGGCGACCTCAAGGACGCCGTCTACATCGAGCATCTGACGGACAGCACCTTCAGCCAGAAGCCTCAGGTCGTCGAGCAGTACCGCGACATGCTCGACCGGCTCGGCGCCTGTGCCCTCACCCCCAGGCAGTCCCTGGCGCTGGTGCAGGAGCGTCTGGCCCACCTCTGAGCACGCAGCGGAGCGCGGAACCGGAAGCCGGAAGCCGGAAGCCGGAAGCCGGAACGGACCGGGAACAAGGACCGGACACAGACAAGGCCGCGGCCCCGGGCGTCTCCCGCCCGGGGCCGCGGCGCGTCATGCTGCGGGCCGGTCACCCGAGACGGGCGACACCGCCCCACTCGATCCACTCGTCGGTCTGCTGGACCGGGGCGAGGTCGTTGTCCGGCCGCCAGGTGGACACCTCCACCAGTCCCGGCTCCAGGATCTCCAGGCCGTTGAAGTACTCGGTGACCTCGTGCTCCTCACGGACCCGGCCCCAGTGGCCGCCCGTGGCCTCCGCCATGAAGTCCGTGACGAACTTGCGGATCTCGGCCCGGTCGCTGACGAGCTGGCAGACCACCAGGAAGCTGCCCGGCGCCAGGCGTTCGGCGACGCGGCGCACGAGACCGGCCGGGTCGTCCTCGTCCGGAATGCAGTGCATGACGGAGACGAACAGCGCGGCGACCGGCCGGCTGAAGTCGATCAGCCGCGTCGTCTCCTCATGGGTGAAGATGCCTTCGGTGTCCCGCATATCGGCCTGGATGACCGCGGTGCGGTCGTTCTCCTCCAGCAGCGCCCGGCCGTGGGCCAGCACGATGGGGTCGTTGTCGACGTACACCACACGCGAGGCCGGGTCCACGGCCTGGGCGACCTGGTGGACGTTGTCCTGTGTCGGCAGACCGGACCCGTGGTCGATGAACTGGCGGATTCCGTAGTCGACGGCCAGCGTCCCCACCACACGCTGCAGGAAGCGGCGGTTGTTGATCGCCAGCACCTTGGTGCTGGGCACCTGCTGCAACAACTGCTCGCAGGCGTCACGGTCGGACTGGTAGTTGTCGTCGCCCCCCAGGAAGAAGTCGTACATGCGCGCCACGCTGGGGATCTTGGTGTCGATGGCGTCCGGGCTCCACGACTCGCTCTGCATCCAGTCCTCATTCACGTCAACGGGGAATCCAGTCGGGTAGGACGCACATGCTAGGGAGCACCGGGGAGGCGGTACAGGCGCTTGGACCGGTACACCGATCGAAGGGCATGCTTTCGGCCATTCGTAGAAGGAAGTTGACCGGAGCGCGGCGGCTCGGAAGGCCACATGGAGGGCACGTGGCACACACGCCACAGGAGCCCCCGGTGGCGAGAACCGGGGGCTCCGGGGAGCCGGGGAGCGGGGGAGCGGGGAAGCCGGGGAGCGGGGAAGCCGGGGGGGGGCCGGACCGACCGAGGCCCGGCCCGGCCCCGGCCCCGGCCCGGGAGTGATTCCCGGGCACCGCTGTCAGACCAGGAAGTCCCGGGCGATCGACTCCGCGGCCCGCTCCAGCAGCGGCCCCGCCTGCGCCATGCAGACCGCGGGGTCCGGCTCCAGCTCCAGCAGCGCGTAGGCGCGGCTGATACCCGCCGCACCGAGGGCCTCCGGGGGCAGCGCCAGGCGGCCGCAGACGGCGACGACCTCGACACCCTGCGCGCGGGCGGCCGCGGCGACGCCGGCCGGGGCCTTGCCGTGGAGGGTCTGCTCGTCGAGGGAGCCCTCACCGGTGACGACCAGGGTCGCTCGGGCGAGTGCGGGGGCGAAGCCGAGGATGTCGAGCATGACCTCGATCCCGGGACGGAACCTCGCGCCCAGCGCGACCAGCGCGCCGTAGCCGATGCCGCCCGCCGCGCCCGCGCCGGGCAGCGCGGCCTGCTCGGGCCCGAGGAGCGACGCGTAGTGGGCGAGCGCGGTGTCGAGCGCGGTCACGTCCTGCGGCGACGCTCCCTTCTGCGGGCCGAAGACGGCCGGGGCGCCCTTCGGCCCGGTCAGCGGGTTGTCCACGTCGCTGGCGAGGATCAGATCGACGTCCTTGAAGCGGGCGTCCAGCCCCGACAGGTCCGTGGTCGCGACATCGACGAGCGCGCCGCCGCCGGGCCCGACGGGCTTGCCGTCCGCGTCCAGGAAGCGAGCGCCCAGCGCGGCCAGCATCCCCGCCCCGCCGTCGGTCGTGGCGCTGCCCCCCACCCCGAACACGATCGTGCGCGCCCCCGCGTCGAGCGCGGCGCGCAGCAGCTCCCCTGAGCCGTACGTCGTGGCCGTGAGTGGCGCGAAAACGCCGTCGGGCAGGTGCTGGAGTCCGGATGCCTCGGCCATCTCCACCACGGCCGTGGTGTCCTTCAGCGCGTACGCCGCGGTCAGCGGCTCGCCGAGCGGTCCGGTCACCAGCGCCTCGCGGCGCTCGAACCCCGCCGCCACCGCCGCCGCGACCGTGCCGTCGCCGCCGTCCGCGACGGGCAGGGTCTCCACGGGAAGTCCCGGAACGACCCGCCGCAGCCCGGCCGTCACCCGCTCGGCCACCTGCACGGCCGTGAGCGAGCCCTTGAACTTGTCCGCCGCCACGAGCACTCGCGCGGCAGTAACTGCTCCGTCCGCCACCTTGCTATCCCTTGCTTTCGAACAGGCAGTCGCGCCGCCCCGACCCTATCCGCACCCTCGGACGGCGTGCCACCCCCTGTTATGGCGGTATGTCCCACCATAGTGGGGCCACATGAGTACGGAACGTACGGGACCGGTCGACGAGCTGCCGCATCCCGCTCCGTCGCCCGACCGTGTGGTCATCGGCATCGGGATGGCCGCGGTGGCCGGGGTGGTGGCGTGGGCCGCACTCGCCGGGGGCTCGTTCGCCGGCGTCTCCTCCGCCTCACTGGCCTGGGTCCTGTCCAACTTCGCCTGGCTGTTCGTGATCGCCGCCGATGTCTTCCTCGTCCTGTGCGTGGTGATCGCCTTCAGCCGCTTCGGACGGATCCGGCTCGGCACCGACGACTCGGAGCCCGAGTTCTCGAACCTCGCGTGGATCGCGATGATGTTCAGCGCCGGCATGGGGATCGGCCTGATGTTCTACGGTGTCGGGGAGCCGCTCCAGCACTACGCCTCCCCGCCTCCGGCGAGCGGCGTCCCGCCCCGGTCGGGCGCGGCGGCCCAGCTCGCGATGGAGTACTCGTTCTTCCACTGGACGCTCACGCCCTGGGCGATCTACGGCATCGCTGGCCTGGCGCTCGCGTACGCCGGCTTCCGCAAGGCCCGCGGCAACCGGCTCAGCTCGGCGTTCGTCCCGCTGATCGGCGCCCGCCGGGCGGCGTCCTGGCAGGGCAGGGTGATCGATCTGCTCGCGGTGCTCGCCACGGTCTTCGGTACGGCGACAAGCCTCGGCCTCGGCGCGCTCCAGGTCGCCGAGGGCCTGGACATCACGACCGGCGTCGAGGCGTCCCGGTCCACCCAGCTGGTGATCATCGTGGCGCTCGGTGCCGCCTTCGTCGCCTCGGCCTTCTCCGGTCTGCACCGGGGCGTGAAATGGCTGAGTACGCTCAACATCGTGCTGGCGGCCTTCCTCGCGGCGTTCGTCTTCCTCCTCGGACCGACGGTCTTCATCCTGGACACGGTCCCGGCCTCGGTCGGCGGCTATCTGCAGGAGCTGCTGCCCATGGCGACGCGTACGGGCGCGTTCACGGACCGCGCGTGGCTGGGCACCTGGACGATCTTCTACTGGGCGTGGTGGCTGTCCTGGGCGCCGTTCGTCGGCACGTTCATCGCCCGGATCTCGCACGGCCGCACCGTCCGGGAGTTCCTGATCGGGGTGCTGCTGGTGCCGAGCGGCGCCACGGTCGTCTGGTTCTGCGTGATGGGCGGCACCGCGATCCGGCTCGACCAGACGGGCCGGGCCGATCTGGCCGCCACCGTGAAGACCGGGGCGGAGGCCTCGCTCTTCGGGATGCTGGACGCGCTGCCGATCGGCACGGTCACCTCGTTCATCGCGATGGTGCTGGTGATGACGTACTTCGTGACCAGCGCGGACTCCGCCTCGCTGGTGATGGGCTCGCTGACCAGCGGGGGCTCACTGGATCCGCCGACGTGGCTGGTGGTGGCCTGGGGCGTGCTGATGGCGGCGGTCGCCGCGGTGCTGCTCGTCGCGGGCGGGCTGAGCTCGCTGCAGACGGCGACGATCCTGGTCGCGCTGCCTTTCGCGGTGGTGATGCTCGGGTTGTGCTGGGCGCTGGTGAGGGAGCTCCGCGAGGACCCGGGGGCCGGCCCGGCCCGCCATCACGCGGTGCACGGCGTACGGGACGCGGTGGGGGCGATGGTGGGCGAGGCGATGACCACGAAGGCCGGACAGGGGCCCGCGTCCGGTGCCGGGCCGGGGGCCGATGCCGGGCCCGGACGGGGTACACGCGGACCATGACGCCCTCAGGCATGCCCACGGAGCCGACAGAGCCAACGGAGCCCACGAAGACCCCGCGGACCGCCGACCAGATCCTCGGCGGCTGGCTGGGCAGGATCGCGGGAAACATGCTCGGCAAACCCGTCGAGCGCGGCGACTACTGGACGCGCGAGCGCATCGACCGCTATCTGCGCCTCACCGGCGCGCTTCCGCTCACCGACTACCTGCCAGAGCCGCACCCGGACGCTGCGCGGACCGCCGAGTTCGAGCTGCGCCCGGAGTGGCGCCAGTGCGTCCGCGGCCGGATCCACGGCAGCTGCCGCGACGACGACATCGACTACTCGATCCTCGCGCTGCATCTGCTGGAGACGCATGGCTTCGGCTTCACCACGGAGCAGGTGGGCGAGTTGTGGCTGCTCCGGCTCCCGTACCTCCAGACGTTCACCGCGGAGCGGGTCGCCTACCGCAACCTGACCGCCGGTCTGAAGCCGCCGCTGACGGCCACCTACGACAACCCGTACCAGGAATGGATCGGGGCCCTCATCCGCGCGGACGTCTTCGGCTGGACCTGCCCCGGCGACCCGCGCCGCGCCGCGTCCCTCGCCCGCCGGGACGCGGTCCTCTCCCACACCGGCAACGGCGTCTACGGGGCGATGTGGGCGGCCGCGACGACCGCCGCCGCGTTCACCGCCGCCGACACGCGCGAGGCCCTCGACACGGCCCTCGACACCGTCCCGGCGAGCAGCCGGCTCGCCCGCACGGTCCGCCGTACGACGGCCCTGTACGACAGCGGCCTGCCCTGGGCCGCCACGCTCACGGCGATGGAGGAGGAGACGGGCCGGCTCGGCTGGATCCACACCGTCCCCAACGCGGCGGTCATCACGGCCGGACTCCTGTACGGCGGCGGGGACTTCACCACGACCATCGCCCTGACCGTCCGCGGCGGCCTCGACACGGACTCCAACGGCGCGACGGCGGGCTCGGTCGCCGGGGTGCTGTGCGGGGCCTCCGGCATCCCGCCCCAGTGGACACAGCCACTGGAGGACCGGGTGCGCAGCGCCGTGTTCGGCTTCGACGGGGCGAGGATCGGGGAACTGGCCGACCGCACCGCACGGTTGGCGGCGGCCGCCGCCCCGGGCGGCGCCCCCTAGAGGCTGCGGCGTGGCTGCTGCCGGCGCCGCCACGCTCTTCCGGGGACGCCGAGGGGCGCGTCCTGCTCGTCGAGCCCAACTACCGCGAGGGCTGGACCCTCCCGGGCGGAACGATCGAGTCCGACGCCGGTGAGACGCCGCGCGAGGCCGCCCGCCGCGAGACGCTGGAGGAGCTGGAGGAGATCGGCCTGGACGTCGCCCCCGGCCGGCTGCTCGCGGTGGACCCGGGCCTGTCGTTCGGATCAGGCTGGATCAGCGAGCGGCCCGCCGCGGAGCGGCTGATGTCACAGCGGTGCGTGCAGATGCAAGGCGGAGGAGGAAATCGACGCGGTGGGGGGCACCTCCCGTGCCCGGAGGGCTACGGGGAAGTCGACGACCGATGACAACGCAGCAGATGCGCGTGCCAGACCCCGCGAGGCCGGCAAGATCCGAACGACAGGCCCTGGGTGCGGGGCGCCGGCCGGCCGCCGGTCGTGGCCTACGTGTACGACGGCGGCGTGCTGGACGGTGAGCGGTTCCGGGCGATCCGGCTGCAGGAGGAGGAGTTGGTCTCCTGGAAGCTCGTGGCCCGCGAGGAGCTCCCCACCTATCTCCTCGGCGCCCTCGGCCATCGCGTCCTGGCCGCCCTGGACGCGCTCGCGGCGGGCACGGGCCCCGCCGAGCTGGTGGACGGGCGGCCGGCCGGCTGATCCGTTCGCCGTCGCGGACCGCCGCTGCGTACGCTCGCGGCATGACTCTCGTCGCGATCCTCAGCGGCGCCGGGATCTCCACGGACTCCGGCATTCCCGACTACCGCGGTCCGAACGGCCTGTGGCGGCGGGAACCCGAGGCCGAGAAGCTCGTCACCTACGACCACTACATGGCCGACCCGGAGATCCGGCGGCGGTCGTGGCGGATGCGCAGGGACGGCCCGGCCCTGCGGGCCGAGCCGAACGTCGCGCACCGGGCGGTGGCCGAGCTGGAGCGGGCGCGCAACGGTGTCGCGGTGCGGGTGATCACGCAGAACGTCGACGGTCTGCACCAGCTGGCCGGCATGCCCGCCCGCAAGGTCCTCGAACTCCACGGCACTGCGCGCCAGGCGGAGTGCACGCGCTGCCACGCGCGCTCCCCCATGCAGGAGGAGCTCGCCCGCCTCACCGGGGGCGAGGAGGATCCGCCGTGCCGCGTGTGTGGTGGCATCCTCAAGTCGGCGACGGTGATGTTCGGGCAGCGGCTCGATCCGGTTGTGCTGGGTGAGGCGATGGGGATCGCGAAGGCGTGCGAGGTCTTCATCGCGGTCGGCTCCAGCCTCCAGGTCCAGCCCGCGGCCTCCCTGGCGGGCCTCGCCGCCGACAACGGGGCCCGGCTCGTCATCGTGAACGCCGAGCCCACGCCGTACGACGACCGTGCCGCGCAGATCATCCGCGAACCGATCGGCACGGCCCTGCCGACGCTGCTGCGGGAACTCGCCGAGGGGTGACCTCGCCGCCTCCTCCCCGGCTCCCCGCCTCTCCGGGCCGGGGCTCCGCACGGCCCCGAAGGGGCTAGATCGTGTCTTCAAAGTCCCGTCTGCCCGGCGACGCCTGGCACCCACGCTCGCCGCGTTGTCGTCGGTCGCCTATGTCCCCCGTGGCCCTTCGGGCACGGGAGGTGCCCCCACCGCATGGACTCCCTCCTCCGCCTTGCGATCGCACGCACCAGACGCCTCCAGGCCCGCCCTCCGGGCGGACGACGCCACTGTGAAGACACTCCCTAGAAGAGCGCGTCCGGGGTGGCGGCGCCGCTCTCGAAGGCCAGCAGCCGCTGCTTCCGGTCGAGACCGCCCCCGTACCCCGTGAGGCTGCCCGTCGAGCCGATCACCCGGTGGCACGGGACGATGATCCCGACCGGGTTCTTCCCGTTCGCGAGCCCCACAGCCCGTGACGCGCCCCGCTTGCCGAGCGCCTCGGCGAGGTCGCCGTACGTCCGGGTCTCGCCGTACGGGATCAGGCACAGCTGCTCCCAGACGCTCCGCTGGAACGGCGTCCCCTCAAGGCGCAGCGGTACGTCGAAGTCCTTCAGCTCGCCCGCGAAGTAGGCGTCGAGCTGGCTGATCGCTTCGCCGAACGGGCGCGGGTCGGGCGTTCCGAAGGTCTCCTCGGCGGGGCGGTGGCGCTGCTGGGTCATATAGAGGCCGCTCAGCACGGAGTCCGTGGCGACGAGGGTGAGCGGCCCGTACGGGCTGTCGAGGACGGTGTGGGTCCTGGTCATGTGAACTCCTCAGACGGGCAGGTGGTTGATGGGATGGTCGCCCGTCGCCCACAGGTACTGGACGGCGTAAGCGCGCCAGGGGCGCCAGGCCGCCGCGCGCGCGGTGAGCGCGGCGGGGGTCGACGGCAGGCCGAGGCCGGCGGCGGCACGGCGGACGCCGAGGTCGGTCGGGAGGAACGCGTCCGGGTCGCCGAGCGCGCGCATCGCGATGGACTCGACGGTCCAGGGGCCGAGGCCGGGCAGCTCGCCGAGGCGGGCGCGGGCCTCGTCCCAGTCGCTGTCGGCCCCGAGGCGCAGCGTGCCGTCGGCGAGCGCGGCGATGAGCGTGGTGAGGGTCGTGCGGCGGGCCTTCGGGAAGGCGAGGCTGTCCGGGTCGAGTCCGGCCAGTGCCTGCGGGGCGGGGAAGAGGTGGGTGAGGCCGCCCTCGGGGTCGTCGACCGGGATGCCGTGGGCGGTGACCAGCCGGGCCGCGTGGGTGCGGGCGGCGGCGGTGGAGATCTGCTGGCCGAGTACGGCCCGTACCGCGAACTCCGCCGCGTCCGCCGTTCTCGGCACGCGCCTGCCCGGCGCCTTGTCGACGAGCGGCGCGAGCAGCGGGTCGGCGCGCAGCTGGTCGTCGACGGCGACAGGGTCGGCGTCGAGGTCGAGCATCCGGCGGCAGAGGCTGATGGCGAGGGTGAGGTCGCGCGGGTCGGCGAGCGAGAGCCGGCAGGCCACGTGGTCGGGGCGGGGGGCCAGCGACACGATGCCGTGACCGTGCGCCAGCGCGAGCGTGCGGCGGTACGCGCCGTCGCGCCATTCCTCCACGCCGGGTACGGCGGTCGCGACGAGGTGCCCGAAGAGGTTGTCGGGGTTGAGCGGGGCGCGGTACGGCAGGCGCAGCGCGAGCACGCCGGGGATCGTGGGAGGCCGGCCTCCCCGGGGGGCGGACGCGGCGCGGGTGCGCAGCTCGCTCGGGGAGAGCGCGAAGACCTCGCGGACCGTGTCGTTGAAGGTGCGGATCGAGGAGAAGCCGGCGGCGAAGGCGACCTCGGCCATGGGCAGGGCCGTGGTCTCGACGAGCAGCCGGGCGGTCTGGGCGCGCTGCGCGCGGGCCAGGGCGAGCGGCCCCGCGCCGACCTCGGCGAGCAGCTGGCGTTCGATCTGCCGGGTGGAGTAGCCGAGCCGGGACGCGAGGCCGGGGACGCCTTCGCGGTCGACGACGCCGTCCTGGATGAGCCGCATGGCGCGGGCGACGGCGTCGGCGCGGGCGTTCCACTCGGGGGAGCCGGGGCTGGTGTCGGGCCTGCACCGCTTGCAGGCGCGGAAGCCGGCCTGCTGGCAGGCTGCCGCGCTGGGGTAGAACGTCATGTTCTCGGCCTTGGGCGGCACGACGGGGCAGCTGGGCCGGCAGTAGATCCGGGTGGTCAGGACCGCGGTGAAGAACCAGCCGTCGAAGCGGGCGTCCTTCGACCGGACGGCCCGTACGCAGCGCTCGATGTCGGTGTGCATGGATCCAGCATCGAGTACCCCGGGAGCTAGCGCTGGCGAAAAAACGACATGAGTGTCGCGCAGGGTGGGCCGGGCCCGCGCCACCCCACTGCGGGGCGGCGCGGGCCCGGCTCGGACCGTCAGCCGGCGAGGAAGCCCCGCACCCCGGCGGAGACCCCGTCGTCGACGAGCAGGTCGTTGTGGTCGAGGCAGCCCGCGGCGACGTTGGTCGCCCCGTTCAGCGGCACGCTGTCGTCGGGGTTGATCTCCGCATCGCAGTTGGACCAGAACGTGGCGTACCGGACCGCGCCCGGCGTCTCGTCGCCCGAGGCCAGCTGCTTCTGGACGTACGAACCGGGGGTCATGTCCCGGCATGCCTGGTCCCACGCGGCGCACAGCCACGCCGTGGTGGTGCCGTGGTTGGGGCCGCCGAGCGACACCAGGCTGCGTACGGTGTCCTGGCCACCGCCGAACTTCACGTACCAGCGACCCGTCAGGCTGCCGAAGGAGTGCGTGACGACGTCGACCTGCGCGGCACCCGTCTGCCGGCGGACGCCGTCCACGTAACTCGCGAACTGCCCGGCGAGCACCTCGTTGACCGACTGGCTGGTGTCGTAAGGCCAGGCGAAGAGCTCCGCGTCGGTGTAGCCGGCGGCCTTGAAGTCGTCCTTGAGCTGACCCCAGACGCCGGGGCCGGCGTTGTAGCCGTGCACGAAGACCACGGGGGTGCGGGCGGCCGCGGCCTTGCTCGGCTCGGCCGCCGTGCGCAGAGCCTGCGCGGCCGGCTGGTAGCGGTGGACGGTGGTGGAGAGGATGCAGATGCCGGGCTGGATGACCTGGGCGCGCAGGGTCCGGCTCGCGGGGTGGTAGTCGATTCCCTCGGTCTCGAAGGTGCCCGAGCAGAAGCTGCGCTGGGGCAGCGGGCCGAGGCTGGTGACGTGCCCGGTGACCTCGGCACCGTCCAGGGGCCGTGCCAGGTCGATCTGCTGGAGCGGGAGTCGGTCGGGCCACAGGTCGGTGCTGTGGTCGTCGGACGCGCAGAGCAGCCGGGTGGCGGTGACGAAGTCGCAGCCCTGGATGTCCCGGATCCGGTGGTCGAGCGTGATCTGCGCCGCCCGGTCGAGGGTCCCGCCGGTGGCCGGGGTGGAGGGGTTGAGCACGGGCGCCGGGAAGACGAGGAGGCGGTCGGTGTCGCCCCACTCGCCGGAGACCAGCCACTGCGCGTCGGGGGAGACAGCGGCGAAGGCGTTGTTGTACTTCTCCCCCGGCTCCAGCTGGTGGACGTAGTTGTAGCCGGCGCCCTGCGGCGTCGTGACCCGGAACATCTTCGCCGTGGCCGCGTCCTGGTCCTCGTACGCGTCGAAGACATATCCGTTGGCGATGTCGGGGTCGCCGACGTGCGTCCACCCCTGGTCGCGCACGGAGGACGGGATCGAGCCGACGCCGCGGTACAGGGTGGTGCCGTCCTCCCGCGTCGCCACCCCCTGTCCCCCGGTCAGGCTGCTCACATTGGACGAGCCGGTCTCCTCCCAGCCGTCGATGGTGGAGGCCGCGACGGCGGTGGCCGCGTGTGCCGGGGCGAGTGTGCCCGCGGCGGTCAGTGCGATGGTGCCGAACACGACGAAGGCGGCTCTCAGGGCCGCGCGCAGTCGAGGGCTCATGCAGATGTCTCCTCGTGAAGTCCGTGCCGGTGATCACGATCGGCCCGTGAGCCTAGGAGCCGAGGTGAACGGCCGGGACACAGGCAGCGGTCCGAGGCAGAAACGACGCCACAACTGCCCTGGGCGGCCGCCGGCCGGGACGGGGCGGACCGCGGCCGGAGGAGAGGACGCACGGCACCGGCGGGGAGACGGGCGAACGGGGCACTTGCGACGGGGCGGGCAAGGAGACGAAACGGAAGGTGCACGGTCGGCGTCAGGGACCGAGGAAGTGCTGACGTGCCATGAGAAACACTTGGGCGGACGGTGGTTGACGGTGCCTACGGCCCGCGGTTCCCGGGCTCCGGCCGCTCCGCACGCGTTTCGTCAGGCGGAAAGCGGCAAGCCGACGAGTATGCCTCTCCGACGTAGCAGTGGGACGAACCAGGCTGCGACAGTCATCACCGTCGTGGCCGACGTCATGGCCGGAATCATCGGCCTATGGATCCTGATGTACCTGCTCGACGCGAACCGGGCCAACGGCCTGGTGACATTCGTCCAGGATGCGGCCCGCTGGCTCGCCGGCTGGTCGTACGACCTGTTCACCTTCGACGAGAGCTGGGCGCGGGTCGTGGCGGGCTACGGTCTCGCCGCGGTGGTGTACCTCTTCATCGGCCATGCGGCGGCGGGCCGGCTCCGCCGGCGGTGAACTTCGCCGCGCCGATGCGCGCGGGAGTCAGGCAGGACTCAGGCGGGACTCAGGCGGTGCGGCCTCCGCGACGGTCCCCCGACCGGCGGACCTGCTCGGTGAACGCCTCGTACGCCCGCTCGTCGAAAAGGACGAAGCGGACCTCCTCCACCGCCGTCTCCGCGGCCCGCACCGTCTCCACGGCGGTGCGGGCCGCGTCCTTCATCGGCCAGCCGTAGGCGCCGGTGGAGATGGCCGGGAAGGCGATGGTCCGCGCACCCAGTTCGTCGGCGACCCGGAGCGACTCGCGGTAGCAGGAGGCGAGCAGCGCCGGGTCGCTGCCGTGCGCCTGCCACACGGGGCCGACGGTGTGGATGACCCACCGGGCGGGCAGCCGGCCCGCGGTCGTCGCGACGGCCTGGCCGGTCGGCAGGCCCTTGCCGTACCGCGAGGCGCGCAGCTGCCGGCACTCGTCGAGGATCTCCGGGCCGCCGCGCCGGTGGATCGCCCCGTCGACGCCCCCGCCACCGAGGAGTGAGGAGTTCGCGGCGTTGACGACGGCGTCGACGTGCTGCTCGGTGATGTCTCCGTGGACGAGGGTGAGGGTGGGGTGCGTGGTCATACGGCCATCATCGCGTGCGGAGGTGGCGCCAGACCGCCTTCGCGGCGTTGTGGCCCGACATGCCGTGCACGCCCGGTCCGGGCGGGGTCGCGGAGGAGCACAGGAAGACCGCCGGGTGCGGGGTCGAGTACGGGAAGAGCGAGAGCTTCGGGCGGAGCAGCAGCTGGAGCCCGCTCGCCGCACCGCAGGCGATGTCGCCGCCCACGTAGTTGGCGTTGCGCGCGGCGAGTGCGGGCGGTCCCGCGGTGGCACGGGCGAGCACGTGGTCGCGGAAGCCGGGGGCGAAGCGCTCGATCTGGCGCTCGATGGCGTCGGTGAGGTCGCCCTCCCAGCGGGCCGGGACGTGGCCGTACACCCAGAAGACGTGCTTGCCCTCGGGCGCCCGGGAGGGGTCGACGAGGCTGGGCTGGGCGGAGATCAGGAACGGCGTGCCGGGGGCGCGGCCGCCCGAGGCCTGGGCGAGCGCGGCGCCGATCTCGCGGCTGCTGGGTCCGATCTGGACGGTGCCTGCGCGGCGGGGCGCCTCGGCCGTCCAGGGGACCGGGCCGTCCAGGGCGTAGTCGATCTTGAAAACGCTCGCGCCGTAGCGATAGTGGTCGTACACACGGCCGAGGCCCGCGATACGGGCGAGCGCGGTCGGGGAGGTGTCGAAGACATAGGCCCGGGCGGGCGGGAGGTCGTCGAGGCGCTTGATCTCGGTGCCGGTGTGGATCGTGCCGCCGCAGTCCCGTACGTACGCGGCGAGGGCGTCCGAGATGGACTGCGAGCCGCCGCGCGGCAGCGGCCAGCCGACGGCGTGCGCGGCGAGTGCGAAAACGAGGCCGACGGCGCCCGTGCCGATGCCGTGGAGCGGGGCGATCACATGGGCGACGAGGCCGGAGAACAGCGCACGGGCACGGTCGTCCCGGAAGCGGCGCATCAGCCACGTGGACGGCGGCAGTCCGGTGAGGCCGAAGCGGGCGAGGGTGAGGGGGTCGCGGGGCAGTGCGGTGAGCGGCAGGGACATGAAGTCGCGGGCCAGGGTGTCCCACTTGCCGTGGTAGGGCGCCATCAGGCGGCGGTACGCGCCGGCGTCCCGGGACCCGAAGGAGGCGGCGGTCTCCGCGACCGAGCGCGCCAGCACGGCGGCGGTGCCGTCGTCGAAGGGGTGGGCCATGGGGAGCGGGGCATGGAGCCACTCCAGCCCGTACCGTGCGAGCGGCATCGCGTTGAAGGCCGGCGAGCCCGCGCCGAGCGGGTGCACGGCGGAGCAGGGGTCGTGGCGGAAGCCGGGGAGGGTGAGCTCCTCGGTCCTGGCGCCGCCGCCCACGGTGTCCAGGGCCTCGAACACGGCCACCGAGAAGCCGCGGCGGGCCAACTCGGCAGCCGCGGTGAGCCCGTTGGGTCCCGCCCCCACGACGACGGCATCGAGCATCGACGGCACCTTCGACTCCTTTGTCTGCCGATGGCCAAGGAACCCAGCATATTGCGCGGCGCCGACACCGCCGTCGGCGGTAGCGTCCAGCGCGATGAACGACCAGATGAGCGACCGGACGAACGATCGGACGAGCCACAGGACGTACGACCCGACGCACGACCGGACGCACGAGCTGATCGAAGCGATGGCCGCGGGGCTCTCGGGCGTGCGCGGGGTGCGTGCGGTCGCCCTCGGCGGAAGCAGGGCGCGCGGGGCGCACCGGACCGACTCCGACTGGGATCTCGGCGTCTACTACCGGGGCGGCGTGGACGTGGCGGGCCTGGCCGCGCTGGCCGAGGAGCTGACGGGCGCGGCGGTGGAGGTGGCCGGTCCGGGCGGCTGGGGTCCCTGGGTGAACGGCGGTGCGTGGCTCACGGTGGACGGGGTCCGGATCGACTGGATCCTGCGCGATCTCGACCGGGTGGAGTCCGTGTGGGCGGACTGCCGCGAGGGCCGCTACGAGGTGGGCGTCCAGGCGGGGCACCCGCTGGGCTTCTGGTCCCCCGCGTACGCGGGCGAGGTGGCCCTGTGCCGTGTCCTGGCCGATCCGGCGGGTGAGCTGGTGGCCCTGCGGACGCAGACGGGAACGTACCCGGAGCCGCTGCGGAAGGCACTGGTCGACGCGGCATGGGAGGCGGAGTTCTCGGTGGCGGTCGCGGCGAAGTCGGCGGGGGCGCGGGCGGGCGCCGGGGATCCGCTGCACGTTTCGCTGTGTCTGTCGAGGGCCTTCGGGATCCTGGCCCAGTCGCTCCATGCGCACCAGCGGATGTGGCTGCTGAACGAGAAGGGCGCCCTGACGGGAGCGGCGGCCCTCCCGGCCGCGCCGCCCGACTTCGCGGCGCGGGTGGCGGGGGCGCTGCGGGGACTGGACGCGAGCGCCGTGGCCGCGGCGGGAGCACTGGTACGGGAGGTGCGGGGGCGGCTGGTGTGACCGGGGCTTCGCCGCCCCGGCCGACCCCCGTGGCTCCGCCCCCGGACCCGTCCTCGAACGCCGGGGACGCTAGGGCTGGACTACCGGGCTACCGGGAGGCTCCCGCCAGCAGGCCGTGGACGTACGCCGCCGTCGCCGCGTCCCGGGCTGCCGTGAAGGGCAGCGCGCTGCCGCCCGTGATGCGGAAGCGCTCGCCGGTGAGGGTCAGGTCGGTGCCGCCCGCCTCGGAGACGAGGAGGAGGCCCGCCGCGTGGTCCCAGGCGTTCTCCCAGGAGAAGGCGACCGCGTCCAGGGCGCCGCGGGCGACGTCGAGGTACTCCAGGCCGGCGGAGCCGCACGGGCGGGCGTGGACGCGGTCGGCGTGCTGAAGGGGGCGAAGGGCCTGCTTCTCCCCGTCGCTGGTGAAGTCCGGGTGGGACATGGCCACTTCGAGCACCGCTCCGGGGGCGGGCGAGCCCGCGCGCACCGGCACCCCGTCCAGGCGCGCGCCGTGTCCGCGGACCGCGATCGCCATCTCGTCCAGCGCCGGGGCGTACGTCCACGAGGCGAGCAGCTCGCCGTGGCGGGCGAGGGCGACGAGCGTGCAGAAACCGGGGTCGCCGTGGACGAACTGGCGCGTGCCGTCGACGGGGTCGACGATCCACACCGGCGCGTCGCCGCGCAGCGCCCCGTACACCGACGGGTCGGCGTGGACCGCCTCCTCGCCCACCACCACCGAGCCCGGCAGCAGCGCCGTCAGCGACGCCGTGAGGTGCTCCTCGGCGCTGCGGTCGGCGACCGTCACCAGGTCGTGCGGGCCGTTCTTCTCGACGATCTCGTGTGCGGCGAGCTGCCGGAAACGCGGCATGATCTCGGCGGCGGCCGCCTTGCGGACCGCCTCCTCGACCAGGGCAAGGGTGCCGGACTCCCAGGGATTCCCTGTCGTCCCGGACAGAAACTCTTCGGTCATGCGTCCAGGAAAGCACGCACGACTGACATTCCCGCCGACTCCCGGTGAATGAACGGTGGCCGCTACACCGATTCACGGCACCTTCCGCATGAACGCCAGATGTCCGGTCAGCGGCCTACCGCATAACCCTGCATGCCCCGCGGGTTCGCCGCGGCCGAGAGCACGCCCGTCTCCGGGTCGCGTGCGACCGCGCACAGCCTGCCCTCCGACCAGGCGTCGCCCACCGTGACGTCATGCCCACGGCGCCGTAGCTCCGCGACGACCTCCGGGTCCGTGCGGGACTCCACGGTGACGGACCCCGGCCGCATCCCGCGCGGGTAGAAGGAGCCGGGGAAGCTGTCGTTGTGCCAGTTCGGGGCGTCGATGGCGCCTTGCAGGTCCAGGCCGCCCCGCACCGTGCCCCGCAGCGCCACGGCGAGGAAGAAGTGCACCTGCCACTGGTCCTGCTGGTCGCCGCCGGGTGTGCCGAAGGCCATCACCGGCACTCCGTCCCGCAGCGCGAGCGACGGCGTCAGGGTGGTCCGTGGGCGGCGGCCGGGCGTGAGGGAGTTCGGCAGGCCCGGGTCCAGCCACGCCATCTGGAGGCGGGTGCCGAGCGGAAAGCCCAGTTCGGGCACGACCGGATTGGACTGGAGCCAGCCGCCGCTGGGGGTGGCCGCGATCATGTTGCCCCAGCGGTCGACGATGTCCAGGTGGCAGGTGTCGCCCCGGGTGCCGCCGTCCTTGGCGACGGTCGGCTCGCCCGCGCCCGCACCCGCGATGCCCATGGCGTCGAAGCCCGGCTCCCCCGCCGCGACACGCAGGGCGTGCGCGCTGAGCACGGGTGCCCGTCCCGCGGGGCTCCCGGGCCGCAGCTCGTACGACGCCTTCTCGCCGATCAGCGCCCGCCGCTGCGCGTTGTACGGCTCCGACAGGAGCGCGTCGACCGGCACGTCGGCGGCGTCGCCGTACCACGCCTCCCGGTCGGCCATGGCGAGCTTGCAGCCCTCGACGAGCAGATGGACGTATGCGGCGGAGCCGTACTCCGGCAGCTCCGGCGGCAGCAGCGCCAACTGCTGGAGGAACGCCGGACCCTGGCTCCAGCCGCCCGCCTTGCACACCGTCCAGCCCCGCCAGTCGTACGTCGCCGGAGCCTCGTACGCGGCCGACCAGCCCGCCAGATCGGCCGCGGCGAGCGTGCCGGTGTGGCGGGTGCCGCTGGTGTCCATCGTGGGCCGCGCGGACTGCCGTACGAGCGCCTCGGCGATGAAGCCCTCGCGCCAGACCGCCCGCGCCCGCTCGATCTGCTCGGTCCGCTCCCCCTCCCCCGCTTCCGCGACCAGGCGCCGCCAGGTGGCGGCAAGGGCCGGGTTGCGGAACGGTTCGCCGGGACGCGGGGCCCTGCCGCCCGGCAGGTAGACCTCGGCGGAGGAGGTCCACTCGGTCTCGAAGAGTCCGCGTACGGTCTCCACGGTCTCGCCCACCCGCCCGACCGGCGGGTGGCCGTCCTCGGCGTACCCGATGGCGTACGTGAGCACCTCGGCGAGCGTCCTGGTCCCGTGGTCCCGCAGGAGCACCATCCAGGCGTCGAACGCGCCGGGCACGGCGGCGGCGAGCGGACCGGTGCCGGGGACCAGGTCGAGGCCGAGGCCCCGGTAGTGCTCGATGGTGGCCCCTGCGGGCGCGGGACCCTGCCCGCATAGCACCCGCACCTCGCCGCCCGCGGGGGCGAGGATGATCGGGACCTCGCCCGCGGGGCCGTTGAGATGCGGCTCGACGACGTGGAGGACGAAGCCGGCGGCGACGGCGGCGTCGAAGGCGTTCCCGCCGTCCTCCAGCACGGCCATCGCGGACTGCGAGGCCAGCCAGTGGGTGGAGGACACCATGCCGAAGGTGCCCTGAAGAGTCGGCCGGGTGGTGAACATGTGCGGTGGCTCCATGGGTGTGCGGGATTCGGTGTACGGGATCCGAGGTACGGGATTCGGTGTACGGGGGCGAGGCTGCGGGGGATCGGCAGCGGGGCTCAGGGAGTTGGGGCCGGGGCTGTGGCGGAAGCCGCGGCCGCGTCGGGTGCCGTGCCGTCGTCGGCCACCAGGTGGCAGGCGACCTGCCGGGCCGTACCCGGCAGCGTACGCAGCTCCGGGATCCCGGTCCGGCAGCGAGCGACGGCCACCGGGCAGCGGGTGTGGAAGCGGCAGCCCGGCGGCGGCGCCAGCGGGCTGGGCAGCTCGCCGCTCAGGACGATCCGCTCGCGGGAGCGCTGGGCGGCCGGGTCGGGCACGGGCGCGGCGGAGAGCAGCGCCTGGGTGTACGGGTGCTTGGGGGCGGCGAACAGGTCAGCGGTCGGGGCCTGTTCCACGACCTGGCCGAGATACATCACGGCGATCCGGTCGGCGAGGAACTCGACGGCCGCGAGATCGTGGGTGATGAACAGGCAGCCGAAACCCCGCTCGCGCTGGAGGTCGGCGAGGAGATTGAGCACGGACGCCTGGACGGAGACGTCGAGCGCCGATGTCGGCTCGTCGGCGATCAGCAGGTCCGGGTCGACGGCCAGGGCCCGGGCGAGCGAGATGCGCTGGCGCTGGCCGCCGGAGAGCTCGTGCGGATGCCGGTCGGCGTACTCGGGCCGCAGTCCGACCTGCGCGAGGAGTTCGCCGACCCGGGCGCGTACGGCCTCGCCGCGGGCGGCAAGCCGGTGCAGCCGTATCGGTTCGGCGATGATGCCGCCGACCGTCATCCGCGGGTCGAGGGAGGACGAGGGGTCCTGGAAGACGAGGTGGAAGTCCTTGCGCAGGGGCCGCAGGGCGCGCCGGGAGAGCCGGGTGACGTCGGTGCCGTTGATCCGGACGGTGCCGGCGGTCGGCGCGTCGAGGCGCACGGCGCAGCGGCCGACGGTCGACTTGCCGCTTCCCGACTCGCCCACGAGGCCGACGACTTCGCCGCGGCCGACGGTGAGGCTGACGTCGTCGACGGCCCGGACGGTGCCCTTGCCCGAGGCGAAGTGGCGGGTGAGGCCGTGCAGTTCGAGGACGGGTGGCTTGCTGGTCACGGCGTGACCTCCGAGGTGGTCGGGAGCGGGTGCCGGCAGGCCGTCTCGTGGGCGGCGGCGAGCGTCGCGAAGGCCGGCCGCGCGGCGGTGCAGGCGTCGTCGGCGTAGGCGCAGCGCGGGGCGAAGGTGCAGGCGTCGGGCTGGGCGTCGAGGCTCGGGACGAGACCGGGGATCTCGGGGAGCCGCCGCTTGCCCTCGCCGCCGGGGCGGAGCACGGCGCCGAGCAGACCGCTCGTGTACGGGTGCCGGGGCGAGGCGAACAGCTCGTCCACCGGGGCCTGTTCGACGGTCCGGCCCGCGTACATGACGAGCACCCGGTCGGCGAGGTCGGCGACGACGCCGAGGTCGTGGGTGATGAGGACGATCGCGGTGCCGAGGCGCTCGCGCAGTGACCGGAGGACCTCCAGGATGCCCGCCTGGACGGTGACGTCGAGTGCGGTGGTCGGCTCGTCGGCGATGAGCACCGAGGGATCGCAGGCGACCGCGACGGCGATCATCACGCGCTGCCGCGTACCGCCGCTGAGCTGGTGCGGGTACTCGGCGGCACGGCGGCGGGGCGCGGGGATGCCGACCAGTCCGAGGAGTTCCACGGCCCGCTCGGCCGCCGCCCTGCGGCCGAGGCCCTGGTGGCGCCGGAGCACCTCGGTGATCTGCCGGCCGACGGTGAGGACGGGGTTGAGCGATGTCATCGGCTCCTGGAAGATCATCGCGATGTCCTTGCCGCGGACCCTGCCGAGTGTCCGGTCGTCGGCGCCGGCGAGTTCGCGGCCGGCCAGCCGGATGGAGCCCTGGACCCGGGCCGTGGGCGGCAGCAGTCCCATCACCGCCATCGAGGTGACGGACTTGCCGCAGCCCGACTCGCCGACCACCGCGAGCACTTCGCCCGCGGCGAGGTCGTAGGAGACGGAGTCGACGGCGTGGACGGTCCGGCTGTCCGTACGGAAGGACACCGACAGGTCGCGCACGCTCAGCACGGGCGTCACGGATGAGGTCATCGGGTCGCTCCACGGGGGTCGAGGACGTCACGGAGCCCGTCGCCGAGCAGGTTGAAGGCGAGCGTCGCCGCGACGATCGCGAGCCCGGGGAAGACGGCCAGCCAGGGCGCGGGGGCGAGGAACGGCTGTGCGCCGGAGAGCATCACGCCGAGCGACGGATCGGGCGGCTGCACCCCGAGGCCGAGGAAGCTCAGAAGCGCCTCGCCGATGATCGCGGCGGGGATGCCGACGGTCGCCTGGACGATCAGCGCGGAGGTGGCGTTGGGCAGGATGTGGCGGCCGAGCACGGTGGCGTCGCCGCCGCCGTTGGCGATAGCCGCGGCCACGTAGTCGGTGTGCTTGAGCCGGAGTGTCTCGGCGCGGGTGATGCGGATGACGGCCGGGATCTGGGAGATGCCGATGGCGATGGTCGCGTTGGAGAGTGAGGGACCGAGCACGGCGGCGAGTCCGACGGCCAGGACCAGGAACGGGAAGGCCAGCATGGTGTCGGTGATCCGGGAGACCGTGCTGTCGGCGATCCGGCCGTAGTAGCCGGCGAGCAGCCCGAGCGGTACGCCGACGAGGAAGGCGAGCACCACGGCGAGCAGCCCGACCTGCATCGAGGCGCGGGCGCCGTGGACGATGCGGGAGAGCTGGTCGCGGCCGAGGTCGTCGGTGCCGAGCCAGTGCGACCAGCTGGGTTCGGCGAGGACGTTGCCGAAGTCGGGCCGCGCCGGGTCGTAGGGCGCGATCAGCGGTGCGAGGAGGGCGGCGAGGACGAAGACGGCCGCGATGACTCCGCCGGTGAGGGCGAGGCGGTTGCGGCGCAGTGCCCGCAGTCTGCCGCCGCCGTGCGCCGCGGCCCGGAGCCTCGGCCGCAGGGCGCTGAGTACGGTCGTGGTCACCGGGCACCTCCGAGCCTGATGCGCGGGTCGATCACCGAATACAAGACGTCGACCAGCAGGTTGATGAGGATGTACGCGGCGGAGGTGCAGAGCACCACGCCCTGCAGCGTCGCGTAGTCACGGGTGAAGACGGCGTCGATGGTGAGCTTGCCGAAGCCGGGGAGGACGAAGATCTGCTCGGTGACGACGGCGCCGGAGATCAGGTGCCCGAGTTGCAGGCCGAGCACGGTGACGACGGTGACGAGGGAGTTCCGCAGGGCGTGCCGGCCGATGACGGCCCGTCGTGAGAGCCCTTTGGACCTGGCCGTGCGGATGTAGTCGGCGGAGAGCGAGTCGAGCATGGCGGCCCGGGTCTGGCGCATCACGACGGCGGCGAGCCCCGATCCGAGGACGATCGACGGGAGCACCATGCGGCGCAGGTTGTCGAGCGGGTCGGTGCCGAAGGGCACGTATCCGGAGGCGGCGAAGACCGGTACGGCGATGGCGAAGGTGAGGACGAGCACGATGCCGAGCCAGAAGGTGGGCACGGAGAGGCCGAACAGGGCGATCGCGTTGGCCAGCCACTCCTCGGGCCGCCCGCGTCGTACGGCGGCCACGACGCCGGCGCCGATGCCGACGACGACGGCCAGCAGCAGGGAGAGCGCGGCCAGTTCGAGGGTCACGGGCAGGGCTGCGGTGATGGCGTCGGCGACGGGCAGTCCGGTGCGCGACGAGGTGCCGAGGTCGCCGGTGACGGCGTGGCCGATGAACCGGCCGTACTGGATGAGGACGTTGTCGTCCAGGCCGTAGCTCGCGCGGATCGCGGCGAGCGCCTCGGGGCTGCGTTCCTCGCCTGCGAGGGCGAGCGCCGGGTCGCCGGGCAGGGCCCGGATGCCGGCGAAGACGACGATGCTGACGAGGAAGAGGGTGAGGAGGGACTGGCGCAGCCGGGTGAGCAGATAGGTGGTCATCGTGTGTACCCCGCGGACTTGATCCGGACGAGGCCGTCGCCGTAGACGCGGACGCCCGCGACGGAGGTGGTGGCGACGACGTAGTTCTTCTGCCGGTAGAGGTAGATGAGGGTGTGCTCGGCCCGCACCCGGCGGGTCAGTTCGGTGTAGATACGGGCGCGTTCGGCGGGGTCGGCCTCGGTGCGGCCGCGTTCGACGAGCCGGTCGATGTCCGGGTCGGAGAGTCCGTAGGCGTTCATGGCTCCCCGGGTCCTGAGGAAGCTGGCGATGTTGCCGTCGGGGTCGAGCCGGCCCGACCAGCCGCTGGTGAAGGCGGAGTAGTTCCCGGCGTCGGTCTCCTCGAGGAGCGTGGCGTACTCGGTGGGCCGCAGGGTCACCTCGAACCCGGCCTCCTTCGCCATGGCCTGGACGACCTGGCCGAACCGGCTGGACTCCGGGGTGGTGGAGACCTTCAGCTCCATCCGTACGGGGATGGCCACGCCGGCCTCGCGCAGCAGCCGCTGGGCCCGCTCGACATCGCGGCCGGGGCACCGGGCCGGCGGTATGCCGGGGGCGATGGCGGACTGGGGCGAGACGGGGCCGCAGGCCGGTTCGTACATGCCCTGGTAGACGACCTTGTTGATGAGTTCGCGGTCGAGGGAGAGCTCGAACGCCTCGCGGACGCGGACGTCACGGGCGAGGGGGGTGTCGATGCGGCCGGGCTCGGCGCCGAGGCCCTTGACGTTGCCGACGTTGAGGCCGATGCCCTGGTAGCCGAGCGAGGGCGAGGTGAAGAGCTGGAGCTCGGGCTCGGTGAGGGCGCTGCGGACGTCCACGGGGCCCATCTGGTCGCCGATCTGGATGTCGCCGGAGCGCAGGTTGGCGAGGCGGACGTTGCCGTCGGGGATGGGTTTGTAGACGACCTGGTCGAGGTGGACGCGGTCGGCGTCGTAGTAGTGGGGGTCCTTGGCGAGGACGATCCGGTCGCCGCCGACGCGTTCGACGAAGCGGAACGGGCCGACGCAGGAAGGGTGGTTGGTGAAGTTCTTGCCGTACTTCTTCAGCGCGGCCGGGGACATCACCATGCCGGAGCGGTCGGCGAGGACTCCGGTGAGGGGTACGTACGGCTGCTTCAGGGTCAGCTCGACCGTGTACGGGCCGGTCGCCTCGGCGGTGCGCAGCGGGGCGAGTTCGGTGCCGCGCGCCGAGCCGGGCAGGTCGCGGTGGCGCAGGAGCGAGGTGACGACGGCGGGTGCGTCGAGCGCGGTGCCGTCGCTGAAGGTGAGGCCCTTGCGTACGGCGATGGTGACGGTGCGGCCGTCGGCGGAGGTCACGGGCAGGGCGGCGGCGAGCTGCGGCACGACGGTGCCGTGCTGGTCGATGTCGTACAGCTTCTCGCACAGGGACGAGAAGACGGTCCGTCCGACCAGGGTCTGGGCGAGCGTCGGATCGAGCTTGTCGGGGTCGGAGTTGAGGGCGATGGTGAGGGTGCCACCGTCGCGTACGGGGCGCCCGTCGGTCATCCGTACTCCGCCGACCTCGGTGGCCGAGGTCTGGAGGGACGTGCAGCCCGACATGAGGGCCATCAGGGCAACTGCCGCGGGGGCAACGGCTGTTCGGCGCACGAGGGAACTTCCTCCCGCCAGAGGTGATCAAGGAATACCGCAGACCGTATTTCGCATACAGTCCGCACGACAAGAGGTCGGGAGGCGGAAGCCCGCCTGCTTTTGATGAAGATCGGGTAACCCCGCCCGGCAAAAGGTGCAGTGCACACCCAACCGCACCCCGCCGCGCGGCGCCCGGGAATGGCGAGGTCAAGGGCGGCGTTGTCGTTACCGCGGTGAGCACGTGGGAGGCAGCGGTGCACGGTGAGTACAAGGTCCCGGGCGGCAAGCTCGTCATCGTCGACCTCGATGTCGAGGACGGCCGTCTGAGGGACGTCCGGGTGGCCGGTGACTTCTTCCTGGAGCCAGACGAGGCCCTCCCGGCCATCGACCGCGCCCTGGAGGGCGCGCCCGCCGACCTCGACACCGCCGCGCTGGCACAGCGCATCGAGGCGGCGCTGCCGCCCGGCACCGAGATGTACGGGCTGACCACGGAGGGCATCGGCGTCACCGTGCGCCGCGCGCTCGCGCAGGCCACCGACTGGACCGACCACGACTGGCAGCTCGTCCACGACGGTCCCCAGCCGCCCGCGCTGCACATGGCGCTCGACGAGGTCCTGACCGCCGAGGTCGCGGCCGGGCGGCGGCCGCCCACGCTGCGGGTGTGGGAGTGGGGTGCCCCCGCCGTGGTCATCGGGAGCTTCCAGTCGCTGCGCAACGAGGTCGACCCGGCCGCCGCCGAACGCCACGGCATCACGGTGGTGCGGCGCATCTCCGGCGGCGGGGCGATGTTCATCGAGCCGGGAAACACCATCACGTACTCGCTTTCCGTGCCCGGCTCGCTCGTCTCCGGCCTCTCCTTCACGGACAGTTACGCCTACCTCGACGACTGGGTCCTCGGCGCGCTGGGCGACATGGGCATCAGGGCCTGGTACCAGCCGCTCAACGACATCACCACCGAGGCGGGCAAGATCGCGGGCGCCGCGCAGAAGCGGGTGGCGGACGGCGGGGCGGTCCTCCACCACGTGACGATGGCGTACGACATCGACGCCGCCAAGATGGTCGACGTCCTGCGGATCGGCCGGGAGAAGCTCTCCGACAAGGGCACGAAGAGCGCGCAGAAGCGGGTCGATCCGCTGCGCCGCCAGACCGGTCTGCCGCGCGAGGCGGTCATCGAGCGGATGATCGACTCCTTCCGCGGCCGGTACGGGCTGACGGAGGGCGGGGTGACGGACGAGGAGATGGCGCGGGCACAGGAGTTGGCGCGGACGAAGTTCGCGACGCCCGAGTGGACCGCGCGGGTGCCGTAGGACGACGGGGGTTGGTCGGGGTCGGCCGGGGAGGCCGGCCGTCAGAACGCCTGCGGGTGGCGGAAGAACCGCCCCGGGTCGTACGCCGCCTTCACGTGCGCGAGCCGGTCGGCGTTCGCGCCGTAGTACGCCCGGCGCCAGTCCCGCAGTTTGGGATCCGTGTAGTTCTGGTACGCCGCACCGCTCGCCCAGGGCCGCATCGCCGCGTGGGTGCCGTCGAGCCATGCCTGGTGCCCGGCCACGGTCGTCGCGGAGGCGCTCTCCGGCCAGGACACGATGTACTGGGCCAGGAACAGCGCGGTGCGGTGGACGAACGCCGTGTCCGCCGCCCGTACCCGCCCCACCGCGCCGCCCAGGGCGTCGAGGGCCACGCTTCCGGCGCCGCCCCCGGTGAGCGCCGCCAGCCGCTCCACCCGGGCGAGCAGCGCCCGCACACCGTCGGAGGGAATGCGCCGGGTGTAGAAGTCGGAGCGAGCCGCGTACGATTCGCGCGCCACGCGCCCCTGCGGGGTGCGGCCGGGCAGGCTGCCGCGCTGATGGGCCTGTGCGACGGTGAAGCCGGAGACCCCGCCCATCACCTTCATCGCGTCCATGAACGGGCGGGTGCGCACCGACACCGACCGCGCGGGCCTGCCGATCGCGTCGGCCAGGCGGTCCAGACGGTTCTCCAGGTCACCGCGGGCGCCGAGGGACAGGCCCCCGACCCGGACCGAGCCCGGCCGTCCCCCGGCGGGTGCGGACAGATGCAGATTGGCCCAGATCTCGTCGGGGGCGGTGGGGGCCCAGCGCTGCCACTCGCGTACGACGGCCGCGGCCTGCGACCAGGGCCAGCTCAGGAAGAACGTGGTGCACCGCGGCGCCGCGTGGGTGCGCAGCCGCAGCTCGGTGACGACGCCGAACTGGGCGTTGCCGCCGCCCCGCAGCGCCCAGAACAGGTCGGGCTCGTGCCGGGCGTCCACGAACCGGATCCGGCCGTCGGCCGTGACGATGCGGGCGCCGGTGACGCTGTCGCTCGTCAGGCCGTAGGCGCGGCTGACAACACCGATGCCGCCGCCGAGCGCCAGCCCGGAGATGCCCACGGTGGGGCAGGACCCGGCGGGCACGGTCCGCCCGTGTGCCGTCAACCGGGCGTAGACGTCGATCAGTTTGGCCCCGGCGCCGATCGTCGCCGTCGTCCCGGAGAGCGCGACGGACGCCATCTTCTGCACGTCGACGACGAGTCCGGGCCCTGACGACCAGCCGGCGTACGAGTGGCCGCCGCTGCGTACCGCGACGGGGACCCGGTGCCGACGGGCGAACTCCAGGCAGCTGCAGACGTCTTCGGTCCGTGCGCAGTACGCGATCCCGGCCGGCCTGAGCCCGTCGAAGCGGGGGTTGAAGAGCGTGCGCGCGGTGTCGTAGTCGCGGCCGCCCGGCCGGACGAGTGTGCCGTCGAGACCGCGGGCGAGCGCCGCCCAGTCACCGGCGCGCGGGGCACGGGGGGCCCGGCCCGCCATGGCCGCGGGCGCCCCGGCCGCGAGGAGGCCGGCGGCCGCCGCGCCCATGCCCGCGCCCAGCAGCCCGCGCCGGGTGAGCCCACCGGCCCTCGTGGTGGCCGATCCCTCGCCCGTGGCCGTCCCGTTCATGCCCTGCCCCCTGCCCTCACCCTGGTCGGCTTCCGACCGGGAGGATGCGAGGAACAGGCGGCGGGTTCCGTGCTCGCCGGCCCGGCCGCTCAGCAGGTCCGGCCGGCCCGCCCCGTCAGCCGGAGCCGCGTACGAGCAGCAGCAGCGCGTCCGTGAGGTCCTCCGCCGGTGAGCCCGTGGCCAGGCGCCGCAGCTGGAGGCCGGTGACCAGGGCGACGGTCGTCGCCGCGAGGCGCTGGGCGTCGGGCACGCCGAGGGCCGTGAGGATCTGCACGGCCAGGCGGTCGTACGCGGCGAAGCACTCCGCGGCCGCGGGGCGCAGCCGTTCGTCCCGCCCGGCCTGGATGTAGAGCTCGAAGGGGGCGATGTGCGCGCTGTCGAAGGCCGTGCCGTCCGCGACCTGCGCGGCCAGCGAGGCGGCTCCGTCGATGTCGACGCCCTGCGCCTCGCCGGCGTCGGCGAGTTCGGTGAGGCGCAGGGTCTCCTCGCGGACGAAGTGCAGCAGCGATTCGCGCAGCAGCTCGTGCTGGCTGGTGAAGTGGTAGGTGACCGAACCGAGCGAGACCTCCGCCTCCTTGGCGATCCGCCGGTTGGTGACCGCGGCGACGCCGTCCTGGCCGATGATGCGCAGGACGGCACCGATGATGCGCTGCCGCGTCGGGGGTATCGGCGCCGTGGCGGGCGTGACGGACTCGCTGGACATGCGGGTCATTGTTCCACCGGCGCGTCACACCTGATCAGGGGGCCGGAGGGTACCGCTCGTGCCAGCGCCGGTCGGCCTCCAGCTGCGCGGCGAGCGAGACGAGCCGCTCCTCGCCGCCCGCGGGGCCGAGCAACTGGGCGCCGACGGGCAGTCCGTCGCCGGTGAACCCGGCGGGGACGTTCATCGCCGGCCAGCCGAGCACGTTCCACGGCCAGGCGTAGGGGCAGGCCGCGGCCATCGCCGCGTTGGTGCGCCAGGCACCGAGTCCGTCGAAGGTGCCGATGGCCGGCGGGGGCGCGGCGGTGGTCGGGGTGAGGACGACGTCGTACGTGGCGAAGACGGCGCCGATCCTGCGGTGCTGGCGGGCTTCGCGGGCGCGGGCCGCGCGGACGATCCGGCCGGCGAGGAAGCGGCCGTTGCGCAGGGCGGTGCGGGTGCGCGGGTCGAGCAGGGCGGGTTCGGGGTGCAGGGCGGCGGCCTCGGCGACGCCGACGGTGCCGCGGGGGACGAAGCCGAGGCCGATGAGGCCGTAGCGGGGCCGGGCCTCCTCCACGTGGTGGCCGAGCCGGGCGAGGGTCTCGGCGAGTGCCGTCACTGCGCGGCGGACGTCGGGATGGGGTGCGGCGCCCGTCAGCGTCAGCGGGGGCCGCCAGGCGAGGGCGATGCGCAGCCGGCCGGGGTCGCGGCGGGCTGCGGCGGACGCGTCGACGGCGCCGGGCCGGTGGCGGTCCTCGGGGTGCGGGCCCTGGACGACGTCGAGGAGGAGGGCGGCGTCGGCCACGGTGCGGGCGAGCGGGCCGTTGACGGCGAGGCCCTGGAAGGCGTCGGTGTGCGGATGGAGCGAGACCCGGCCGCGCTGTGGCTTGATGCCGACGAGATGGGTCCAGGCCGAGGGGATGCGGATGGAGCCCGCGCCGTCGGAACCGAGGGCCCCGGCCACGAGTCCGGCGGCGACGGCGGCCGCGGAGCCGCCGGACGAGCCGCCCGGGGTGTGCGCGGGCGACCAGGGGTTGCGGGTGGCGCCGAAGGCGGGGCCCTCGGTGAAGGGCCACTGGCCCAGTTCGCAGGCGTTGGTCTTGCCGACGACGACGGCCCCGGCGGCCCGCAGCCGCCGTACCGGCTCGCCGTCGGCGGTGGCGGGGGCGATCTCGCCGCGGCAGCCGAAGAGGGTGGGGAGCCCGGCCACATCGGTGTCGTCCTTGACTGCGACCGGGACGCCGAGCAGCGGCAGCCTCTCCCCCGCCGCGAGCCGCCGGTCGGCCGCGTCGGCCTCGGCGAGCGCGTCCTCGGTGCGCACATGCCGGAAGGCGTTGAGCACGGGCTGGCTCGCCTCGATGCGCTTGAGGGACGCGGCGACGAGCTCCCGCGCGGTGACCTGGCCCTCCCTCAGCATCCTTGCCTGTTCGGCGAGTCCGGTGAAATCAGCGGTGGACATGGTCACCCTCGGCTCCTTATCGTTCGTTCGAACGAACAGAACTGGAGGGTAACTACAGACAGACCACCGATCAACCACCCCAACAAGCCCTGCACCGCACAGAATTCACCCGACCAAGGCCTAGGTGTTCTGTCCCCGGAGGTTGTGGACGGTGATGCAGGTCTCGGCTGAGGGATCTTGAAATGGGTGAGGGCCTTCCGGCCTGGTGTCACAGGGCAATACACCTAGCCCTCCAAGCCCGCTGCCCCATTCCGGGCCCTCCATGGCCGCAGCTCGGCATCTGAGCGACAACCGCTTGCCTCCACTCGGCCACGACCGAGGGGCGCGTCGGCGACGCCGAGGCACACCTCAAGCAGTCCGGGCTTGACGAGGCACTACCCATCCGACTCTCTCGTCGCCAACATGCAGCCGCCCAGTTCGAGTTACCCGCACCACAAGAGAAGAACCATCTTGACAGCCTTTCACTAAGATGTCACTCTTTGATCAGATATTGGCGCTTTGTGGAGAAATTACAGCTCGTTGAATTACCTGTAATTCAACGAAATGCCCATGATCTGCACTGCGTCGACGGAGGAAGGAGCCGGCAAGAGCTCCCTCGGCCAGGCATGTGTCGCGGAACACGGCCATCGCAGTCAATGCGATAGCCAGAAGCACAGCGAATGGCGGCCACCGAAGAGGACCTTGGACCTGGCGCCGCCGCCCCCCACCGGCCCTGGGGAACATCGGTACAGCGGTTAACGAGGAACACTCAGGTCATGAGTGGCGAGGGACCGTGACCGACCATCCGGGACCGAGTGGACGACACGGCCGGGGCCAACATCGCGGACGTCCTGGCGCAGGGGCACCGTGGCGAGCAGTCCCTTCAGTCGTACGCGCAGGATGTGCGGGACACGACCCGCGACGTGCGGCGAGGTGACACTGCACTGCGCTGACGCTGTACGTGCGCACAAGGGCCCGCGCCGACCAGGTCCTCACTGGCCGATGGACGACCTGCCCGACGGGCTCCAGGGCCGTAGCACTGGCACATCACCGCAGCCTGCTGGATCGCCCGCTTCAACGCGCAAGGGGGGGGCAGAGGGGCATGGCTCAGATTCGCCAGAGACCCCACCACGAGATCATCCAGGGCCTGGCGTTCACTGCGGCGCTCCGAGGAACTTCATCCTCCTCGGACAGGTGACAGAGGCTCACCGATCGCCATTGACCTCTACCTTCGCTGGCTTCCGATCGACCGCAAATCGAAGCAAAGGACACACCGGTGCAAATCCAGGCGAGTACGTTTCGCGACCACTGCCAGGATGTAATGAACGAGGGTAAGTGCATAGTTTTCGGACTTTCGGCATTCAACTCATTCTTCACACCCGGAACAGTCCGCACGCTGATTCGTTGGGGTGCAGATCACTTCGACCGTGTTGAGGTACTCCTTCCCGGCTACGAAGCCAGTTTTGCGGCGATCGCCGCCGGTAGCCCTCCATTGGCCGCCGTCCGGAAAGTCAAGCATGCCGTGAAGAATCTTCGGTCGCCGGCGCGTAATGCGTTGGAACAGGCTGGACTCGCACCCGCGACACATACGTGGACGAAAAAGGCTGGACATCCTCGCTACAGGGATCTCAGTCAACAGGTTGCGGCAGCCTACGAGAGCTCAGAACGGGTGCGGCAGTGGTGTGATCGCACGACCTCCGAGCACTTGCGGCAAGTACTCGACACGACTCCCACACCGGGCCAAGTTGCGCTGAATCGCTGTTACGTGCTGGCGGAATTGCCATATCTCATGGATGCCGCCGGGGTGGTTGATGCCCCGAGCGCGGTGTTCGCCTATCCCCACTCGTGGCCCCTGCAGGAAGCATTGCTGAACGGTGAGATCCCAGAACTTATGCCAGCAGACCGGCATGGCTTCGTAAAGGTGAGCATTTCACCCCGCATCGAGGAGAAAGTCCCGTGACCGCTTCCGAAGATGTACTGACGTGGCCCTTCCCTCCAGGAGAACACGGAACCCCACCGCCGCTTTATGCCGAGTTGCGGGCGCAGCACCCAGTGTGTCCCGTGCGAATGCCGTCAGGTTCGGTAATGTGGCTGCTGACGCGGCGAGAGGATATTCGTGCGGTCGCTGCCGATCACAGGCGGTTCACCCGCAATCTCACCTATCCGCATGCTCCCCGGATCTCAGGGGAAGATTTCAATAGTGTAAAGGGAGGGATTTTCAATCTCGATCCGCCCGATCACACCCGGATCCGGTCGGTCCTGGCACCCTTTTATACGCGCACTTCTGTGGCCGGATATGCAGATGTGATCCGTCATCACGCACGCGATCTACTCCAGGCCATGACAGACGGGATCAATCCCACCGACTTGATGACGTCTTATGCTGAACCTCTGGCCTTGCGCTTCAACTGTCAGATGCTCGGCATCTCGCCCCGGCTGCGGCAAAAGTACCACGAGTTCTTCCGGGTGCAGACGAATCAAACTGGCGAGCAGGAATCAGTAGCGGACGCTACGGAACAAATCAGCGCCATGGCCCGAGAGGTAATCGCCGCGAAGGAAGGCGCCAGTTCCACCGATGGGCCTATCGGCGCGTTGATCCACGCCTACCACCGCGGGGTTCTGTCCCACGAAGAATTGATTGGCACAGTCGATTACCTGATGGTGACGGGCGTGGACCCGCTGATCTCCCCAACCGGGACGTTCACCGCCACATTGCTGCGACTTCCAGGTTACGCGGATCGGATGATCGCACATCCCGATGGCTGGCCGCCGGTAGTCGATGAACTCTTGCGCTATCACCATAATGGTTACCTGTCCAACCCTCGTGTAGCGACAGAGGATGTCGAATTGCATGGGGTACGGATCAGGAAGGGTGATGCTGTGGTGACGCCGTTCCTGGCCGCCTGCTGGGATCCGTCCTATTACTCTCATCCGGAAAAGGTCGACGCCTCCCGTGAGAATGATGGGCTGACTTTCGGCCATGGCCCGCACTACTGTCTCGGCGCGAGCCTGGCCCGGCTCTATCTTCACATCGCTATGCAAGAACTGTTCGGCCGCTTCCCCACCCTGACCCTGGCTGTTGCTGCGGACGAAGTACCGTGGGACGACGACATTCTGTTCACTCGCCCTACTGTCCTGCCGGTTGCGTGGTGACACGAAAAGCCCTCCTCGTTGCCGATAGGGAAGGTACCCATGATTGACCTCACTGGTGCAGACCTGACGTCCTTGTTTACGGCTGAACTGGAATTGTGTGCGGTCCGCAAGAGGGAAAGCCTCGTCGTACTCACTGAGCCGTCCAGCCGCGGTGACTACGCCGCCGCGGCTTTCGCTGCGGCGCGTGGTCTCGGAGCGGATGTGGCACTTCTGACCCTGCCCGGAGGCTCCCCCGCCCCGCTGCCCAGCGCGCGGACCGGGACAAGCTACGGACTGCTCTCGTTGGAACACAACCAAGCCGCTCAGGACTTGCTGAAGGCGGTGGACTTCGTCGTGGATCTGACATTGGAGGGAATGGCGCATACTCCCTTCCTGGGCGACATACTCCACGCTGGCACACGAATGCTATACGTGTGTGAACCTCCCGACGTGCTTTCCAGGAGCCTTCCCAAACCACAGGACAAGGAGACGGCTCAGAAGGCCGCTGAACGACTTGGGAGGGCCAAGAGCATGCATGTCGTCTCGCAAGCGGGAACAGACCTTCGCGTCTCCCTTGAGGACAGCCACCCGATGTTCCAGTGCGGATTCGCAGACGAGCCCGGACGCTGGGATCACTGGCCGGCAACCATGGTGTTGTGCTGGCCGCGAACCTCCGGTGTCCAAGGAACGCTCGTCTTCGATGTAGGGGATGTGATTTTTCCACTCAAAGAATACGTTTCAAGCCCCGTGTCCCTTGTCATCGAGGCAGGCCGGATTACCGATATCGGTGGGGGCTTGGAGGCGGTTATGTTGCGCACCTTCTTCGACCATGCCGGCGACGATGCGGCACGCATGATCTCCCATATCGGTTGGGGCCTGATGACCAGTGCCGACTGGCTTTCACTAGGCATGTACGACAAGGGATCGGTAGTCGGCATGGACGCACGAGCTGCAGCAGGAAACTTCCTGATCTCCACTGGTCCGCACCTCGTCGAGAACCGGTGGACGCCGTACCATCTTGATCTCCCCATGCGCAACTGCACCGTTTCCCTTGACGGCGTTCCGGTTACCTGCGAAGGCGTTCTTGTCTAGCTTTCCATCGACAAACAGCAATAGAAGCCGTCGACAGAGGGGAAACTGATGACAGCTCAGCAAACAAGCAGGCCCGATCTCAGGGCACTCACACAGGAATGGGTTGAGTCGTTCAACCGGCACGACGCTAGGGCGTATGCAAGTTTCATGGCAGCAGACTGCTATTTGGATGATGTCGCACGCGGGATGACTTGCAGCGGATCCGAAGTGGTCGAACACGCATGCAGGGAATGGTTTTCCGTTACCCCGGACACGCATATTGCATTCATGACCATTATTGTTTCAGGCTTGGATGCGGCTGTGCAATGGGTCAACACTGGGACGGTTGCCAAGAGGATGCCGGAGCCGTTGGAGGGTGCCGTTATCGGCAGCAGGTACGAGGTGCGCGGCGTCAGCATTCTGAAGTTCAACGAGAACGGCACGATCCAGAGGGTGACGGATTACTGGAACCCGGTCGAGATGATCGGCCGCTCGGAGCCTTAGTTGGGTTCCGCAACCCGAACAGTGGAGGTGTTCCGTGGCTCCCAGTCAGTACGACAATCTGGCCCAGTTGTTCGAGGACTTGTCCGAGCTTCCAATCCGACGCCACCTTGAGTTTCCGAGCGTCCGTGCGCTGATCGGTCCACCTGATGGGCTGCGCATCCTTGACTTCGGATGCGGCAGTGGTGTCTACAGCCGCTGGCTCGCGAAGCATGGCGCGGCATCGGTCATCGGACTTGACGATTCCACAGGGATGATCGACTACGCCGTCCGTCGTGAGGAGCAGGAGGGGCTCGGCATCCAATACCTGGCCGGATCGCTGCCATCGGAAGTGAATGGGACGTTCGATCTGGTCCTGGGGGCCTATGTGTTGCCCTACGCCACTCGCTACAGCGACCTTGTCGGGCTGTGTGACACGGCTGCCCGCGCCTTGCGCCCCGGAGGCCGGTTCCTCACCTTGGTCGCAAACCCCGAACTCCCCACGGATCCGGATTACTACACCCGCTACGGCTTCCGGCTGCAGATGGACGGCGCCCGGGTGGACGGCGCTGCACTTGACCTCAATCTGCGGTTCAACGAATACGACGTGCATGTCACCGCTCGCTACTGGAGTGCTCCGACGCTGGAGAGAGCCCTGGCCGAGGCCGGGTTCACGGCTCTGGAGTGGCGAGCGCACCGGCTGTCCGAGGAGCCAGAGCCCGACGCGGCCTTCTTCCAGCCATATCTCCATGTACCGCACGCCGCGATCATCGCCGCTGTGAAGGAGGCGGGGTAGGAGGCGACCTCCTCATGAGAAGCCATCTGCCCCTTCCCTCGTAGCGTGGAGAAGTCCGCTGTGAGAGGAGCGACCCGTCAGGGCGCTGTGCCGAAGCCGGAGAGAGCCGGCTCCTGCTCGCTTACCTGGGTGACGTCCATGTCCAGCTTCGTCTCGTACGCGTGGGTCGGCCAGCAGATGCTTCCGTTCCTCGTCCAGCTGGCAAATTCCTCCCGCCTGGGGGCCTGGGGAGTACAACGACTGCCTTCGGCTCGCAGGGGCCCGACGCCTGTGCTGAACGGCCGCCGGTGCTCTGACCCGGAGCGATGAAACGGCAGGGGCGGCGGCACTTGAAAGCGCGTTGCCGCCGGGCCAGCGCGAGTCGCGTGCCCGCCAAGGACATGGACGCCGCGAAGGCAGTGATGAGCCAGGCCCTCGACGCCCCCGACGCGGCAGAAGGCGCCAGGCTGACGGAGAGACATCAGCAGACTGCCTCACAGGGAGTTGTCGGCCTCACCCGGGAGTCCAACAGACTCTGCATCACTGCGTCTCGTAGAAGCTCATCAAGTCGTTTGCCGAATCCCTCACGCCGGATCCGCAGCAACGAGTCCGACACGTTCGGCCGCCGCCCGAAAAGCGGGTGGACGGCCAGGGGAGCACCGGCCCCGACATCAACTACACGCGTGCCGGGGAGGTGACTCCAAGGACACAGATCCTGACGTCCGTCGACGCCTTCCTTCGGGAGCGAACGCTTCATGGCCCCGCTGTCTGCCGCCTCCCTTGCACGGAGCGGAGTTCGGTCTCCTTGGCCAGTGGTCTGGGTGAGGACGGATGAGGGCAAGTACGTCCGGCTTGTGGCTGCGCCCCGGCGCGAGTGACGCCATCGGAAGCCTGTCCGCCGGGTCCGGACGAGTTCAGCGCTCCCTCCCCCGCCGCGGCAGCATCAGCAGCGTGTACAGGAGCAGCGACGCCGCCAGGCCCACCGCCCAGCCGTAGTCCGCGAGCGGTTTCAGGAAGGGGATCAGACCGTCCGCGGGGAAGGGGCCCTTGCCCGGGGCGGAGTGGGAGCCGCCCACCGCCAGGACGCCGCCGACGGTGAAGGCGGCCACCGCGCGCCAGTTCCAGCCGGCCGTGTACCAGTAGCGGGAGCCCGGTGTGTAGAGCTCCGCCAGCGCGAGGCGGGTGCGGCGGATGATCCAGTAGTCGGCGATGAGGATGCCGGCGACCGTACCGAGGAGGCCGCCGACCAGGCCCAGCCAGGTGAAGATGTAGAGCTCGGGGGTCTCGGTCAGCTTCCACGGCATGATGAGCACGCCGACGACGCCCGTGATCAGCGCTCCCGTGCGGAAGTTGATGAAGCGCGGGGCGAGGTTCGCGAGGTCGTACGCGGGTGAGACGACGTTCGCCGCGATGTTCACGGAGATCGTCGCGATCAGGACGGTCACCAGGGCGAAGAGGAGCCCGAAGACGTTGTCGGTCTTGGCGGCCAGCTGGACCGGGTCCCAGATCGGGGCCCCGTACACGGCCTGCGATCCGGAGGTGACGAACACCGAAAGGAGCGCGAACAGCGTCATGGTCGTGGGCAGGCCCAGGGACTGCCCCCACACCTGGGCGCGCTGGCCGGCGCCGAAGCGGGTGAAGTCCGGGATGTTCAGCGACAGGGTGGACCAGAAGGCGATCATTCCCATCAGGGACGGGAAGAAGACCGGCCAGAAGTCCTCGCCCCAGCCGAGCTTCGACGGCTGGTCGAGCAGCGGGCCGAAGCCGCCCGCCTTCACCGCGATCCACACCAGCAGCACGAGCGCGCCGACGATCACGAAGGGCGCCGCCCAGTTCTCGAAGCGGCGCAGGGTCTCCATGCCCCGGTAGATGATGGCCAGTTCGACCACCCAGAAGACGGCGAAGCACAGCCACAGGGTCCACGGCTGGCCGGCGATCTCGGCCGTCTCCGCCCAGCCGCCGAAGATCGCGCCGAGCAGGACGAAGATGCCCTGGCCGCCGATCCAGGTCTGGATGCCGAACCAGGCGCAGGCCACCGCTGCCCTGATCAGCGCCGGCAGGTTCGCCCCGCGCAGCCCGAAGGAGGCGCGGGCCAGGACCGGGAAGGGGATGCCGTACTTGGGGCCGGCGTGGCCCGTGAGCAGCATCGGCAGCAGCACGATCACATTGGCCAGCGCGATCGTGAAGACGGCCTGCTTCCAGTCCATGCCGAGCGCGACGAGCCCGGAGGCCAGCAGCCAGGACGGGATGTTGTGGGCCATGCCGACCCAGAGCGCGGTGAAGTTGTACGTCGTCCAGCGGCGCCGGGCGATGGGGACGGGCAGGAGGTCGTCGTTGACGAAGGGCCCGTCGGCGGGGCGGGTGCCCGGGGCGAGCTCGACGCGGCCGTCGGCATGGGTGAGCTGGGCGGCGGGGGTCGGCGGTATGGCGGCGGTGTCGGTCATGGCGCGGACCTTTCGGTGGGGGTTGCGTGGGTGCGCCGCGGCGGGCGGCCTGCGGCGGTGGCGCCGGTGCGCCGCGGCGCACCCCGCGGCCGTCGCGCCGGTCAGCCGACGGCCGGGATGACGTGCTCCCCGTACGCGTCGATCACGGCCTCGCGCGCGTCGTGCATCGCGTACACCGCGAACTGGTCCACGCCGAGACCCCGCAGCGCCTCCAGCTTCTCGATGTGCGCGGAGACGGGCCCGAGGAGGCAGAAGCGGTCGACGATCTCGTCCGGCACGAAGTCCGTCGACGGGTTCCCGGCGCGCCCGTGGTGGCTGTAGTCGTAGCCCTGGCGCTCCTTGATGTACGCGGTCAGGGCCTCCGGCACCATGTCGGAGTGCTCGCCGTACCGGGTGACCAGGTCCGCGACATGGTTGCCGACCATGCCGCCGAACCAGCGGCACTGGTCGCGTGCGTGGGCCAGGTCGTCGCCGACGTACGCCGGTGCCGCGACGCAGATCGTGACCGCGTCCGGGTCGCGGCCCGCCTGCGCCGCCGCCTCGCGCACGGCCTTCACCATCCACTCGGTGAGGTAGGGGTCGGCGAGCTGGAGGATGAAGCCGTCGGCCTTCTGCCCGGCGAGCTCCAGCGCCTTCGGCCCGTACGCCGCCATCCACACCGGCAGCTTGCCGTCGCGCACCCAGGGGATCCGCACGGGCCGGCCGTCGACGACGGCCTCGCGGCCCTCGGCGAGGTCGCGGATGACGGGGATCGCCTCACCGAGCCTGGCCAGGGTGTTGGGCTTGCGGCCGGCGACGCGCATGGCGGAGTCGCCGCGGCCGATGCCGCACACCGTCCGGTTGCCGTACATGTCGTTGAGCGTGGCGAAGGTCGACGCGGTGACCTCCCAGGTCCTGGTCCCGGGGTTGGTCACCATCGGGCCGACGTGCAGCTTCCGCGTGTGCTCCAGGATCTGGCTGTAGATGACGAACGGCTCCTGCCACAGCACCGCGGAGTCGAAGGTCCAGCCGTAGCGGAAGCCGTTGCGCTCGGCGCGCCGCATCAGGCCCACGACTTCCGAGGCGGGTGGATCGGTCTGGAGGACGAGTCCGAAGTCCACGGGGACCTCCTAGTTCAGGTACTGGCACGTGGAGCGCGGGGTGTACACGCCGTGGCCGGCGCGGCCGGTGAACTCCCGCCGGTCGATGACGGTCTCGCCGCGCGAGAGGACGGTCTCCACCTGGCCGGTGATCCGCTTGCCCTCGTACGCCGAGTAGTCGACGTTCATGTGGTGCGTCTCGGCCGACAGGACCTGTGAGGCGCCCGGGTCGTAGATGACGATGTCGGCGTCGGCGCCGGGCGCGATGGTGCCCTTCTTCGGGTAGAGCCCGAACATCCGGGCGGGGCTCGCGCAGGCGATCTCGATCCACCGCCGCCGGGAGATGTGCCCGTCGAGCACGGCCTGGTGGAGCAGGTCCATGCGGTTCTCCACGCCCGGCAGACCGTTGGGGATCTTGGAGAAGTCGCCCCGGCCGAGCTCCTTCTGGCCGGAGAAGCAGAAGGGGCAGTGGTCGGTGGAGACCACCTGGAGGTCGTTGGTGCGCAGCCCGCGCCAGAGCGCCGCCTGGTGCTCCCTGGGTCGCAGCGGTGTGCTGCACACGTACTTGGCGCCTTCGAAGTCCGGCTCGGCGAGGTTGTCGGTGGACAGGAACAGGTACTGCGGGCAGGTCTCGCCGAAGACGTTCAGCCCCTTGTCGCGCGCGGTGACGAGCTCCGCGACGGCCTCCTCGGCCGAGACGTGGACGACGTAGACGGGTGCTCCCGCGACCCGGGCGAGCTGGATGGCGCGGTGGGTGGCCTCCGCCTCCAGCAGCACCTTGCGTACTTCGCCGTGGTAGCGCGGGTCGGTCTCGCCGCGGGCCAGGGCCTGTTCGACGAGGACGTCGATGGCGATGCCGTTCTCGGCGTGCATCATGATCAGCCCGCCGTTGGCGGAGCCGCGCTGCATGGCGCGCAGGATCTGTCCGTCGTCGCTGTAGAAGACGCCGGGGTAGGCCATGAAGAGCTTGAAGGAGGTGACTCCCTCCTCGACGAGGAGGTCCATCTCCTTGAGCGAGGACTCATTGACGTCGGCCATGATCATGTGGAAGGCGTAGTCGACGGCGCAGTTGCCGTCGGCCTTCGCGTACCAGGCGTCGAGTCCCTCGCGCAGGCTCTGCCCGACCGACTGGACGGCGAAGTCCACGATGGTGGTGGTGCCGCCCCAGGCGGCGGCCCGGGTGCCGGTCTCGAAGGTGTCGGAGGCGAAGGTGCCGCCGAAGGGCAGCTCCATGTGGGTGTGGGCGTCCACACCGCCCGGGATGACGTACTTCCCGGTGGCGTCGAGGGTGCGGTCGGCGGCCTCGGCCCAGCTCTCGGCGGCGGTGGAGCCGTGCGCGGCGAGTGCGGCGATGCGGCCGTCCTCGACGAGGACGTCGGCATGGGTCTCGTCGGCGGCGGTGATGACCAGTCCGCCGCGGATCAGGGTGCGGTTGCTCATGGTTCCTGGTCTCCCTTGTGGAACTAGATGCCGCGCAGGGCCCGTTCGAGGATCGCGGCGCCTTCCTCGGCCTCGGCGACGGTCAGCGACAGCGGGGGCGCGACGCGCAGCACGCTGGTGTTGTGGGCGCCGCCCTTGCCGATGAGCAGGCCGCCTTCGCGGGCGGCTTCGAGTACGGCGGCTGCCGCCTCCGGGTCCGCCTCGTCCGTGCCGGGCCGCACCAGTTCGACGCCGATCATCAGCCCGCGGCCGCGGACCTCGCGGACGGCGGGGACGGCGGCGCCGATGGCGCGCAGCCGCTCGATGAGGAGTCCGCCGACGCGGCGGGCGTTGCCCTGGAGATCGTGCTCCAGCGTGTACGTGAGGTTCGCCAGGCCCGCCGCCATGGTGACGGGTGAGCCGCCGAAGGTGGAGATGGAGTTGGCGTCGAGGCAGTTCATGATCTCGGCGCGGGCGACGACGCCGCCGATGGACATGCCGTTGCCGATGCCCTTGGCGAAGGTGAGCATGTCCGGCGGGCCGTTCTCGGCGTGCGCCTGCCAGCCCCAGAAGTGGTCGCCGGTCCGGCCCCAGCCGGTCTGCACCTCGTCGGAGATCCACAGGATGCCGCGGCGCTCCAGCACCTCGCGGAACGCGGCGTACAGCCCGTCGGGCGGGGAGGTGAAGCCGCCGACGCCCTGGACCGGTTCGGCGATCAGCGCGGCGACGTCGTGGGTGTGGCCGAGCAGGTCCTCCAGGTCGGCGACGCAGGCTTCGGTGAACTGTGCGTCGGAGAGGTGGGCGTAGGGCCCGCGGGTGCGGACGCCGCCGTGCACGTACAGCGTCTGCACGGGGGAGAGCCCGGTCGGGGACCAGGAGCGGTTGCCGGTGACGGAGACCGCCGAGAAGGAGCGGCCGTGGTAGCTGTTGCGCATCGCGAGGATCTGGCTCGAACCGCGGTACGCGGTGGCCAGCAGCAGGGCGGTGTCGTTCGCCTCGGTGCCGGAGGTGGTGAAGAAGACGCGGGCGTCGGGGATGCCGGAGAGCGCGGCGACGCGCTCGGCGAGCTCGACCATGGGGCGGTTGAGGTAGAGCGTGGAGGAGTGGATGATCCGTCCGGCCTGCTCGCTCACCGCCTTGGTGACCTCGGGGAGCGCGTGGGCGGTCATGGTGGTGAGGATGCCGCCGAAGAAGTCGAGGTAGCGGTTGCCGGAGGCGTCCCAGACGTACCGCCCCTCGCCGTGGGTGAGTTCGATGGGCTGCCGGTAGTAGAGGGCGACCCAGTCGGGGATGACGGCCCGGTGCCGGTCGTACAGGTCGTTCACGGCCGCACCAGCCCGTCGTAGGCGTCGGGCCTGCGGTCGCGGTAGAACGCCCACTGCTGCCGCACGTGCTCGATCAGTCCGAAGTCGAGGTCCCTGACGAGCAGTTCCTCCTCCTTGTCGCTCGCCACGTCGCCGACGAACTGGCCGCGCGGGTCGACGAAGTAGCTGGTGCCGTAGAAGTCGTTGTCGCCGTACTCCTCCTGGCCGACGCGGTTGATCGCGGCGATGAAGTACTCGTTGGCGACGGCGGCCGCGGGCTGCTCCAGCTGCCACAGGTAGCCGGACAGGCCGCGGGAGGTCGCGGACGGGTTGTACACCAACTGGGCGCCGTTGAGGCCGAGCTGGCGCCAGCCCTCGGGGAAGTGGCGGTCGTAGCAGATGTACACGCCGACTCTGCCGACGGCGGTGTCGAAGACGGGCCAGCCGGCGTTGCCCGGCTTGAAGTAGTACTTCTCCCAGAAGCCCTTGACCTGAGGGATGTGGTGCTTGCGGTACTTGCCGAGGTAGGTGCCGTCGGCGTCGATCACCGCCGCGGTGTTGTAGTAGAAGCCGGAGCCCTCGATCTCGAAGACGGGGACGACGATCACCATGCCGGTCTCCCGGGCGAGGTCGCGCATGCGCAGCACCGTGGGGCCGTCCGGGACGGGCTCGGCCCAGCGGTAGTGCTCCGCCTCCTGCACCTGGCAGAAGTACGGCGCGTTGAAGACCTCCTGGAAGCCGATGACCTTGGCACCCTGCCGGGCCGCCTCACGGGCGTGCTCCTCGTGCTTGGCGATCATCGATTCGGTGTCGCCGGTCCAGGTCGCCTGGACCAGTGCGGCGCGTACGACGTTGGTCATGAGCTGCTCCTTCGACAGGACGTCAGAGAGCTTCTACGCACGTAGACACGGTGCGTAGGAGGAGAACGTAAGCCCCGTCACACACTGGGGCAAGACCATCGTCGTCAACCACCAGTGTCGATCATGTTTCGCACCCGAGCGGTCGACAAACAGCGTATACCGTACGTTTTCAGGCGCTTACGAATCCTGCGACACGCAGCGCGTGGGCGAGATCGCGCTCCCGGTCACCGGAGACCGCACGGGCCGCGGAGAGCAGGTGCGGGACGAGCCTGCGCGGATCGGTGGCGGCGAGCTGGGCGGCGTCCTCGGGGGTACGGGCCCGGACGAACGCGGCGAGGAGGGCGTCGGCCTCGCTGCGCCCGCCGGCGTCGGTGAGGGCGAGCACGGCGTGGGCGATCTCGGCTGCCGGGCGGGCGACGCCCTGGCGCAGCAGTTGCCCGCAGTCCTCCGGCCTGCCCGCCGCGGCGAGCGCGCCCGCGGCCTCGGCGAGCCGCTCGGGCGGCAGCGACGCGGCCTCCCAGAGCAGGGTCGCCCAGTCGGCGCCGAGTCCGGCGCGGTTCAGCTCGGCCGCGAGCACCGGCAGCCAGCCGGACGGACGCACGGCGGCCTCGCAGAGCAGGGCGTGCGCCTCGCCGCTGCGGCCGCCGGCGCGCAGCCGCAGGAGCGCGGCGACGGTCTCGGTGGCGGCGCGGTGCGCGTCCGCGGAAGCGGCGGATGCGGCCGCCGGTTCCGCCGTCCCGGTGTCCGTCCCGGTGTCCTGCTCGCGTTCTCCCCCGCCGAACCGCGCCCCGCGCGGCCGTACGTCGGCCACGGGCAGTACGGGCACGGCGACGGCCTCGCCGCCGCCTGCCTGCTCGCCGTCGTCGTCCTCCACGTCCAGCCAGGCGTACCGCGCCCCGCGCGGCCGCCGCTTCCCGGCACCACCGCGCCGCCTGGGCGCCTGTGCGGGCCCGCCGGCCTCCGCCTGCCCCTCGGCCGGGCTTCCCCCGCCGGTTTCGCCGTCACGGAACCACGCGTCGGGGAACCCGGCCGGGGACGGCACGTAGGGGTCGCCGGCCGGGCCGGGCTCCGGCGTCCGCGCCTCGGCGGAGACCCCGGAAGCCGGCACCCCCGGCAGGCCGGAGGCCGGGGCGGCCCGGAGCCCGGCCCCCTCCCCGGGGGCGGCCTCCGCGGCGGCCGGCTGCCCGGAGCCGGGCCGTGGCCGGCCCCAACCCGGCTGCGGGTGCGGATCGCTCAACGTGTCCGCGGGCAGCGCCGCGATACGGGCGGCCAGTTCGGCGACCCGCGCGGTCGCGCGGGTGTGGTCGTCGTTGGTCCACGACAGTTCGTTCGCGAGGCGCTGGTACTCCGGGCTGTCCTCGGCCACGGCGGCCAGTTGCCGCAGCAGCGTGTCGCCGCGCTCCATCGCGTGCGCCTGCGCGCGGCGCATCAGCTCCAGGCGCTGCCGGAGGGCCTCGCGGCCGCCGGGGCGGCGGTCGTGGGCGGCGGCGGCCGCCGCGTGCAGGGCCCGGCCCTGCGCCGTCCTGCGCCGGTGCACGTCCTCGCCGCCGCCCGCCGCCGCGAGGTCGTCGAGCAGCGACTCCACCACGTCCCAGGGCGGGACCTCCGCGCCCTTCAGGCACGCGAGGAGCCCGTCAGGGTCTCGCTGCCGGAAGACGCCGTACCAGCCGCCGTCCCGGTCGAGGCGCTCCGTCAGCTCCCTCAGGTACTGAGCGAACGCCCTCACTTCCACGGGGAGTTGATAGACCGCCATCGTGGGCCCGCCTCTTCCGCCTCGGGTTCGCAGGCATTCGACCCCAGCCGTGTTACGGGACCGCTACGCGCAGTTTTCAGCGGCGGTGCGGATCGCTCAACGTGTCCGCGGCGTCACCGCGATACCCGTGTGCGGGCGCTTGCCGAGGCGCACCAGGGCGGCCGGCCGGTCGACGAGCCAGAACTGCCAGGTGTACTTGCGGGCGAGGAGACCGCGGACCCGCTTCAGCTGATCGCCGTCCAGCAGTCGCGCCGTACCCTCCGCCTGCTCCGCGCCCGGCGCGATCCGGCCGCGCACATCGCACGCGGTGAGGGTCACGCGGTCGTCCCGGCGCAGCCGTTTGACCTTCCACGAGTCGGAGCGGGTCCAGACGTACAGCACACCGGCGTCGACGGCGAACCAGACGGGCGTGGCGACGCCCGTGCCGTCCTTGCGGAAGGTGGTGAGGCTGACGTACTTGGCGCGGGCGAGCTCCTGGAGGTCCATGGCGCGACCCTACGGCCTCGTGTCACACGGGCACGAGGGCACAGCGCGCCATGAGCTCGTCCATGGACAGGCCCAGTGCCCCCGCCAGTGCCGCGACGGTGAAGAAGGCGGGCGTCGGCGCACGGCCCGTCTCGATCTTGCGCAGGGTCTCGGCGGAGACTCCGGCGGCGGCCGCGACCTCCACCATGCTGCGGGAGCCGCGCGCCTCGCGGAGCAACCGGCCGAGCCGCTCGCCGCGTTCACGCTCTTCGGGGGTGAGAGGGGTGCGCACCATGCCGTCATGGTAATACCGCCCCGACCGGTATAGTAATTGGCATGGTGGAGATCAAGACAGATGCGTCACTGGACGCCATGCGGGCCGCCGGGCGGGTCGTCGCCGAGGCGCTCGCCGCCGTACGGGACCGCGCCGCCACGGGCGTCACACTGCGGGACCTGGACGAGAGCGCGCGAGCCGTGCTGCGCGAGGCGGGCGCCGGCTCGCCGTTCCTGCACTACCGGCCGGACTGGGCCCCCACACCGTTCCCCGCCGTCGTCTGCGCGTCCGTCAACGACGCGATCGTGCACGGCGTCCCGGACGGCTACCGGCTGCGCGACGGCGACCTCGTGAGCATCGACTGCGGCGCGGTCCTGGACGGCTGGGTCGGCGACTCGGCGATCAGTTTCACCGTCGGCCGGCCCCGCCCGGCGGACGTCCGACTCGTCGACACGGCGTACGAGGCGCTGGACGCGGGCATCGCCGCCGCGGTCGTCGGCAATCGCATCGGCGACATCTCCCATGCGATCGGCCGGGTCTGCCGGGCCGCCGGATACGGCATCCTGTCCGGCTTCGGCGGGCACGGCGTGGGCCGGACGATGCACGAGGACCCGGGCGTCCCCAACGAGGGCCGCCCCGGCCGCGGCATGCCGCTGCGCCACGGGATGGTGCTCGCGATCGAGCCGATGCTGATCGGGGGCGGCGGCGACGGCTACTGGACCGATCGCGACGGGTGGACGCTGCGGACGACCGACGGTTCCCGCGCGGCCCACGCCGAGCACACGGTGGCGATCACGGACGAGGGGCCCCGGATCCTCACCGCGCCGTAGCCGCCTCCCGCCGACGAGGCCGCGGCCCTGCGGTGACCGCGGGTGCAGTCACGACCGCAGGCACAACCGCAGCCGCAGCGGCGGCAGTCCGTGAGCCGTCACCGGACGGCGGCTCACGGGCCGCGGGGTGGTCAGGGGCGGATGCCGTCGCAGGCCAGGGCCAGATGGCGGGGGCCTCGGAGCACCGCGCTCTGCCGGTACTCCGGCGGATCCTCCAGCAGCCGGGGGTTGTCCAGCCTGCGGGCCAGCTCGCTCAGTGCGAGCTGCGCCTCCAGCCGGGCGAGCGGCGCCCCGAAGCAGCTGTGGATGCCGCTGCCGAAGCCGAGGTGCTGGATGTCCCCGCGGTCCGGATCGAAGGTCTCGGGGTCGCTGAAGCGCTTCGGGTCCCGGTTGCCGGAGGCCACGACGAGCCAGAGCGAGGCGCCCTTGGGGATCGTGACACCGCAGATGTCGACGTCCGTGAGGACCGTGCGGTTCGGCAGCAGCTGCACCGGGGGCTCGTAGCGCAGCAGTTCCTCGACGATGGGCACGGAGTAGGCCGGATCCTCGCGCAGCCGCTGGAGCACCTCCGGGTGGCGCAGCAGGGTGAGCATCCCGTTGGTGATCAGGTTGACCGTCGTCTCGTGGCCGGCGATCAGCAGCAGGACCGAGGTGGTGATGACCTCGATCGTCGTCATGGAGCCGTCCGCACCGTGGGTGCCGGTCGTCAGCTGGGACAGCATGTCGTCGCCGGGCTTCTTGCGGCGCTCCTCGACCAGTCCGGCCAGATACATGCCCAGCTGCGTCCTGGCCTCGTTCGAGACCCGGTTCCGTTCGGCCTCGTCGTCGCCCCTGCGCGGGTCGAGACCGGTGACCAGCGTGTCCACCCAGGTGCGGAAGCGCGGCTCGTCCTCACGCGGCACGCCGAGCAGCCGGCAGATCACGGTCACGGGAAAGGGGTACGAGAACTGGTCGACGAGGTCGAACCGGCTCGTGTCCCCGATGCCGTCGATCAGTCCGGTGACGATCTCGGCGAGCTCGCCGCGCATGTCGTTGATGCGGCGCGGGGAGTGCGGCGGCCCGAAGGAGCGGTTCGCCATCCGGCGCAGCCGGTCGTGCTCCGGGGGGTCGAGGCGGATGAAGCTCGGCGGCAGCGCCGACTGCGCCTCCGGCTCCGAGAGGTCGTCGGTGGGCGGTACGGACAGGTTGCGGGCGTCGGAGCTGACCCGCGGATCGTGGAGCAGACTCTCGATCTCCCAGTACGTGCTGACGACATAGGCGCCGTCCGGCTCGCGCACCACCGGCGTATTGCGGAGCTCCGCGTACAGCGGATACGGGTTCGGGCGGTTGGAGTAGTCGATGATCTGCCGCAGGAGCGAGGCTTGCGTCATGGCGGGTCCTTACGAGTCCTTGCGGGTCAGTGACGGCCGGGGGTGAAGGTGATGCGCCGGTCGGCCGGCGAGTACCCGCTGAGGGTGACGGTGGGCCCGTGCGTGGGCACCGACGGGTCCGGGAAGTCGGCCGGGAGGGGGCGCTGTCCGTCGGAGCGCCGGTCGACGGTGGGGAACGGCGGCGGGAACGGCGCGGTCGTCTCGATGAGGTGCTGGTAGAACTCCAGCCAGCGGGTCTGGTCGAAGGTGACGGCGCCGATGACGCGGCCCTGGTAGCCGTACACGCCGGTGAACCGGCGCTCGGCGAGGGCGCCTTGGGCGATGAGGATCTCCGTACCCATGGACGGCACGCCGACGGACTTGATGCTCACCCCGAACTGCGAGGACCAGAACGCCGGGACCCACATGTGGGGGCGGCGGTCGACGCTGTCGCTGAGCATGTTGTGCGCGGCGATCTCGGCCTGGCTGACCGCGTTGCCCCAGTGCTCCAGTGACAGGAACTGGTACCCGAAGAGCGGGTGCGGGGAGCGTGCCACGTCGCCGGCCACGAAGATGTCGTCGGTGACGATGCCGCGGATGTCGAAGGCCCGGCAGCCGGCGTCGCAGGCGATGCCGCGGGGGCCCGCGCCGAGCCCGGAACCGGCGAGCCATTCGGTGTTGCGGGTCGCGCCGAGGGACACCACGACGACATCGGCCTCGACCTCGCTGCCGTCGGAGAGATGGGCGGCGCGGACCCGGCCGGCCGAGTCCCCCTCCAGCCTGGTGACCATGACACCGGTGCGCAGGTCGACGCCGTGCTCGCGCTGGAGCTCCGCGGCGACCCGGCCGACGACCCCGCCGAGCGCGCCGACCAGGGGCGCGTCGCCCCGTTCGGCAACGGTGACGGGCAGTCCGCGCTCATGGCAGGCGGAGGCGATCTCCGAGCCGGTGAAACCGGCGCCGATGACGAAGACCCGGCGGGGCTCCTCCGCGAGCCGGCGCTGGAGCGCCACCGCGTCGTCGCGGGTGCGCAGCACGAAGACCCCGTCGAGGCCGGCCTCCGCCTCGTTCGGCCACGGCCGGGCGCGCACGCCGGTCGCGATCAGCAGCCGGTCGTACGGGACCTCGTCGCCGTCGGCCAGCCGCACCCGCTTGGCTGCCATGTCGAGGCCGGTGGCCGGCACGCCGAGACGCCACTCCGCGTCGATGGCACGGCGCCTCGGCAGGGCGGTGTGCTCCGCGCTCGCCCTGCCGAGGAGCACCTGCTTGGACAGCGGGGGCCGGTCGTACGGCTCGTACGGTTCGTCGCCGATGAGCGTGAGGGTGCCGGTGAAGCCCTCGGCGCGCAGGGTCTCGGCGGCCCTGAGGCCGGCCAGTGACGCACCCACGACGACGATCCGGCCCTCGCTCCTGAGCCGCTGGAGGAATCCGTCAACGCTCACGGGGTGCCTCCTGGGCGGATGTTGCGGCTCCGGCTGCGGCTCCGGCCGGGGTCTCCACCTGGTCCACCAGGATGGCCTGGACCGGGCAGGCGGCGACGGCGCGCTCGACGTACTCGCGCTGTGCCTCGTCGGCGTCCGGGTTGTACAGCAGCGACTCGTCGCCGTGCATGGCGAAGACGTCGGGGGCCAGGAACGCGCACTGCGCGTACCCCTGGCAGCGGTTGAGATCGACGACAAGCCTCACCGAGGATCAGCCCTTCCCGTGGCCCGGTCATCCCCCTCGTCCAGCATGCGCGGCCGGGCCGGGGACGGCTCGCCGGAGCGGGCCGGCCGGGTGACCGCGCGGCACTCAGGCCGTGCCGGAGACGCCGGTCTCCGTGGCCGCCCGGGGCCGGGCGTGCAGGCCGACCCTGAGGATGTGCACGCTGACGACCAGGGACCAGAACGGGAAGATCAGTTCCGACCACGGGAACGCCGGCCCCGCGAAGAGCAGGACCAGCCCCGAGAGGTAGCCGAGCACGCCGAGCCAGCGCGGGAAGACTCTGAGGCGGTGCCCGATGGTCGAGCTCGCGAAGATGAAGACGGCTGCCATGCGCATCGCGTACGTCGTCAGGAGCGTCAGCGCGAAATTGCGACCGAACTCCCCGGTCTCCGGGTGGTTCAGGGCGCTGCCGGCCGCCGCGGCGGCGCCGAAGAGGGAGGCGACGAAGACGAGTCCGCTGCCCATGAAGACCGTGGCGACGAACCTGTCCTCCGCGTCGCCGACCCGGGCGCGCAGGGCCCCCATGAACCACAGGAAGAAGATCCCGGCGAACGGCACGAGCTCAAGCGCCACCCGCACGGCACGCGTGCGGTGGGGGTTGCTCCCGTCGGCGGCGTCGACGCCGCCCGGTGGCAGCCCCAGCCGGACCAGCACGATCGCGGCTCCCAGCAGCACCGCGAACACGATTCCGGCCAGCCCGGCGGCGCGGGGGGTCCTCAGCCGGTCGCTCTTCGGCTCCATGGACGGCTCGCTTTCTTCTCACCTCCAGCAAGCCGCCGAGCGCGCACGGACGCCAGCGGGACGGCGCGTGAGGGTGACGGCGCGCCCCCGAATCGACCGCGCGGACACGGGAGGCGCGAGAGTGCCGGTCCCCTCGCGCCGCCCCGGTGGGTCATCCCGCGGGGCGGACCACCATCGCCGCGCCGCCGCCCCTGCGGACCTTCTCCGCCGCCGCCAGCCAGCGGCCGTCCGGCAGCCGCTGCACCCCGGTCGCCGCCCCGATCTCCGGGTTCGCCCGGAACGCGTGGCCCAGCGCCTCCAGCTCCGCCCGCAGCGGGCTGTCCCACAGCCCCGGCTCCAGCTCCGTCGTCGCCTGGTTGCGCTGGCTCGCCCGCGGCGCCGCGATCGCGTCGACCAGGGGCAGACCGCGGTCCACGACACCCGTCAGCGTCTGCAGCGCCGTCGTGATGATCGTCGCGCCGCCCGGCGAGCCGAGCGCCAGCACCGGCCGGCCGTGGTCGTCCAGCACGATGGTCGGGGAGATCGAGGAGCGTGGCCGCTTGCCCGGCCCCGGCAGGTTCGGGTCGTGCACGGCCGGGTTCGCCGGGACGAAGGAGAAGTCGGTCAGCTCGTTGTTGAGCAGGAAGCCCCGTCCGGGCACGGTGATCCCGCTGCCGCCGGTCGACTCGATCGTCAGCGTGTACGCGACGACGTTGCCCCACTTGTCGGCGACCGTCAGATGCGTCGTGTTCTCGCCCTCGTACGTCGTCGGCGCCGCCGTCCCCCCGCCGCCGCAGGCCGCGGGGTTGCGCGGGTCCCCCGGTGCGAGCGGGCTGGTCAGCACGGCGTCGTCGCGGATGAGGCACTCGCGCGAGTCGGCGTACCGCTGCGAGAGCAGCTCCCGCACCGGCACGTCCTCGAAGGCCGGGTCGCCGACCCAGCGTCCGCGGTCGGCGAAGGCGATGCGGCTCGCCTCGATGAACCGGTGCAGGTACTTCGCCTCGGAGACGCCGGAGAGGTCGGTCCGCTCCAGGATGTTCAGCGCTTCGCCCACGCTCGTGCCGCCCGACGACGAGGGGCCCATCCCGTACACGTCGAGCCCGCGGTACGACACCCTCGTCGGCAGCCTGCGCTGCGTCTCGTACGCCGCGAGGTCCTGGAGCGTCAGGTCGCCGGGCCGCACGACCCGTGTCGCGCCCTCGCGGACACCGGGCTCGCGCACGGTGTTCACGATGTCCCGGGCGATGGCACCCCGGTACAGCGCCCCCGTCCCCTTGCGCCCGAGCTCCTCGTACGTGCGTGCGAGGTCGGGGTTCTTGAAGACCGACCCGACCACCGGCAGCCCGCCGCCGGGCAGGAACAGCTCGGAGGTGGCGGGGAAGTCCCGGAAGCGGGCCTCGTTCGCCTGGGTCTGGGAGCGGAACGTCGCGTCCACGGTGAAGCCGTCCTCCGCCAGGCGTTCCGCCGGCTTCAGCAGCTCCCGCAGCGGGCGGCTCCCCCATGCCGCGAGCGCCGCGTCCCAGGTCGCCGGGGTGCCCGGGGTGCCGACGCCGAGACCGCTGGTCACGCCCTCCTCGAAGGGTACGGGCTTGCCGTTCTCGACGAACAGGGACGCGTCCGCGGAGCGAGGGGCCGTCTCCCGCCCGTCGATGGTGCGGACCTGGCGGGACTTCGCGTCGTAGTGGACGAAGAAGCCGCCCCCGCCGATGCCCGCCGAGTACGGCTCGGTGACGCCCAGCGCCGCGGCCGTCGCCACCGCCGCGTCCACGGCGTTCCCGCCCCTGCGCAGGACCTCGATACCGGCCGCCGACGCGTCCGCGTCGACGCTCGCGACCGCCCCTCCGTAGCCGACGGCCACGGGTGTCTTCACCGGCGAGCCGCCCGGCGCGGCCGGGGACCGGTCCCCCGGCGGGGCGGCGGCGCCCGCCGACAGCACCGCCAGCGCGACGGCAGGAATCGTGACAATCCGAGCGGCACTACGTCGCATGCGCACCTCCGGTCAACGAACGTCCGCGCAGCGTAACTTCGCCTCGGTCCTCCCGTCAGGACCGCATCGAACATTGTTCCACCGGTGCCGCTACCATGCGCGCCCATGAATGAAGACCTGCGCAACATCGTGCTCGGTGTCGTGGCCGCCGGTATCAGCGCCTCGCTCGGCTGGTTCGCCCGCAACTACCTCTGGCGCCGGGCGCTCCGCCGCAAGCAGGCCTTCTTCGGTCTGCCGCGGAATTCCGAGTGCCTGCTCGTCGTCAACCGCGAGGCGGGCAGCGAGGGAGCGGTCCACCGTTTCGACGTGTTCGCGCTGCTCGAACTCTCCGCGCTCGTCAAGGACTGCGGGGCGCACGCCCAGATCATTCACCATGACGTCTCCCAGCAGGGCTTCGGCGAGCGTACGGAGTTCTGCGTCGGGGGGCCGTACTCGAACCGCCGGATGGCCGCCCATCTGTCGTCGCTGCTGCCCGGCGTGAAGATCAACACGGATGTGGAGCCGGGCCCGGACCGCGGCGCCTTCCAGATAGGCTCCGAGCGCTACCGCCTGGACGCGGGCACCACCGAGTACGTGCTGCTCGCGCGGCTCACGGCGGGCGAGGGCGGCAGACCGGTCTTCCTCTTCTGCGGGCAGCGGGCGATCACCAATCAGGCCGCGACCCGCTATCTTGCGCGCCACCATGTGAAGCTGGCCCGCAAGCACGGCGCGAACCCCTTCGTCCTGCTGCTGAAAGTGGTCAACACCCAGGCGTACGGGCCGGATGTCGTCGAGCTCGTCGCGGACGTCACACGCGCGGCGCAGACCCCGGCCCCCACGCCTGCGCCCGCGCCCGCCACGCGGAAGTCGCACCGCGCGGCGAGCTAGGGAGTGTCTTCACCGTGGCGTCGTGCGCCCGGAGGGCGGGCCCGGCGGTGTCTGGTGCGTGCGATCGCAGGGCGGAGGAGGGAGTCCATGCGGTGGGGGCACCTCCCGTGCCCGATGGGCTACGGGGGACATGGGCGACCGACGACAACGCGGCGTGGGGGCACCTCCCGTGCCCGAAGGGCTACGGGGGTGGGGGGCACCTCCCAGGCGCGAGCTCTGGGGGAGCGTGCCAGGCGTCACCGGGCAGACGGGACTTCGAAGACACGACCTAGGACCCCCGCCGCGGCCGGTCGAGGCCGATCGGCAGTGCCTTGATCCCGTTGATGAAGTTGGACACGAGCCGCTTCGGCGCCCCGGCCACGGCGAGGGGCGGCAGCGTCGCCCGCACCTCCTCGTGCAGCACACGGAGCTGGAGGCGCGCGAAGTGCGCGCCGAGGCAGACGTGCGGGCCGTCGCCGAACGAGACGTGCGGGTTCGGCGAGCGGGACAGATCGAGCCGGTACGGGTCGGCGAAGGCGCGTTCGTCGTAGTTGGCGGAGGCGTGGAAGACGACGACCTTGTCGCCCGCGCGCACCCGGTGCCCGCCGATGGCCGTGTCGCGGACCGCCGTGCGGCGGAACGAGAGCACCGGCGGGTGCCAGCGCAGCAGTTCGTCGACGGCCGTGCCGACGTCCGCCTCCCCCGCCCGCAGCCGCCGCTGCTCGTCGGGGTGTTCGGCGAGCGCCAGGAGGCCGCCGGGCGCGGCGCTGCGGACGGTGTCGTTGCCGGCGACGGTGAGCAGGAAGAAGAACATCTCCAGTTCGGCGTCGGAGAGTCCGGGCGCGGCGAGCGCGGTCATGAGGTCGTCGGCGGGCCTGCGCCGTTTGTACGCGGCGAGTTCCTGCGCATAGGCGAACATCTCCCGCAGCATGGCGGGTGAGCGCGGGTTGACCGGTCGCCCGTCGGCGCCGAGGACCGGTGGCTCGTCCGGGTCCTGGTAGGCGATGACGCGCTCGGTCCAGCCGAGCAGCAGCCCCCGGTCGCTCTCCGGTACGCCGAGCAGATCGGCGAGGTTGAGCAGGGCGTAGTCGTCGGTGACGGTGGCGACCAGGTCGACGACGGGTCCGTACTCGCGGGCGGCGGTCAGCAGTTCCCGGGCGCGGTCCCGCGCCGCCGCGGTGAAGCGGTCGATCCGCTTGGGGGTGAAGGCACGGCTGACCAGCCGCCGCAGCCGGCCGTGGTGGGGCGGGTCCTGGTTGAGCATCATGCGGCGGACGAACGGCAGGTCCGCGGGGTCGGGGTCGCGGATCTGCGTCGCGCCGAGCCAGGACGAGAAGCACTCCGCGTCCTTGAGCACCCGCACGACGTCGGCGTGGCGGGTGACCGCCCAGAACCCGGGTCCGGCGGGCCAGCCGAGCACCTCGTACTCGTCCTGCCAGGCGACGGGCCGTTGCTCGCGCAGGGTGCGGAAGGCCTCGTGCGGCAGCCCGCCGGCGTAGACCCGCGGGTCGAACACGTCCGGAACGGCGGTGGTCATCCGTCGGCCCGAAGGAAGTCCTCGACGGTGCGGATGAGCTGCAGCGGGGTCTCGTCCATGGCGTAGTGCCCGGCGGCGGGCAGTTCGGTGAGCTCGCCGCGTGCGTACCAGCGCAGCCAGGTGTCCCGTGTCAGCGGGGCGCCGAGCGCGGGGTCGAGGGCGCCGACGACGGCGAGCGCGGGGACGGTGGAGCCCTCGACGTCGGCGTGGAAGTCCTCGACGGCCCAGGAGTCGAGCCAGGCCCGGAAGGCCTTGGGGTCGCTGCGGCGCAGCGACCGCCGCACCATGCGGTCGAGCCAGGCGGCGGGCCGCACCGAGCCGGTCGTGATGTCGATGATGGCGCGGCGGTTGGCCGGGCGGTCGGCGGCGTCGGCGAAGAGCCCCCACTGGTCGGGCGGCATCGGCAGTCCGCTGGCGGGCACCGGGGAGACACCGACCAGCCGGCGCACGCGGTGGGGCGCCTGCGCCGCCACCCGCTGGACGACCGAGCCGCCCATGGAGTGGCCGATGAGCGAGAAGCGGTCCCAGCCGAGCCGTTCGGCGAGCGCGAGCACGTCGGCGGCGCCCTCGCCCGTGGTGTAGGCGCCGGGTGTGCCCATCGCCTCTCCGTATCCGCGCAGATCCACGAAGGCGTAGGTGAACGAGGACAGATCCAGGTCGGGGCGCACGGCCGCGTAGGCGTCGCGGTCGGCGAACCAGCCGTGTACGGCGACGACATGGTGCGGTCCCTCGCCGAGGAGCGTGTGCGGGAGCACGAATGGGGTCACGTCTTCTCCGTCTTCCGTTCGCGGGCTCGTGCGGACGTGTGGTGCGTACGCCACCACCGTGGCCCGCGGTTCACGGAACCGCCAGGGTGCGGAAGGGGCGCACTGTCGGACATGTCACATCAGGAGCGGCGGAAACACCAGCCTTCCACGCAACCCCGTCCGCACCACCGCGCTCTCTCTCCACGGAAGAGATCGCAACGGAGGTATTGAGTTGAGCCGCAGCCGCCGCATCCGCAGTCACAGCCGTGCCCCGATGGGTCCGCGTACGGCCACCCGTTCCACCGGCCGCACGGCCGCCCGTTCCACCGGCTCGACCGCCCGCACCGGCTCGGCCGCCGGTGCCGTGGCCCTCGTCCTCGCACTCTCCGGTTGCGCCGGCGCTGCCGCGTCGGACGCCGGAACAGACGCCAAGGGCGGCGCGGACGGCAAGCCGCGGACCGCCATCTCGGTGAATCTGCAGGGCACTCGGGCCAAGGCCGGCGTGCCGGTGAAGGTCACGCTCGCCGAGGGCAAGCTGACGGAGGTCACGGTCACCGACTCCAAGGGGGGCCGGCTGGCAGGCACGGTCTCCGCCGACGGCCGCGGCTGGACCTCCGCCCGGAGCGCCGCGCCCGGCACGGCGTACTCGGTGCGGGCCCAGGACGACCAGGGCGGGACGGCCACAGCGGAGTTCACCACCGCGGCGCCGGAGCTGGTCAACAAGGTGACGCTGGCACCCGGCGGCAACCGCACGGTCGGCGTCGCCCAGCCGCTGTCGATCGTCTTCGACCACCCGGTGAAGAACAGGGCGGAGGTCGAGAAGCATCTGAAGGTGACCACCTCGAACAACACGGAGGGGTCCTGGGGCTGGATGGAGGACTGGTCCGGCAGGTCCCGGGTGGACTGGAGGCCGAAGGAGTACTGGAAGCCGGGCACCAAGGTCACGCTCAACGCCGAGCTGAGCGGCGTCGATTCGGGCGAGGGCGGCGGCTGGTTCGTCCGCGACTACCCCATGAGCTTCACCATCGGCAAGCAGCAGGTGGTGAAGGTCGACCTCGACGACCACCGGCTGAAGCTGTTCCGGGACGGGGCACTGGTCAGGGACGCGCCCATGTCCGCGGGGACGCCGGGCGGCGAGAAGGCGTCGTGGGGCGGCACGGCCGTGCTGATGTCCAAGGAGGGCACGATCAACATGCGCTCCGAGACGGTCGGCCTCGGCGACGCGTACGACAAGATGGTCGACTACTCGATGCGGCTGACCTGGTCGGGGATGTACGCCCACGCCGCCCCGTGGAACAGCGCGTTCCTGGGCTCCGCCAACAAGAGCTCGGGCTGCATCGGGATGAGCGACTCGGATGCGGCGGCGATCTACGAAGCGGTCCAGGTGGGCGATCCGTTCGAGATCACCGGCGACGACTCCAAGGGCACGGTCGCGCTCAACAACGGCTACGGGGCGTGGAATCTGGACTGGTCGCAGTGGCAGGCGAAGAGCGCGCTGCGCTGACATCAGGTCCAACAATCGTTACGGTGGCGTAACTTACCGACCAGTTACCCAAGGTAGGGGTGGCCGGTTACCGTCGGGTCACTTTCGGACTGGCACGAGTCAGGAGTGAGCCATGGTCCACCCCCACAAGGCCCTGCGCACCTCGACGACCGCGACCGTCTCGGCCGCCCTCGTGGCCGGGGCCGCCTTCGGGCTGGTCCCGGCCGCTCCGGCGGTGGCGGCCGGGACCCGGGACACCGCCGGTATACGGTTCGTCGACATCCGGGGCGACGGCGGCACCGTGCTCAAGGCCAATGTCGTCACCCCGGCCGGTGCCGGCGGCTCGCGCACGTACCCCGTGATCGTGCTGCCCACCAGCTGGGCCACACCCCAGGTCGAGTACCTCGCCCAGGCCGTCGAGCTCGCCGAATCCGGCTATGTGGTGGTCAGTTACAACGCGCGCGGCTTCTGGCAGTCCGGCGGACAGATCGAGGTGGCGGGCCCGCCGGACATCGCCGACGCCTCCCGGGTCATCGACTGGGCGCTCGCGCACACCCCGGCCGACCCGTCCCGGGTCGGCATGGCCGGAGTGTCGTACGGCGCCGGGATCAGCCTGCTCGCCGCCGCCCACGACAAGCGCGTCCGGGCCGTCGCGGCGCTGAGCGGCTGGGGCGATCTGATCGCCTCCATATACAGCGGCCGCACACAGCACCTCCAGGCCGCCGCGCTCCTCGGCGGCGCGGGCTTCCTGACGGGCCGTCCGAGCCCCGAACTCCAGCAGGTCCTCAAGGACTTCCTCGGCTCGAACCTGGCCAAGGAGGACGAGATGATCGCCTGGGGGCGCAAGCGCTCCCCCGCCACCTACCTCGACCGGATCAACGACAACGGCGCCGCGATCATGCTCGGCAACGCCTGGGGCGACACCATCTTCCCGCCCAACCAGTACGCCGAGTTCTACGAGCGGCTCACCGGCCCCAAGCGGCTGGAGTTCCGCCCCGGCGACCACGCCACCGCCGAGGCGACGGGTCTGCTGGGACTGCCCAACGACACCTGGACCAGCGCGCACCGCTGGTTCGACCACCATCTGAAGGGCACCGCCAACGGCGTCGACCGCGAGCAGCCCGTCCGCGTCAAGTCCCGCTCCTCCGGCGGCTACGAGACCTACCCCGACTGGAAGTCGGTCGGCGCGGACGCCCGCAAGGTCGCCCTGGGCGGCACCAGGACGATCCGGGCGAACGTCGACTCAGGGGCCAATGGCGGGATCCTGATGCTGTCGAACGCCCTTGACCAGTTCCTCGGACTGCCCCCGGTCGCCTCGATCCCGCTGCTGCCACGGTCGTACACCGCCGTCTGGCAGACGGAGCGCGGCGCGGCGGCGCAGCGGATCCGGGGAACGGTGAAACTGCACACCACGGTCACCGGCACCAAGGAGAGCGGCACCCTCGTCGCGTACCTCTACGACGTGGGCCCGCTCGGCCTCGGCAAGCTGGTGAGCAACGCGCCGCACACCTTCCACGGGCAGACACCGGGCAGGCCGTTCACCGTGGACCTGGAGCTGTTCTCCACCGCCTACGACGTACCGGCCGGCCACCGGCTCGCCCTGGTCGTCGACACCGTCGACCCGCTCTACATCGAGCACAACCCGTCCGGCGCGCAGCTGACCTTCTCCTCGCCCGCGGCCGACCCGTCCTACGTGTCGGTGCCGCTGCGCGAGGAGTGATCTCCGGCTGCCACTGGGCCGGGGCGGGCTCTCCGGACTACCCCGGCCCTCCCCCCACGCCCCCGGGGGCGTGGGGGGACTCCTGCCCGTAGCACTGGTTGACGTCACACAACTCGATCAAAGGAACGACGGACATACGCTGCCCTGCCCCATTTCTCAGCGGGTGTCGAGATCACGCAAACTACCCAGCGGCGCAAAGGCACTTCTCCCCCAACACGCACGATTGGGACATCGGGGTAAAAGCCGTATAAGCCTCACGTCGATCTCAGGCTTCGGCCGCCTCCGCGTACACCTGGGAGAGCTCGGGCGATCCGTTCACCGCCCAGTCCAGCCCCGCCTCCACCACATTGACCTCGCGCCCCGAGGCGAGCCGGACCACCGGGTGGCCGCCCGGCCAGACGTGCCAGGAGGCACCCCGGACCGTGCGGACGATCACGGTGCCGAGATAGAGCCCCGCGTCGTTGCCCAGCCAGGGCAGCTCCTCGGGGTCGTCCCGCCAGCGCGGCGGCAGCTGGTCGAGCGCCTCCAGCGACTCCGGGGTGTCATCCAGATCGAGCCCCTGCTGCCCCGCCCGGACCCTGAGCAGCTCGCACTCGGCCAGCAGCTCGCCCACGCCGTCCGGGTCCTCCCCGGCGGGGGGAGCCAGCGCCTGGCCACCCCTCTCCGCACTGTGCCGTCTGCGCCAGTTGTCCAAGAAAGGGATGTTCATACCGATCAGCCTCGCATTCCCATGGACAGGCGCACCACACGGCGCGCAGAGCCGGTACCCCCCGAGGTCTCCCGGGCCCGGCGTCAGAACTCGACGTCGACCACGACGGGGGCGTGGTCCGATGCACCCTTGCCCTTGCGCTCCTCGCGGTCGACATAGCTGTCCCTGACGGCCCGGGTGAACGGCTCGTTCCCGTACACCAGGTCGATGCGCATGCCCCGGTTCTTGGGGAAGCACAGCTGACGGTAGTCCCAGTACGTGAACGGGTGGTCGTACTTGAGCGGGCGGGGCACGACGTCGGCGAGGCCGGTGCCGCGCAGCCCCTCAAGCGCTGCCCGCTCCGGCTCGGTCACATGGGTCATACCCTCGAAGAAGGACCGATCCCACACATCGGCGTCGGTCGGCGCGATGTTGTAGTCACCGAGCACCGCGAACGGGCGGTCGCCCTCGGCGTCATCGGCGACGGCGGCCTTGAGCGCCTCCAGCCACGCCAGCTTGTACACATAGTGCTCGTGGGCCACCTCGCGCCCGTTGGGCACATACACCGACCAGACGCGGACCGGGCCGCAGGTGGCGCCGAGCGCCCGCGGCTCCTGCACACCGCCGTACGCCGGCGCGCCCGGCAGCCCCTTCACGACGTCCTCCAGGCCGACCCGGGAGACCACCGCCACCCCGTTCCACCGGCCGTCGGCGTTGACCGCGGACTCGTAGCCCAGCTCCTTCAGGGCGTCGGCCGGGAACTGCTCGGCGGTGCACTTGGTCTCCTGGATGCACAGCACGTCGGTGCCGCTGCTCTCCAGCCAGGCGAGCAGCCGGGGCAGCCGGGCGGTGATCGAATTGACGTTGAACGTGGCAATGCGCATGCCGCAAGCCTAACCGCGGGGTGTGACAGTCAGAGCTCCGTCGATTCACCCGAGGAGAGCCTGCTGTGCTCGGCGCCGCCCAGATTGCCGATGTGCGTGTCGTAGATGGGCCGCGCGAGCTCGGTCAGCAGGGCGTCGTGGATGTCGATCGCCCGGCGCGGCCCGACCTCGCGCACGTAATCGATGACCTCGGAGACCTTGCTCCACGGCGCCATCACCGGAAGCATCAGCGTCTCGACCGGCCGGCCGGGCACGGTGAGCGCGTCGCCGGGGTGGAAGACCGATCCGTCCACCAGGAAGCCGACATTGGTGATCCTCGGCAGATCCGGGTGGATCACGGCGTGCAGCTGCCCGTGCACCTGCACGTCGAAGCCGGCGGCCGTGAACGTGTCACCCTCGCCGACGGGGTGGACGCGCCCGGGATACGCGGCCGAGAGCTGCTCGGCGACGCTGCGCAGCGTCCAGATCTCGGCGGCCGGATTCGCATCCATCGCGACCCGGAGCCGTGGCTCGCTGAAGTGGTCGGGGTGCTCGTGCGTGACGAGCACGGCGTCGGCGCCGGCCGCGGCGTCCTCCTCGCTGAAGGCGCCGGGATCGATGACGAGGGTGCGGCCGTCCTTCTCCAGCCGGACGCACGCGTGCGACTTCTTTGTGAGCTTCACCGAAGCGACCTCCCTCTCAGCCCCTCAGGTACCACGGGCCTCATTGGTGGTCTTTTTCCCCACCCCACCCCTTCCCGAACTGGGGGCAGGCCCCCAAGGCCCCCGGCACGGCCTTGACCGCGCCCGGGACGGAGCTCCAGGTCAATACACCTAGGTCGTGTCTTCACAGTCCCGTCTGCCGGCGACGCCTGGCCCGCTCCCCCAGAGCTCGCGCCTGGGAGGTGCCCCCACCCGCGTGGCCCTTCGGGCACGGGAGGTGTCCCCACCGCATGGACTCCCCCCTCCTCCGCCTTGCGATCGCCCGCACCAGACGCCGCCGGGCCCGCCCTGCGGGCGGACGACGCCACTGTGAAAACACTCCCTAGGTGTATTGCCTGGGGACGTTGGTCAACCTGGTGATGGGTGGTTTGCCGCCGGTCGCGGTGTGGGGGCGGTGGTGATTGTAGTGATGGAGCCAGGCTGGCAGGGCTTTACGGCGGGCTGATTCGCTGGGGTAGAAGCGGCCGAGGGCCCAGCCGTCGGCGAGGGTGCGGTGGAAGCGTTCGACCTTGCCGTTGGTCTGTGGCCGGTAGGGGCGGGTCTTCTTCGGTGTGATGCCGAGCTCGGTGCAGGCTTGTGTCCAGTGCCGGGAGCGGTAGGCCGAGCCGTTGTCGGTGAGGACCCGCTCGATGGTCACCCCTCGGGCGGCGAACCAGGCTACCGCGCGCCGCAGGACGTCGACCGCGGTGGCGGCCATCTCGTCGTCGCGGATCTCGGCGTAGGCGACGCGGGAATGGTCGTCGATGACGGTGTGGACGAACGCGGTTCCCAGTAGTGGTCCTCGGTACTTGTTGCGGGGCTTGTCGGGTGTTGCGGCACGGTTCTTGCGGCCCTGGACGCGTCCGACGTAGCGCCAGCCGCCGCCGTCGGGCACGTTCCCGAGCTTCTTGACGTCGATGTGGAGCATTGCGCCGGGATGATCGTGCTCGTAGCGGCGGACCGGCTCGCCGGTGGCGCGGTCGATGTGGGACAGGCGGTTGATCCGGCAGCGGGTCAGGACTGCGTGGACGGTGGAGGCGGGCATGCCCAGCCGTCCGGCGATCTGGACCGGGCCCAGACGTTGCTTCCAGCGCAGGTGCACGATCTTGCGGACCAGCGGCTGCGGTGTTCGGGCAGGACTGCGGTGCGGCCGGGAGGACCGGTCAGCCATCGCCGCCGGCCCGGACTCGGCGTAACGGTCGGCCCACCGCTTGGCGGTCGGCCAGGACACGTCGTAGCGTTCGGCCGCACGGGCGACCGGCCAGCCGTCATCGACAATCAGACGCGCCAGCCGAAGACGGGCACGGGGAGTCAAAGCAGCGTTAGCGTGAGACACGAAGGCCTCCTGGTTGGCGGAGCGGTTCCTCGACAGCTCCACTCCACAACCGGAGGCCTTCCCCATCTCACAGATTCAGACCGTGTCGTCACACAAACTCGACCAACCTGGCTGGGCAGTACAACCTAGGCCCGCGGGGTCGTTTCCTCGCGGATGACCTGCTGCGCGACGCGGAACGCGGAGTTCGCGGCCGGGACGCCGCAGTACACCGCCGTCTGCATCAGCACCTCACGGATCTCCGCCGGGGTCAGCCCGTTGCGCAGCGCCGCACGCGTGTGGAACGCCAGCTCCTCCAGGTGGCCCCCGGCCACCAGCGCCGTGAGCGTGACCGCGCTGCGCATGCGGCGGTCCAGGCCGTCCCGATTCCAGACCTCGCCCCACGCGTACCGCGTGATCAGCTCCTGGAAGTCGGCCGTGAACCCGTCGGCCGCGGCCGTCGCCCGGTCCACGTGCCCGTCCCCCAGCACCTCGCGGCGGACCCGCATCCCGGCCTCGTACGGATCGGGGCGCAGCGCCCCGGCGGCCCTCGGCTGCTCAGGCGCCGGGCCGAGCTCGGCGACGGGCGTGACGGGCGCGGAGATCGCGGGGGCGACGGGCGGGGCCGGGATCGCGGCGAGCGTGTCCTGCCAGGCCGAGGAGAAGTGGCGTACGAGCAGGTCGCTCACCGCACCGGGCTGCTCCACGGGCGCGAGGTGCGAGGCGCCGGGGACCAGGGCGAGCCGGGCGTCGGGTATGCCGGCGACCAGGGTGCGGGCCTCGGCGGGCCCGGTGAGCTGGTCGTCGGCGCCGACGAGGACGAGGGTCGGCACGCCGACCCGCCCCAGCTCGGCGCGTACGTCGAAGGCGGCGAGCGCCTCGCAGGCACCGATGTAGCAGCCGGGGTCGGTGGTGCGCACCATCTGCACCGCCCACTCGACGATCGCGGGCTGGGCGGCGGCGAAACCGGGCGTGAACCAGTTCTCGGGCGCGGTACGGGCCATGGGGTCGAGGCCGTTGGTGCGCACGATCACCCCGCGCTGCCGGAACTCGTCGGCGGTCCCGAACCGCGGCGAGGTGGCGATCAGCGCCAGCGAGGCCACCCGGTGCGGCAGCCTCAGCGCCAGGTCCATGCCGACCGCGCCGCCGATGGAGCAGCCCGCGTAGCCGAAGCGCTGGACGCCGAGCTCGTCGAGGGTCGCGACGAGCCGGCCGGCGAGCTCGGTCACGGAGGTGGCGGCGTGGGCGGGGGCGCCGCCGTGGCCCGGCAGGTCGAAGCGGAGCACGCGCCACTGCTGCGACAGCTCCGGAACCTGGCGGTCCCACATGTGCCAGGTGGTACCCAGTGAGGGACCCAGGATCAGGACCGGGGCGTCCTCTGGCCCGTCACAGCGGTATTGCAGCGTTTTCGGTGGTGTCTCGCTCACCCGCCCGACCCTCTCATCTGCCACGAGATGTCACATCGCCGGGGTGAATCTAGCGGGCCTCGTCCCACTCTCGACAGGTCGCTCGGCCCGCCGGCTCTTCAGGGGGGCGCAGCCGTGCTCGGTCGGCGCGCGGACAGCGGCGAGTGCTCTGCCGGACCGTTTCCGGGCGCGGGTCGTGACGGCAGACCCTGGCGGCTGCCAGAAGCCACCGGCGGGCGTCGCGGAGGTTCAGCAGGCCACCGAGGGCGGTCACCGCGCCGCCGATGGTGCCGACTGCGGCCTCCGCCTCGGTGCGCTCTGACGCGCGGAAACGTCGTGCGCCTACGACGCCCCCGTACGTATGCGTTACGCGCCGGCCCTGCGGACGAACTCCAGCTTCTGCGCCGCATGGCCCATGGACAGGATGCCGGAGCGGGCGAGGGCGTACCCACGGGCGCCGGTGGGCGCCATGCCGCAGGGATCCGCCGACCCGCGTCGGTAGACCGGCCTGGAGATGAGTCCGGTGTCGTTCACGAACACCAGGGTCTCCTTCCACGTGCAGCGTTTCTGACCGGAGTTGTCCCAGCCCTTGACGAAGATATCCCCGGTCTTCGCCTGCTCGATGGTGACCTGGGCCGTCGGGTCCTTCTCCTTGCCCTTGGGCACCCACTGCCCCAAGTACTTCTCGGGCACGGGCGCCTCGCCGGTCCTGGCCTTGAAGAGGACGGCCTTGTAGTGCCCGTTGTCGGTGGCGAAGTCGAGGTTGCCGTCCTTGCGGGTCTTCAGGGTGTACGACGGCAGGAATGTGCACGTGCCGCTGCCGAAGGCGTTCTCGCTACGGGCGTCCCCCAGGGAAACCGAGCCCTCGGACGCATTCTTCGGTTCCTTGTTCACGACGCAGAGCGAGGTGCCGGTCAGGAAGAAGGACCTGGCGACCGTGCGGTGCTGCTCGTCCTTCTTGAACTCGACACGTACGCGCGTGTCGCTCAACGGCACGCCCTCCCACGCCCCGAGGAAAGTCTCAGGCACGGCCACCGCCTCCGGGGTGGCCTCCCCGCTGCCGTCCGTACCGCCGCTTCCACCGGGGTCCGTGCCGTTGCCTTCCCAGGAGTTCGCCGCGATCGCCACGCCGACGGAGAGGACCAGCACCCCGACGGCAGCGACGAGGAATCGGGCCCGTTTGAACCGTGACTGCGCGGGCGGGGCACTCGGCTGTGGCGGGCGGCCGTCGGACGTCGAGGTGCCCACCGAAGCAACCACCGACACGTCGGGCTGTACCTCCTTGTACGCATCCACCGGAGTGTTCGGCTGGGTGTCCGGCCGCGTGTCCGGCCGCGCATCGGTCGGAGCCTCCACCGGCACGTCCGGCTGCGTAGCCACAGGCACACCCGGCGTACGTGCCTGCGGATCCAGATCCAGCAACCACGCCGCATGCCTTCCCAGCTGCTCGAGCACCTCTCCCGGCAGCCATGGCCGCACCTCCCCGGCGGCGGTGCGGGCCACAAGCTCCGTAGGCGTGGGACGACCCTCGGGCTCCTTCTCCAGGCACTGGCGTACGAGCCCGAGCAGGTCCTCCGGCACGCCCTCCAAGTCCGGCTCCTCCTCGATCACGCGGAGCAACTGCGCGTGCAGCCCGATGGAGTGGCTGCCGAACGGTAGCCGCCCGGTCGCCGCGTAGGCGAGGACGGAACCGAGGCTGAACACGTCGCTCTGCGGGCCGACTTCGAGCCCTCGCGCCTGCTCGGGCGACATGAAGGCAGGCGAGCCGACGACAACGCCGGTGCGGGTACGGAAGTCGTTGCCGGAAACGGCGTGCAGGGCGCGGGCGATGCCGAAGTCGATGACGCGGGGACCATCGACGGTGACCAGGACATTGGACGGCTTCAGGTCCCGGTGCACGAGACCGGCGTCGTGGATGGCCTCCAGGGCGAGCGCGAGCCGGTTCGCGAGGCTGCGCAGCGAATGCTCGGGCAGCGGGCCGTAGTCGTCGGCGACGACGGTCCGGAGGTCGGGACCCGGTACGTAGCCGGTGGCGACCCAGGGCGTCGCGGCGCTCGTGTCGAAGTCCAGGACCGGCGCGGTCCAGTGACCGCTCACGCGCCGCGCGGCGTCGACCTCCCGCGCGAACCGCTGCTGGAAGTCGTCCTGCCTGGCGAACTCGGCCCGCACCACCTTCACGGCGACGGTCCGCCCCCCTGCGGACCGTGCGAGGTACACCCGGCCCATACCCCCTTCTCCCAGCACCCCGAGAAGTCGATAGGGCCCAATCGCACGCGGATCGTCCAAGCTCAGATGGTCCATGCAAGGACGATACGCAGGCGAGGATGGGCGGGGTGAGCATGACTCACCTGCTGTGCTTGGTATTTGGCTGGTTCCCGGCTCGGAACCCGCGCTGTTGGCCGAGTCGTGGCGGACGCCCCCGAGCGAGCTCATCCCTCTCGCCCCGCGAATCCTGACCGCGTCCGGTGGCATGGCCTCCGCGGGGGTTCATGGCCGCACCCCGCATGTGCACAAGGAACCGCCGCTGTGCAGCGGAGCGTCCCTGTCAGGAGCATGAGATGCCCGCAGAGCACGAAGGGACTCCGAAGGAGAGGCGCCGATGGGTTACGTGGTGTTCGTGGTGCTCGGTCTGGCCCTCACGGGGTACGGCGTCCATGAGGCCGCGCTCCTCTACCGCTTGCGGCACCACGGGATCCGCGCCAGGGGCCTGGTGACCCGCTACAAGTCGAGTTCCGGCACAGGAGGGAATGGCCCCACCCGACACGCGGTGGTCGAATTCGTCGACGACCAGGGCCACATGCGCCAGTTCCGGGACCAGGAAACAGGGCGGGGCCTGGGCCTGCAGGCTTCGGCCCCGGTGATCTACCTTCCCGGCACCCCGGGGACCGCGCGGATCGACATGCGAGACGGCGGGGTCCGGCAGGGGCTCGTCTGGAAAAGCTTGAGCAGGATCGTTCCGTGCCTCGCGGTCGGCTGTCTGTTCGCGGGCCTCGCGCTCTGGGAGCTGGTCCGCCGCTGAGCCGACCCGCGGGAGCAGTCCGTTCGCGTCGCACCGGAAGCGCATTCGGGAACGGGTCCGGTTCCTTATCACCGTGTGCGCAGCCGGTCCAGTGCCGCCCGGCTCTCATCGTCCGCGGCGTGGCAGATCATCAACCGCTGGTCCGTATCCTGAAGCGGCATGAGTACTTCGAAATGCACGGCGATCGCGCCGACGTCAGGATGCCGTATCGCCTTGCGTCCGCGGCCGTTGACCTTGACCTCTCGCTCGGCCCACAGGCGCGAGAATTCCTCGTCATGAGTGGTGCATTCGGTGATGAGGTCGACCAACGCCTGGTCCTCGGGATGAGCGGCCCACGCGGCGCGCAGGTGGGCGGCTCCCTCCCGCAGGAGGACGGTTGGCTGCACGACCACCCCGAGTACCCGACACGGCCGACCGGCGACATCGTGAAGACCGCCCGCAAGGTCGCCGCCGCGCCGGCCTGACCACCGCCCTGGCCGCCGCCCTAGCCGCACCGCGGCCCTGACCTGGCCCGGCCTGACCTCACCGCGACCTGGCCAGACCTGGCCTCACCACGGTCCTGGCCAGACCGCCGGCAGCGGGCCGCGACCGACGCACTCGGCCCGGCCCGCTGCACCACGGCACGGTCACCCCGAGGGCGATCCGACGGCGGCTGCGTGCTTGACCACGGCTCAGTGCTCCGGTCCGGCGAGGAGCAGCGCGTTGAGGGTGGCGTAGTCGAACCCGCCCTCCGCTGTGGTCGTCGTGCCCTTCTCCAGCAGTTCGCAGGCCGCTCGCCGGACCAACCCGTACGCGGCCTCGGCGATGGAGGAACCCGCGCTGATACGGGCAGCGCCCGCCTCGGCCAGCTCGGACACGGGCAGGGAGCCGGGGCCTGCCAGGACGTTCACCGGCAGGGGTTGGGAGGACACGAGCGTCCGGACCGTTTCGGCGTCCGGTGTGCCGAGGACGAAGATGCCGTCCGCGCCGGCCGCCGCGTAGGCGCGGGCACGGGCGAGCGTTTCGTCGAGCCAGGCGGTGCGGTCACCGGGTGGCAGGCGGTGCGTGTCGATACGGGCGTTGATGAACAGCGGGACACCGGCGTCGTCCGCGGCCCTGCGGGCGGCTGTGAGCCGTTCGGCCTGCTCGGCGACGGGACGCAGAGTGTCCTCCAGGTTGATGCCCACCGCTCCGGCCGCGAGGACACCTCGTACGGTCTCGGCCACACCGGCCGGGTCGGACGCGTAGCCGCGTTCGATGTCGGCGGTGACCGGCGCCTCGACGGCGGCCGTGATCCGGGCGATCGCTCCGAGCGCCTGGTCTCGGGTGAGGTGGTCGCCGTCACCGCGACCGAGCGACCAGGCGACCCCGGCGCTGGTGGTCGCAACGGCGAGGGCGCCGGCGTCCGCGACCACTCGCGCGGACGCCACGTCCCATGCGTTGGGCAGGACCACCGGTGTGCCCGGCACATGCAGGGAACGGAACACCTGCGCCTTATCAATGAGAGTTGCCATGAGCGGCATTGCATCACGAGGCCAGAAGGGGCTGCGCCCTGCCGGTCCCGCCGCATCCGCAAGGGGTTTCCCGCCGAGCGTCACGCCCGTCTCCCTGCACATCGATGGGAACGTTCCCGCATGCGGTGCACCGTGTCGCAGCCCCCCTCGACCGGCCCCTCCAGGATGCCGAGGCCGCCGCCAACCGCGACATCCGGCAGTACCGGGAGCAGGTGGGCCGGTGACCGCCCGCAGCCCCCACCGCTATGGAGTCTTCCTCCGCCCCGACCCGCACACCTGCACGATGCTGGCCCAGCTGCACCTGACGATGAAGCAGCAGTTCGGGCTGGTCTCCAGCGCCGCCTTTCCGCCCCACGCCACCCTCGCCGGGAACATCCACTGCGGTGTCACCGAAGCCGAACTGGTCGAGGTGCTGGACCGGCTCCTCGCCGATGCGGCTTCCTTCACGGTGTACAACTCCGGGATCGTCCGGCTCGGCAGCGCCCTGGTCTTCGACATCCACCACCTCCCCGACGGCACGCCGAACACCGGGATGACCGACCTGGTCGCCGCCGTACACAAGGCGCCGGCGCCGCTGTCCCTCCCGCACGAGGACCACCTGACCCGGCCCTTCTCGATGGACCGGTTCCGGGCCCACCTGTCCGTGGCCTCGCACGAGCTCGCCCTGCGCCCGGACCTGGCGGACGAGATCAGCGCGTTCCTGGACGTCCTGGCCCCGGCACCGCCACCGCGGTTCACCGCCGACACGCTCTCTCTCTTCCGCTTCCACAGCCACGACTGGGAGACGAAGTGGTGGAAGGACATGACCTGGGAGCACCTCCGGAGCCTGGCATCCGTCCTGACGGTGGTCCCGCTGCGGGCTCACGGCGGTACGGGTCTGCCGCCTGCGGGCTCACGGCGGTACGGGTCTGCCGCCTGCGGTCACGGCGGTACGGGTCTGCCGCCTGCGGGCTCACGGCGGTACGGGTCTGCCGCCTGCGGGCTCACGGCGGTACGGGTCTGCCGCGAGCACCTCGCTCAGGTGTGGGGTACGACCACCACGGGGCAGGGCGCATGGTGCAGCGAGGCATGGGCGACAGACCCGATGCGCTTGCCGATGGCGGAGCGGCGCGCCCGGCGGCCGACCACGAGCAACTGGGCGCGGGAGACCGCCGACAGCAGCACCTGCCCCGCGCTGCCGATCTCGACGTGCTCGGTCACCGCCACGTCGGGGAAGCGCTCCCGCCACGGGGCGAGTGCCTCGGCCAGCGCCTGCTTCTCGTACGGCTCCAGGCCCCCGGCCTCGTCGACCAGTTGCAGCGTTCCGGGACTGTAGGCGAAGAAGGGCGGCAGGCTCCATGCCCGTACCGCGCGCACGGGCGCGCCGTGTGCGGCCGCGGTCTCGAAGGCGAAGCCGAGCACCGCGGCGCTGTCCTCCGCCGAGCCCTGCTGGCCCACGACGATCTCATCGCCGTCCCGCGGCTGGGGTTCCTTTGGGGCCTCGGCATCTGCGGCGGGGGCCCGGACCGAGACGACGGGGCACCCGGCGGAGGCGATCACCTGCTGGCCGTACGAGCCGACCAGGAACCCCACGATTGCGCCGTGCCCCCGCGAGCCGAGCACCAGCATCCGGGACCGCTCGGCCTCGCCCAGCAGGGCGGCGACCGGCGTGTCCGGGACCACCTCGGTGGTGACCGGTAGGTCGGGGTACCGGGCGGACACCGCCGCCCCCGCCTCGCGCACCAGGCGTTCGGCCGACCGGGCCTGCGTCTCCTTGTCCTGGACGATCGGCACGTCCAGCGGCTGCCACAGCCAGGCGTGCACGATACGGAGAGGGAGGCCGCGGAGCACGGCCTCGCGGGCGGCCCAGGCCACGGCGGCCAGGCTTTCCGGTGATCCGTCCGCCCCTGCGGTGATGGGTGGTGCCATCGGGGGTGAGCCTCCGTCCGGTTCGGGGGCGCGGCCGCGAAGGGCCGGCCCCTGGAGATCGCGACCGGTTACGGGTTCCCCGGCGCCGCGCTCTCCACACCTGGGCCCCGGCGTGCGGCGGCCCGTCCCGGCGACTCGTCCCGGCGACTCGTCCCGGCGGCCCGTCCCAGCGACCCGTTCCCGGGACCTCGCCGGGTCCCCGGTCAGGGGGTCGCGGTCGAGACGACGAAGACCTTGGGCGAGGACGGATCGGACAGATCGGCGGTGATGTCCTGGGTCGGCCGGGGGGCCTTCTCCTGGTGCGTGGTGCCCGACCAGGCGGATTCCGGCCCGAACGTCCAGCCTGCGGTGGCGGCGTCGCGGTGCCCGATGCTCACCGCGCCGGTCCTGAGCTCGGAGCGGCTGGTGCCGACCTTGGTGAGGAAGGTGTCAAGCCCGGCGGCGGTGGTGCGGAAGGTGACGTAGAGCCGGCTGGACTTCCAGTTGGAGGTCTCGTAGTAGGCGACCTCGGTCGACTTCGCGGGGATGGGGACCTCGAAGACGCGGCGCTTCATCTTGGACGGCCAGTGCTCGCGCAGCCCGGTGGCCGAGGACTCCTGCTCCTTGTCGCGGCCGCTGCGGCGGCTCTGCTCCGCGGAGATCACCAGGTAGCCGGCCGGGATGCCGATGAGCAGCACGATGACGATCGCGGTCACCCAGCGCCGCCGGATCATGTGGCGCCGGTCCTCGGGCAGCCGTACGGGCCGCACGGTCTGCACGGTGGGCAGTGACTCGTCCGGTCGGGGGGCGGTCTGTCGGGGCAGGGTCATGACGAGGGTTCCTGTGGGGTGGTACGGGCGGAGCCGGCGGTGTTCCCATTGTCGCCGTCGCCGCCGTCGTGACTGTCGTGGTCGTGGCTGTCATGGCCGCTGCCTGCGGTGGCGACCGGATTGCGGAATGCCTGGGCGTACCGCTCGTATCTCTCGTACCGCTCGACGCGGCGCCGGTTGGCGCGCCGGAAGCGGCGGGCGACCAGCCTGGCGAGGTCGGCCGCACCGACCATACCTGCCTCGGGGCCGAGCTCGGCCTTGGCGATTCGGGCTTCGGGCCGGTAGCCGCGCCCGGTCAGGTGGCGGCGGAAGGCGTCCCTGGCGGGGCCGATCAGCAGATCGTCGGCGGCGCTGACGCCGCCGCCGATGACGAAGCAGGACGGGTCGAGTGCCGCGGCGAGGTTGGCGATGCCGACGCCGAGCCACCGGCCGATGTCCTCCAGGAGCTCGACGCACATGGCGTCGCCCTCGCGGGCCAGCTCGGTGATGAGCGGTCCGGTGATGTCCGGGATGTGGCCCTTGACGCGCTCGATGATGTTGTACGCGACCGGGGAGTCCGCCGCGGCCAGCTCGCGGGCCTCGCGGACCAGGGCGTTGCCGGAGCTGTACTGCTCCCAGCAGCCGCGGTTGCCGCAGGGGCAGCGGTGCCCGCCGGGTACGACCTGCATATGGCCGAACTCACCGGCGACGCCGTACTTGCCCCGCTTGACCTGGCCGCCCTCCAGGATCGCCCCGCCGATGCCGGTGCCGAGGGTGATCATGACGAGATGGTCCTCGCCGCGGCCCGCGCCGAAGCGCCACTCGGCCCAGGCGGCGGTGTTGGCGTCGTTGTCGACCATGACGGGGACGGCGAGCCGCTTCTGCAGGGAGTCCCGCAGCGGTTCGTTGCGCCAGGCGAGGTGCGGCGCGAAGAGCACCTTGGAGCGGTCGGCGTCGACCCAGCCTGCCGCGCCGATGCCGACGGCGTGGACGTCGTGGCGGTCGGAGAGGTCGAGGACCAGCTCGACGATGGTGTCCTCGACGACCTTGGGGCTCTTGGACTTGTCGGGGGTCTCGGTGCGGAGCCTCTCCAGGATGATGCCGTCGGCGTCGACGACCCCGGCCATCACCTTCGTACCGCCGATGTCGATGCCGACGGTCGGGACGCGGGGCGCGGTGAGGTGGGAGCGCCTCTCCCGGGTGCCGACGGTCCGCAGGACGGTGGCCCGGGCGGCACCCCGGTGGGCGAAGTCACGGTACGTGCTCACGGTGTCCCTGCGCGTGGTGGATGGCGGTCCGGTACTGCGGGGCGGACGGGCGGGTCCGCCCTGCCCGATTGTGCCATCCGGGCCGCCGGGGGACTCGGGGGACCGCACGTCGCCCCCCCTCGGAGCACCCCGGAGCCCGTGAGCGCCCGCCCTCTCACGCCACGGCGTCGTCCTGCCCGCCGCCGATGCCCTGGCTGTCGGGCGTGAGGGCCCTCGCCCGCCGCGCCGGGTCGGGGAAGGCGCGCTCCACGGCCTCGTCCAGCAGCCGCAGCTCCGTGCGGACCGGGGCCCGGTGGCGCTCGGGCACGACGGCGAGGAGTCCCTCCAGCAGGGCGCGCAGCCGCCGGCAGATCTGCACGGAGGTCGAGCCGTACTCGCGGATCTCCACGACGGCCAGCTGGAGGTAGTCCTCCCAGGACCGTCCGGGGACCACGAGGCGGGGCAGTCCGCGGCGGTCGCGGAGGACGTACTGGTGGCTGAGCTCCATCCTGCCGACGCTGTGCAGCAGGGCCTCGATGTGGTTGAGGACCTGGACGGCCGTCGTGGGATCGTTCACGGCCGGTGAGAGCGCCCTGATCGCGACGTCGACGAGGATGCGCAGGGCGAAGGCGGGATCCTGCTCGATCGTGCGCTCGACACCGAGCGCGACGAGCCCGGTCAGCTTCCCGGCCCGGGGCGGCGTCGTGCCGTACACCTCGATGAGCGTGGCGCCGGGCGGCAGGGAGTCGCCCACGCGGTGGGTGAGCACCAGCAGGCAGTCGTGCCGCTCGGCGGCGGCCCTCAGCCGTGCCACATGGACGCCCTGGATCGCGCCGCCCTGCTCGGTGCGGATCACGGTCACCGGCCCGTCTGCCGGTTGTGCGATCCGCTCCCCCACCCGGCGCGCGCCGCCCTCCGCCTCGGCGAGCACCGCTCCCCTGCCGAGCAGCCGCCGCCCCTCCCGGGACACCAGGGCGGCGATGGCCACGGGCCGGAGGTTGTGGATGAAGCGGTTGAGGTAGATCAGCAGGAGCAGCAGGCTCACGGCGACGGCCAGTCCTGCCAGGGTGACGCCGAGGTCGGGCACGAAGTCCGTCTCGATGCGGCGCAGCAGGGAGAAGGAGAAGGCGAAGGTTCCGGTGAACGTCGCGAGCACGGCCTTCTGCAGGCGGTCCCGGTACCAGAGGCGCATGTAGCGCGGTGAGAGCGTCCCTGTGGCCTGCTGGACGACGAGGACGCCGATGGTGACGACGAAGCCGAGGAGCGCGACCATCGATCCGACGATCGAGCTGAGGACACCGCTCGCGGTCGTTGCCGAGTACTGCCAGCCCGCCGGCACCCGCACGCTGCTGTCCAGCTGCCGGTCCGCCCACACGGCGACGTCCGCGAGGAGCGTGCCGAGCACGAGGCCGAACAGCGGGAGGATCCACAGGCTGGCCTTGGTGTACTGCCGCAGCCGGAAGAGCGTCGCCCAGGACACCATCGTGTGCGCCCCCGGGTTCTCACCTGGTGTGCATGTCTGCCACCACCGTAATGCCGTTCCTCGCAGCCCACGAGTCGTCCAGGAAGCTCCCCATAGCTCCATATAGCCCAAAAGGCCCGAAATGCACCGAGTGTCTAAGCTGATGGGGGCATCTGCCCGCGGACCCAGGGTGAAAGGGGCTCGGCATGGGCGACTACCCACTCATCGAGGACCACGGACTGATCGGCGACCTCCAGACCGCGGCGCTGGTCACCACCCACGGAACCATCGACTGGTACTGCTCCCCGCGCTTCGACTCCCCGAGCATCTTCGGCTCCCTCCTGGACAGCGAGAACGGCGGCTACTTCAAGGTCGCACCGGTGGACAAGACCTACGCCACCAAGCAGTTGTACCTCCCGGACACCGCGGTGCTCGTCACCCGCTTCATGACCGAGGCGGGCGCCGGCGAGGTCGTCGACTTCATGCCGGTGACGGGCACGACGGCCACGCCCCGCCACCGCCTCGTCCGTATGCTCCGCTGCGTACGCGGCAGCCTCACCTTCCAGGTGGACATCGTTCCGCGGTTCAACTACGGACGCACCCCGCACAAGGTCCACGTCACGGAGCAGGGGATGGTGTTCGCCACGGACGACCTGGAACTGACGGTCCACGCGGTCCGCGAGCCCGAGGACGTACGCCTCGTCCCGCAGACCGTCGGAAACGAGAACGACGTCCACCTCACGCTGACCCTCCAGGCCGGCCAGGAGCGCGGGGTGGTCATGGAGACGTTCGCCGACGGGCCTCCGCGCCACGTCCACCACGCCGAGTTCATGCAGCTCTTCGACGAGACCGTGCAGTTCTGGCGCGACTGGCTGGGCCAGTCGCGCTACTCCGGACGCTGGCGCGAGGCGGTCGAACGTTCGGCGGTGACGCTGAAGCTGATGACCTACGCGCCGAGCGGCGCCCTGGTCGCCGCGCCGACCGCCGGACTGCCCGAACAGTTGGGCGGCGAACGGAACTGGGACTACCGGTTCACCTGGATCCGCGACGCCTCCTTCTCCATCTACGCCCTGCTGGGCCTCGGCTTCACCGAGGAGGCGGCGGCGTTCATCGGCTGGCTGCGCGACCGGGTCCACGAGAAGGCGGGCTGCGACGGCGACGCAGGGCCGCTGAACATCATGTACCGGGTCGACGGCTCGTCCGACCTGGTCGAGGAGGTTCTCGACCACTGGGAGGGCTACGCCGGTTCGCGCCCGGTGCGCATCGGCAACGGGGCCGCCACCCAGCTCCAGCTCGACATCTACGGCGAGGCGCTGGACAGCATCTTCTTCGCCCACCAGCGCGGCATCCAGCTGGACCACGGCGGCTGGAACTCGCTGCGCACGCTCCTGGACTGGCTCAGCGACCACTGGGACCAGCCCGAGGAGGGGCTGTGGGAGACCAGGGGCGGGCGCCAGGACTTCACCTACGGCCGCGTGATGTCCTGGGTCGCCTTCGACCGGGCGCTGCGGCTGGCCGCCGCGAGCGGCCGCCCCGGCACGCTCGCGCGCTGGAGCAATGAGCGCGACAAGATCTACGAGCAGGTCATGTCGCGCGGCTGGGACCCCGGACAGGGGTCGTTCATCCAGCACTACGGCAGCCGGGTGCTCGACTCGTCGCTGCTGCGGATGTCCACCGTGGGCTTCATCACCCCGGACGATCCCATGTGGGCCTCCACCCTGGCGGCCATGGACCGCGAGCTGGTCAACGACAGCCTGGTCTACCGCTACAACCCCGAGGCGTCACCCGACGGCCTGCACGGCTCCGAGGGCACCTTCTCGCTGTGCACGTTCATCTACGTCGACGCGCTCGCGCGGGCCGGCAGGCTGAACGACGCGCGGCTCGTCCTGGAGAAGATGCTGACGTACGCCAACCATCTGGGCCTGTACTCCGAGGAGATCGACCTGACCGGGCGTCAACTCGGCAATTTCCCCCAGGCATTCACCCATCTTGCCTTCATCGACACGGCCCTCACCCTGGACGCGGCGCTGAACCGGGCCCGGGGAAAGCGGACCACGGTGGCCCGGGCCGCCACCGAGACCTTCCTCTGAGCGGTCACCGCCCCGCCGCCGGGCCGAGCAGGACGGCCGCGTCCCCGGCGCCCCGCTCCACGGTGCGCGACGGGATGACGGCGTCGAGCCGCCCGTCGGCCCGTACGACGAGCTGGACGTCGTACCCGGCCGGGACCGGTGTGCCCGGCGCGTTCAGCAGGAAGCGCTCGCCGCGCTCCCAGCGGTCGGCCAGATCGTGGGCGATCCGCTGGACGGGGCCGTCGACCCGGTCCCGCAGGAGGACCGAGACCAGGGCGTCGAAGTCGTCGTCGCCGGTGAGCAGCAGCACCGAGGTGACGCCTTCGAACCGCTCCCACTGCTCGTCGGGGCCCCTCCACAGGACCACGTCGACCCCGGCGGACCGCAGGCACCGGCCGAGGTCGGCGGCCCAGGGCTCCCCGCCCACCACCAGCGGTCGGGCGCGCGCCGGGCGGGTGACTCCCAGGCGTCCGGCGACGGGCGCGGCCGTCAGCCCGTACAGGGCCACCGTGCCGACGATGACGAGGAACGTGACCGGGAGGATCTTGGACGCCCCGGCCAGTCCCTTCTCGGCCAGGGTGGCGGAGAAGGCCGACGCCGTGGACGCGGCGACGATCCCGCGCGGTGCCATCCACCCGAGGAACGCCCGTTCCCCGGTGGAGAGTCCGGACCCGCCGGTGGACAGCCACGCGACGAGCGGCCGGACCACCAGGACGAGTACCGCGATGAGGAGGAGCGAGGGCAGCAGCACGGGACTGACGGAGGAGGGGGCGACGCCGGCGGAGATGGAGACGAACAGCAGGCCGATGATGAGCTGCACCAGGATCTCGAAGAACGGCAGCCGGGCGGGCATGTCGAGCCCGGGCAGGTTGGCCACCGCAAGTCCGGCGACGACCGCGGCGATCAGCCCCGTGTCCTCACGCAGGATGTCACAGCCCGCCGACACCACGATCACGGTGGCCAGTTGGGCGAGGGTCCCGAGCGTCTCGCCGAGCCGGAGCGTGTGCAGGCAGAGCCAGAGCAGCCCCGCCCCCACCGCGCCGCCGGCCAGCCCGACGGCCCCGCTGAGGAGGAACTCACCGAACCGGAAGCCGTGGCCGACCTGGAACTCGCCGGCCACGAGCGAGTGGAAGACCAGCGCCCCGAGGATGGCCCCGACCGGATCGATCAGCGTGCCTTCCCAGACCAGGATCCGCCGCAGCCGCTCCGACGGCCGTACGTGCTCCAGCAGCGGCCCCACCACCGTGGGTCCCGAGACGACGAGGATGGCGCCGAGCATCACGGCCGCGGAGAGCGGGATCCCGAAGAGCGCGGGGCCGAGGCCCATGACGCTCGCCCAGGTGATCAGCAGTCCCAGCACCAGGAGCCGGAGGACCACGGAGCGGGTGGCCTCCCGGAGATGGCGCAGTTCGAGGCCGAGGCCGGCGTCGTAGAGGATCACCGCCACGCACAGCGAGACGATGGAGGAGAAGTTCGCGGGCGCCAGCTTGTCCGGGTGGACGACATCGGTCAGGGCGCCCGCGGTGAAGCCGGCCGGGAGCAGCAGGATCAGCGCGGGGATGCGCAGCCGGTGCGCCAGGATCTGGGAGCCGACGGCGAGGAGCACGGTGAGGCCGACGCCGAGGAGGAACTGGTCGGGGGTGAGCACGCCCGTCCCCGTCACTCGCCCTCGGCCGTGTTCCCGGGCCCTGTCCGCCGCAGATCGGCCTCGGTGAGGGACTCCAGCTCACCGTGGGTGTCCAGCCAGTAGAGCAGGAAGACGGCGGGGCCGACCAGGATCAGCGCGACGAGCGTGACGAAGGCCAGCCACGTCAGCGTCGTGGGGTCGCCGGCGGCCTCCGCCACGGTCAGGGACGTCGGGATGAGGTACGGCCGCTGGGCGAAGCCCCAGGCGAGGACGGCCGCGGCGACCAGTCCGGTGGCGGTGGTACGGGACCACTTGCCCGGGCCGCGCAGCAGCAGCCAGCCCGTGGCGACGGCGCAGACCACGGCGACGACGACGAAGACGAGCCCCACGCCGTGGGTGAGTCCGTGCCAGAGGTGCGGGGCGTCGCCGCGGACGACGAGGAAGGCGGCGAGGCCGAGCAGCACCACGACGGCGAGGCTGCCGAGGGCCCTGCGGCGGAAGTAGCCGACGAGATCGGGCGCGTCGAAGCGGGCGGCGTCCGAGGAGAGGAAGACCGCGCCCAGGAAGGCCGTCGCGGCGATGGTGAGCAACCCGAAGAAGACGGAGGTGGGGTTGGCCCATGCCTCCGCCGAGGCCACGGTGCCCGGCGCGGCCCGGCCGGAGGCGACGCCGCCGACCGCCGCGCCGAGGAAGAACGGGGCCAGCAGCGAGGCGATGGCGAACACCGCGCCGTACAGCCGCCGCGGGAAGAGCCGCCGCATGGGCTTGCGGAGCGCGAACCCGGCGCCGCGCAGGACCATTCCGACGGCGGCGAGCGCCAGCGGCAGCCACATGGCGGAGAAGACGGTCTGGAACAGGACGGGGAAGCCGGTCCACATGATGACCAGGATGAACACCAGCCAGACGTTGTTGACCTCCCACACGGGTGCCATCGCATGGTCGATCAGCGAACGCGGCCGCTTGCCGCGCTCCGCGCCGCCGGCGACCAGGTCCCAGAATCCGGCCCCGTAGTCCGTGCCGCCGGCGCATGCGTAGGCGGCCACCGCGAGCAGCAGCACGACGGCGATGAGCCCGGCGAGTGTCATGACTCCCCGCCCTCTCCCGGCCTGCCCCCCGAGCCGCGGGCGGCCGGCGTACCGTCCGTCCGCGTGGCGTGCCGGGGACCGTACGGGAGGTCGGTCTCGGGTCCTTCGGCGCCGAGGCCGTCGAGCTGTCCCGCGTCGGCGAGCCGCCATCGGGTCCGCATCCTGAGCAGCAGGGCGAGGAAGGAGCCGAAGATGAAGACGTAGACGACGATCACCAGGCCGAACATGATCCACAGGGTGGTCGACCGGGTCGCGGTCACCGCCTCGGCGACGCGCATGTTCTGGTAGACGATCCAGGGCTGCCGTCCCACCTCGGTCGTGATCCAGCCGCACTCGACCGCGACGACCGAGGCGACCCCGGCGCAGGCCGCGCTGCGCCAGAACCAGCGGGACTGGGGCAGCCGGCGCGGTTCTGGCTCCTTGCGCCGCCGCCACATGACGAGGCCGTACCAGAGCGCGAGCAGCAGCAGGAGCGAGCCGATCACGACCATGAGGTCGAAGGCCCAGTGGGCGATGGTGGCCTGGGTGGCGTTCGGCCGGTCGGCGGCCGGGACGGAGGTGAGCCCGGTGACCTGGGTGCTGGGTTTGAACCCGGCGAGCATGGAGTCGAGTTGGGGGATCCTGATGCCGCCGGAGACGGTCCCGTCGGGGTGGAGCCTGCCGAAGATGTACTCCGGGACGTGGGTGTCGGTCTTCCAGACGATCTCCATCGCGGCGAACTTCACGGGCTGCTTGTGGAAGACCGAGCGGGCGATGGAGTCGCCGAGGACGAACTGCACCGGGGTGAACACGGCGGCGAGCGTGAAGGGGACGGTGAAGCCGAGCCGGTGGTAGCGGTCCCTGCGGCCGCGCAGCCAGCCCACGGCGTAGACGCCCGCGACGACGTATCCGGCGGTCACGAACATCGCCACGACGAAGTGCCAGTACTGCGGCCCGAACATCGGGGTGAAGAGGGCCTTCCAGACATCGACGTCGACCGGTTTGCCCTCGGCGTCGAGGGTGAAGCCCTGCGGCGTGTTCATCCATGAGTTGGCCGCGATGATGCCGAACGCGCCGAGCAGCGCGACCGCGGGCAGCGGGAGTCCCAGCAGGAAGTGCGTCCGCGGCTTCAGCCGCCGCCAGCCGTACAGATAGATGGCGATGAGGACGGCTTCGAGGAAGAACGCCCATGCCTCGATGCCGAATCCGATCCCGAAGACATCTCCCCATCTGCCCATCAGCCCGGGCCAGAGCAGCCCGAACTCGAAGGAGAGGACCGTACCGGTCACCACCCCGACCGCGAACTGGACGGCCATCACGGCCGACCAGCGCCGTGCGAGCAGCAGGGCGACGGGGTCGTCCCGGCGCATTCCCCGGTAGTGCATGATCAGGGTGATCAGCGGCAGCGCCACCCCCATCGGCACCAGGATGATGTGCGAGGCCAGGGTGAACGCCATGAGTTCCCTGGCGGGGAGAAGCTGGGCCGGAGCGTCCGCCAGCAGCTGGACCGAACTGTGCATGTGTGCCTTCGGTGGTCGGGAGCCCTGCGGTGCGGACGGGCGTCAGCCGCCGGTGGCGAATCCGGGGAAGAGGGTCATCCCTCCGTCCACGTACAGCGTCACTCCGACCACGTAGTCCATGAGGTCCGAGGTGAGTGCGACGGCGGCGCGGGCGATGTCCTCGGGGTCGCCGACGCGGCCGTACGGGATCAGGGTCAGCAGGTCCTTCTCGGCCTGGGGGGTGTCCCAGGCACTGGTGTTGATGGGGGTCTTGATGGCTCCGGGCGCGACCGCGTTCACGCGGATCTTCTTCGGCGCCAGCTCCTGGGCCAGGGTCTCCATCATCATCTGCACGCCGCCCTTGGAGGAGGCGTAGTTGACGTGGCCGGCCCAGGGGATGATCTGGTGGACCGAGCTCATGCAGATGATCTTCCCGGCGGAGCGTGACACCTCGGGAACGACACCGCGGCGCAGGAACTCCTTGGTCGCCTCGCGGGCGCACAGGAACTGGCCGGTGAGGTTGACGTCGATGACCTTCTGCCACTGGGCGAGCGTCATCTCGGTGACGGGGGCGTCCCGCTGGAGGCCGGCGTTGGCGACCATGATGTCGATGGTGCCGAACTCCCGGACCATCCGGTCGACCATGGCGACGACCTGGTCCTCCTGGGACACATCGGCCTCGTAGGCGGCGGCGCGCACCCCGGCGGCGGTGATCTCCTCGACGACCTCGTCGGCGGCCTCGGAGCCCGCCACGTAGTTCACGACCACATCGGCGCCCGCTCGGCCCAGCGCGATCGCGGTCGCCCTGCCGATCCCCGAGTTGGCGCCGGTGACCAGTGCTTTCTGTCCCTTCAGCAGGGGCGGGATCGGGTACGGTGCCGCATCGGCCTGGGAATTCACGACGCCTCCTGAGTACGTGCCTCGGGTCCCGCGGGCCGCGACGAGGTCACCGCGGGCCCGCGCGACACGCAACCACCCCCGGACGGCGGCGGCCGGGGCAGCGCACGCGCCGTTGGGCCGTTGGGCGGGCAATGTTCCCCCGGTCGGCTCAGCCGCGCAGCCGCTCCAGGAGGTGGTCCCCGACGCGCAGGGCGTTGGCGATGGCCGTCAGCGACGGGTTGACCGCGCCGATGCTCGGGAAGAAGCTCGTGTCCACGACGTACAGGTTGTCCAGGTCGTGGGCCTTGCAGTTGGTGTCCAGGGCGGAGGAGGCCGGGTCGGTGCCGAAGCGGACGGTGCCGGCCTGGTGGGCGGTCGCGCCGATGGGCATGCCCTTGTGCAGGTAGATGCTGTGGGACAGCAGATGGTGCTCGTGCATGCCGAGGTGGCCCAGCATGCCCTGGAGCTTGTGGCGCAACCGGTCGAGCCCTTCGATGTTGTTCTTCTCGTCGAGGGCGAGGTGGATGCCGCCGTCCCGGTCCAGGGTGACGCGGTTGCCGGGGTCGGGGAGGTCCTCGCCGCACAGCCAGAAGTCGACGGCGTGGTGGGCCAGCACCTCGAAGGGCATGTTCGGGGTCACGGCCCCGGCCCAGCGCGGGGCTTCGCCGTGGATCTGCTCGGCGTCGGACTTGCCGAGCATCTGGATGCCGCCCAGCGGATAGTCCCAGTCGTCGGCGCCCAGGTACCAGTCGTGGAGGGCGAGGGTCTTCTGGAACTGGGTGTCGTTGGGCTCTTTGGACACCGCCATCAGAGCCAGGTTGTTGTGCCGCATGTAGTGCCGGCCGACCACGTCCGAGCTGTTGGCAAGACCGCCCGGATGCAGGTCGTTCGCCGATGCCAGCAGCAGGACCGCGGAGTTGACGGCGCCGCAGGAGACGACGACGACGTCGGCGGAGAAGCGGGTCTCGGTGCCGTCGCCGAGCCGGGTGACGACGCCGGTGACGCTGCGGCCTGTGGCGTCGGTCTCCAGGCGGACCACATGGGCGTTGGTGATCAGCTCGACGTTGGGGTGCTCCAGGGCGGGCTCGACGCAGATCACCTGGGCGTCGGACTTGCCGCGCACCAGGCAGGGGAAGCCGTCGACCCGGTTGCAGCGGATGCAGACGCTGGAGTGGACCGCCCGGCCGCCGCCGTCCTGGGTCAGGTTGACCCCGATGGGCAGGTGGAAGGGGTGCAGTCCCCGTTTCTCCAGGTCGTCGCTCAACTGCTGGATGCGCGGCTCGTGCTGGACGGGCGGGTACGCGTACGGCGCGCTCGCCGGGCCCTCCCAGGGGTCCTCCCCGTGCCGGCCGTGGACGAGGTAGAGGTGCTCGGCCTGGGTGTAGTACGGCTCCAGGTCCTCGTAGCGCAGCGGCCAGGCGGGCGAGACGCCCCCGTGGTGGCGCAGTTCGCCGAAGTCCTCGGGGCGCAGCCGGAAGAGGGCGGCGCCGTAGAACTTGGTGTTGCCGCCGACGTAGTAGTTGACCTCGGGCGGGAAGCTGTTGCCGTTCTTGTCGAACCAGAACTCGGGGGCGCGGTACTTGCCCTTGACGAACACGGCGGTGGAGTCCCAGTTGTCGCGCTCCCGGGGGAGGTAGTCGCCGCGTTCGAGGAGGAGTACGCGCGTGCCCGACGGGGCGAGGCGGTGGGCGAGGGTTCCGCCGCCCGCGCCGGTGCCGATGATGATGACGTCGTAGTGAGGGGATTCGGTCATGGCGGGGCACCGTCCTCACGGCTCTGGCCGGCAAGCGGCACTGTCAGTCGAACATATCGGTGGAATACGGATGCCGCAGATGTCACAGGACGGCGATCGGGTTGACCGGCGAGCCCGTGGCGGCCGGGAGACGCAGCGGCGCGACCACGCAGAGAAAGCTCCATCGGCCCTCCTGCGCGCAGACCGGTGCCAGCTCCTCGAACTGGAGATAGTCCATCAAGTGCATGCCCATGGCGTGGATGGTGAGTACATGGATGGGGTAGGCGACTCCTTCCACCGCGCTCGGGGCGGTGTCGTTGTTGCCGTCGCTGCCGAGGACCGCGACGCGCCGTTCGGCGAGGAACTCCACCGCCTGCGGATGCAGTCCTGCGCGCGCGTCCGCCGCGTTCCACGCCCCGGCCTCCCGGCGGCGGCGCCGGTGGCCCACGCGGACGAGGAGCAGGTCGCCCGCACCGACCCGTACACCCTGCGCGGCCTCGGCGGCGGCCAGGTCGTCCGCGGTGACGTGCTCGCCCGGCTCCAGCCAGGGCACTCCCCGCAGCCGTGGGATGTCCAGGAGCACCCCGCGGCCCACGATGCCGTCCCGGACGAGGTCGACGGTGAGCGCGGTGGCGCCGTCGGCGGTGACACTGCCCGCGGGTACGCCGTTGTAGAGCGCGCCGTCGTACAGGACGTGGCACAGGGCGTCGAGGTGGCTGTCCGCGTCTCCGTGCACGTTCATGGCGAAGCGGTCCCGGGCGAAGTACAGTCCCGGCGCGCCGATGTCCCGCTGGTGGGGGCCGGTCATCCGGTGGTCCGCGGGGTCCGGGTTGTCCGGCCCCGCCTCGGTCTCGACGAGCGCGGAGAGCGAGACCGTACGACCGGTCACGACCTCGCGGGTCGCCGCCACCACCCGCGCGGGTGTGAGGTGGCCGAGGGTGCCGCGCCGGTCGTCGGGTCCGTGGCCTGCCCCCTTGCGCAGCTGCTCGTAGAGGGCCCGGAAGGCGTCCTGGGTCATCGGTGCGGTCACGACGGCTCCCGCTCCCGGGGCGCCCCGGCGCCGCTGGGCAGCTCCCCCTCCTCCGCGGGCTGCTGGTCACGGAACGCGGGCAGCAGCTGCGTGGTGCAGAACGCGATCACCGCCGCCAGCATCACGACGGGTGTCATGGCGATGCTGCCGAGCAGCAGCGCGACGAGCACCACACTGCTGACCGGGAGCCGGAAGGCCGCGGCGGCCGAGGCCGCCATGCCCGCGGCCAAGCCGGGAATCACGCCGAACCCGGGCAGGGGGGAGAGCAGCACGCCCAGCGCGGCGCCCAGGAACAGCGCCGGGAAGATGGGCCCGCCCCGCAGGCCGGCCAGGCACAGGGAGTACGCGACGCTCTTGAACGCGATTACGGCGATGAGCGCGCCCACGCCCCAGGAGCGCGGGTCGGCCGCCAGCTGGGCCATCGCCGCCTGACCGGACGAGGCCACGTCCGCAGACGTACGGCCGGTGAGCAGGGTGTAGAGGGTCGCGCAGACGCCTGCGCCCGTCGCGCACAGCATTGTCGCAGCGACGGGTCGCGCCCGCACGAGGGCGGCCGCCCGCCGGCCCCCGGCCATGATCAGGTGCACCAGGACGCCGATGACGACGGCGATGACCACGGTCCAGCCCACATCCCCGGCGTCGAGCCGCGGGAACGGCCCGGACAGCGGCAGGCTGAGGCTGCCGGTCTCCAGACCGGTCCACCGGCCGAAGCCCGTGAACACGAGGGAGCCGATGCCGCTGGACAGCAGGGCCGGCAGCATGACCGCGAACAGCTGCGGCCCGCCCACCCCGACCACCTCCATCAGCAGCACGGCACCGACGAGCGGGTTGCCGAGGATCACCGACATGGCGGCCGCGGCGCCGGCCGCGGCCATGAGGGCGGTGCTCTGCGGGGTCTCGGGCCCCCGCGCGAGGTCCCTGAACAGCAGGGCGAGACCGCCGCCGAGGGCGATCAGGGGCGCTTCCGGGCCCAGCGCAGCGCCGAGCGGCAGGCTCGCCACGGCAGCGATGACCACGCCGGGCAGCGCTCTGGCGGAGGCTCCGCCGGGCTGGAGTCCGTACGCGGGGACATGACCGCCCGCGCCGGGCAGCCGGGTCACGACAAAGGCGACGACCGCGCCGGCGAGCGGCAGCAGCACCAGGGGCCACCACCACGGCGGGATCGAGCGGCCCATCGCCTGCGGCAGATGCACCCACATGAGGTGCTCCAGCTGGTGCAGGGCGACGAGGAACCAGAACGCCACGAGCGAGACGGGCACGCCGATCAGGGCGGAGTGCACCAGCGACCTGAGGTAGGCGGGGCTGTGCAGCAGCCCGCGCAGCAGGTCCGCCTCCCCCGGCTGGGTCCGGCCGCCGCCGGGCGCGGGTGCCCCCGGCTGCTCCGGGCCGGCCCGCGGCTGCGGCTGTGTCATCGGGGAGGCGCCCTCAGCCGAGGATCTTCTGCTTCTCGGCCGCGAACTCCTCCTCGGTGAGGATTCCCTGAGCCTTCAGCTCACCCAGCTTCTTGAGCTCGTCGATCTTGTTGCCCATCTCGTCGTCGGGCGGCATGGGCGGCGGCATGGCCTGCGGAGGGCTCGGCGCGGCGGCCGGCGAGGCCTGCGCCTGCGCCTGCTGCTGTTCTTGCTGTTGCTGGTCCTGCTGTGCCCATCGGCCCGACTGCCGCCGCGACACACGGCCGGACACGGCGGTGGCGGTTCCGGCGATGACGGCGGTACGGGTGACACGGCGGAGAAGACCTGGCATGTTCGTCTCCCTGTGGGTGGCTTGATCAGGCGGCCGAACGCGTCCCGCCCGGCGTCCCCTCGACCTCGTCCAGCGAGGCGAGCAGCGCCTGTACGGGGATCCGTCCTCCGGCGACCAGTTGCGCGCCACTGCGCCGCATGGCCCGGGCGAGCGGAGCGGCCCAGGTGTTCTCGTACACGAGGACCGCGGCGGAGCTGCCGGGTTCCACGGCCGCGCCGGCCTCTTCGATGTCGTCCTGGCCGAGCAGGCCGGAGGACACGCCCTCGAACACGGTCAGGTCGAGGGTTCCGTCGGCGTCCACCTCGGCCAGCTCCAGCGCCATGACGGAGCCGTCGGTGTCCTTGCGGACGAAGATCAGATCGAGAATGCGGATGATTCCCCGGTCGACCAGGTCGACCAGAAGAGGAAAGCCCTCGCCCGTCATCCGATTGCCGGGGAACTCCACGACCAGGTAGTCGACGGGTCCCATGTCTTCGAAGTCATCGCTCATGACCACTCCTCGCGAGCGCATCAGCGGTCCGGGCGGCTCGCCGGCCGACGGCTCGGCGCGCCCTCGGGCACGCGGCGTCCCGTATGCCATTGCAGCACCCGCGGGGGTGACGCGCACCTTCGGCGCGGAGGGGCGCCGGGGCGGGGCGGGGTGCCGGGACGGAGCGGGCAGGGGCGGGCGCCCCCGTCAACTCGTGAGCTGGTAGATGCTGTTGCCGGTCAGCCACAGGCCGAGCACCAGGCTGCCGATGATGATGGCCGGTTCCTCGTGCGCCTCCAGCCAGGCACGCAGCCGCTTCAGGCGCTCCCCCGCCGCCTTCGGAGCGAGCACCGTGTACAGCTCGGCAGCCAGCAGACTGGCGGTGGCGAGAATGCAGAACCCGAACAGCGCCAGGTACGTGGCGAAATGGGACAGGTCGGCCTTCACGACGACGGTGGCGCCCGCGGCGACCACGCCCCACGGCTGAAGGAAGACGGCAAGCCCCGCCGCGGACCAGAGGGACATCCGGTCCATCTTGGAGACCTCGGCCTCGGGCGAGGAGTCCGTGGCTGCGGAGCCCGCGGCCGCCGGGCCAGCCGCCGCCGGGCCAGCCGCCGTCGTGCCCGCGGCCGTCGTGCCCGCGGTCTTCGTGCCCGCCGTCGAGGGCTGCTCGTGCGCCGCGCCGCGGCGGCGGCGCCTGTGCATCCCGTACGCGACCAGGCCGATGCCGATGGCCAGCTTGGCGGCGAGAGCACCCGTGGACGGCGGTGACCTCGGCGGCGGTGGGGTTCCGCCGGTGAAGAGCAGCACGAGGGCGATCACCGTGACGAGGCACGCCAGCCACGCGAGGATGAAGACCAGGCCCTTCCACACGCCCCTCTGCGACGCCAGCAGCAGCACGAAGGCCATGATGGGCAGCGGGTCGAGAGTGATGCCGACGCCGATGAGCAGCAGCTCAAGGACCATGTGGCTCCCCTTCTGCAGGGATTCGTCCGCGCCCGCGGCACCCCTCCATCGTGGTCCTCGCCACCGCGGGGCACAAACAGAGCACCGCGCGCCCGGGGTGCCGGTGCCGCCCGCTTCCTCCACCCTGAACGCAGGGAAGGAGCTACGCGATGACCATGCCGCGCCGCGCTCCCTTCCTTCGGCCGTCCTGGTGGAGCGCACGGTTCGGCACCTGGGCGGCCGCCGCACGGTCCATGGCCGCGCGCACCGAGGCGCGCTTCCCCGTCGTCACCCATCTGACGGCCCGTATGGTCTCGGTGAACATCTTCGACTCGGCGACCCGGCTGGCCGCACAGTGCTTCCTGACCGCCGTGCCGCTGCTCTTCGTCGTCGGGGCCTTCGCCCCCGAGGGCGTACAGCAGCAGCTGATCAGCTCGGTGCGGGTGGTGTTCGGGCTCACCGACTCCTCCGCCGACCAGTTGGAGCACGTGTACAAGTCCACCGACGAGAATCTCCGCAAGGTCACCGGCGTGGTCGGTGCCCTGATGGTCCTGCTCTCCGCCACCGCGTGCAGCCGGGCGATGCAGCGGCTGTGCAAGCGGGCCTGGCTGATGCCCCGGTCGGGCGTACGGATCGCCCCATGGCGCTGGCTGGTCTGGATCCTGGTGTGGCTCAGCACCCTTATCGCGCAGGGACCGCTGCGGGAGGGTTTCGGCGTCGGGTTGTGGCTGGCGGTCCCGGTCACCCTGGTGTCCCAGGCGCTGCTGTGGTGGTGGTCGCAGCATCTGCTGCTCGGCGGGCACATCGGGTGGCGTCCGCTGCTGCCCGGAGCCGTGCTCACCGCCGGCGCCACCACCGCGCTGGCGATCGGCAGCCGCTACTACATGCCCCGGGCGCTGGACCGGAGCCTGGCCGAGTACGGGTCCGTCGGGCCGGTCTTCACCCTGCTGTCCTGGCTGATCGTGATCTGCGTCGCGATCGCCGTCGGCCTCACCGCAGGGGCCGTCCTCGCGCAGGAACCGTGGCTGGCCCGCCGGCTGGGCACGCACGAGCGCGGCGCCGAACCGTGGCACCGCCCCGGGTCCCGGCCGCCCCTCGGACCTGACGGACCCAGGCCCTGACCCGGGACCGGGACCGGGACCGGGTCAGGCTTCTAGGCGGCGCCCTCGGCCTCGGTGTCCTTGCCCCCGATGTGCCCGGGGACAGGTGCCCGTTCCAGTTCGTGGCGCAGGTCGTCGAGCTCGCTGCCGCCGGCCATCTGGCGGGTGAGCTCGTCCAGGCTGATCTCCTGCTTGCTGTGGCTGCCCACCATGGCGCCGCGCTTCAGCAGCACGAAGCGGTCGCCGACGAGATAGGCGTGATGGGGGTTGTGGGTGATCAGTACAACGCCGAGGCCCGCATCACGTGCGGCGGCCACATACTTCAGGACGACGCCGGACTGCTTGACGCCGAGCGCCGCCGTGGGCTCGTCCAGGACCAGCACCTTGGCGCCGAAGTGGACGGCGCGGGCGATGGCCACGCACTGCCGCTCGCCGCCGGAGAGCGTGCCGATGGGCTGGTCGACATCGCGCAGGTCGATGCCCATGCGCAGCAGCTCCCGACGGGTGGTCTCGCGCATCAGCCGGACGTCGAGCCGCTTGAAGGGGCCGCTGCCCCTGGTCGGCTCGGAGCCGAGGAAGAAGTTCCGCCAGACCGGCATGAGCGGGACGACGGCGAGGTCCTGGTAGACGGTGGCGATGCCGCGGTCCAGGGCCTCGCGCGGGGAGGCGAGCCTGACCTGCTCGCCCTCGATGGAGAACGCGCCCGCGTCGTGCTGGTGCAGCCCCGCGATGATCTTGATGAGGGTGGACTTGCCGGCGCCGTTGTCGCCGAGCACACAGCTGATCTCGCCCGCGTGCACTTCGAGGGAGACCCCTTCGAGGGCGCGGATGTTGCCGTAGTACTTGCTGACGTCGTCGAGCTCCACGAGGGCGGCGCGGTCGGTCACTCGGGCGTCTGTCACGCGGTCGTCTGTCACTTGCTCGCCTCCGCACGCTTGCGGACCCATGCGTTCAACAGGGTGGCCAGGAGGAGCATGGCTCCCAGGAAGAACTTGAACCAGTCCGGGTTCCACTCCGCGTACACGATGCCCTTGCTGGTCATGCCGAAGATGAAGGCACCGACCGCGGAGCCGATCGCGGAGCCGTAGCCGCCGGTGATCAGGCAGCCGCCGATCACGGCCGCGATGATGTAGATCAGCTCGTTGCCGACGCCCTCGCCGGACTGGACGACGTCGAACGAGAAGAGCAGATGCTGCCCCGAGACCCAGGCGCAGAACGCCACGCCCATATAGAGGCCGATCTTGGTCCTGACCACCGGGACACCGACGGCGCGGGCCGCGTCGGCGCCGCCGCCGACGGCGAAGATCCAGTTGCCGAACCGGGTGCGCAGCAGGATCCAGGTGGCCAGGGCGACGAGCGCGGCCCACCAGAGGATGGTGACCTTGAAACCGACATCGCCGATGGTGAGCTGGGAGGCGAAGAGCGCCTTGGCGGAGGAGAAGCCCTCCATGTCGGCGATGGTCTTGGTCGACACCGTGCCGCTGATCAGCTTGGTGAAGCCCAGATTGAGCCCGGTGAGCATCAGGAAGGTGCCGAGCGTGATGATGAAGCTCGGCAGCTTCGTGCGGGTCAGCATCCAGCCGTTGAAGACCCCGACGGCGAGCGTGACCAGCAGGGACACCAGGATGCCGACCCAGACGTTCGCGGTCATCCGGTAGCTGAACATCGAGGAGATCAGCGCGGAGCTGGTCACCAGCACACCGGCGGAGAGGTCGAACTCGCCGCCGATCATCAGCAGGGCGACGGGGACGGCCATGATGCCGATGGTGGAGGCGGCGTACAGGACCGTGCCGAGGCTCGATGCCTTCAGGAAGCTGTCGGCGGTCAGCGAGAAGAAGACGAACACCGCCGCGGCGCCGACGACCGAGCCGAGCTCGGGCCGGCCGAGCAGCTTCTTCCACGGGGAGGTGTGCAGCAGCCTCTCGTCGGCGGCCGCGGGCTTGTCGGGCCGGTGGTGCTCGGCCGGTGCGGTCGCGGTCATCGGGTCCCCCGCTCCGTGTAGTCCTGCAGTTCGGCGGCGTCCTCGCCGGTGATGATCTGCGGTCCGGTCAGGACCGGCCGGCCGCCGCCGAGCACATCGGCGTTGTAGCGGTACAGCCACAGCAGGTCGACGGCCTCGTAGCCCTGGAGGTAGGGCTGCTGGTCGACCGCGAAGCCGAGGTCACCGGCCTTGAGCGCGGTGGCGACCTTGGCGTTGAGGTCGAAGGTGTCGATCTCGGCCTTGCTCTGTGCGCTCCGCTTGGCCTGCACCGCGGCGTCGGCGAAGGGCGCGCCGAGCGTGACGACGGCGTCGATGGACGGGTCGGACTGGAGCTTGGCCTCGATGGACGCCTGGACGTCAGGCATGTTGGTGCCGTCGACGTACAGGTTCTGCAGCTGTCCGTCGAAGGTCTTCCCCGTCCCGGCGCAGCGCTGCTCATGGCCGACGTTTCCCTGCTCGTGCAGGACGCACAGGGCCTTCTTGCGGCCGCGTTTGTCGAGCTCGTCGCCGACGGCCTCGCCGGCGATGGTCTCGTCCTGGCCGATATGGGTGAGCGCGCCGAAGCTCTTGGACTCCTCGGAGCCCGAGTTCACGGTGATCACCGGGATGCCGGCCCTGGTGGCCTTGGCGACGGCGTCCTTCATGGCGTCGGGCTTGGCGAGGGTGACGATGAGCCCGTCGACCTTCTTGTCGATGTACGAGTCGACGAGCTGCGCCTGCTGCTGTCCCTCGTCGCTGTGCGCGTAGAGGAAGTTGATGTTGTCCTTCACGGCGGCCTGCTTCGCACCGTTCTGGACGATGTCCCAGAAGGTGTCGCCGTCGCCCGAGTGCGTGACCATCGCGAACGTCCAGCGCGGGGTGGTGACGGCGGCCCTGCCCTCGGCCGCGGCCGCCTTGCGCGCGTCCTCGGCACGCTTGCCGCCGGTCGCGCTGCACCCCGCCAGGGAGGCTCCGAGCACCGCCGCCAGCAGCGCTCCGACCGCGCGTACCCCTGTCCGAACCCTTGCCACGACGCCGTGCCCCTCTTGCTCCGCTTGTAGTACTCCGCGGTAAGTATCCCTGAGCACTCCTGCCGCATACACCACCGGGTACGTCACCGTGTGCGTCACCGGCTGCGTCACCGGGTGCCGTCGGCCGTGAGCTTCTCCAGCGCGGGCACGTCCTTCTCGGTCACCAGGGCCGGTCCGGTGAGCACGGGCTTGCCGCCGCCGATGACGTTGAGGTTGGTCTTGTTGAGCCAGAGTTCGTCGACGGCGAGATAACCCTGGAGGTAGGGCTGCTGGTCGACGGCGAAGCCGATCTCCTTGGCCTTGAGCCGCTTGACGACCTCGGCGTTGAGGTCGAAGGTGTCGATCTCGGCGTCGGAGCCGGCGCCGTCCTTCGCCTGCACGGACGCGGCGGCGAACGGCGCGCCGAGCGTGACGACGGTGTCGATGTCCTTGCCGCTCTGGAGCTTCGCCTCGATGGAGGAGGTGGCGGCCGGCATGTTGGTGCCGTCCACGTTGAGGTTCTCGACCGTGCCCTCGAAGGTCTTCTTCACCCCGGCGCAGCGGTCCTCCAGCGAGACGTTGCCCTGCTCGTGGATGACGCAGACCGCCTTCTTCCTGCCGCGCTTGTTGAGCTCCTCGCCCACGGCCTCACCCGCGACGGACTCGTCCTGGCCGATGTGGCTGAGCGCGCCGACCTCCTGGGAGAACTGGCCGCCGGAGTTGATCGTGACGACCGGGATGCCGGCCGCGACCGCCTTCTTGACGACCTCCCTGACGGCCTCCGGCTTGGCGAGGGTGACAACGATGCCGTCCACGTCCTGGTCGATATAGGTCTGGACGAGCTGCGCCTGCTCCTTGCCCTCCTTGTCGGCGGCGTACAGGAACTCGACGTTGTCCTTGGTCGCGGCGGCCTCGGCGCCGCGGCGGACGATGTCCCAGAAGGTGTCGCCCTCGCCGGAGTGGGTCACCATGGCGATCTTCAGCCGCTCGGTCGTGGCGGGCTTTCCGCCGCCTCCCCCGCCCGAGGGCTGCTCCTCGGAGTCCTTGCCGCCGGAGCTGCTGCATCCAGCGGCGGCGGTGAGTGCGAGTGCGGTGAGCAGGACTGCTGCCGTGCGTGCCGTGCGAGGTGTGCGTGCCGTGCGTGCTGTGCGTGGTATGCGGGGTGTGCGTGCCGTGCGAGGTGTGCGCATGGGGGGTCCGCCTTCTCTCCCGGCCGCCGATTGCGGCTGGGTGAGTTTCTACGATGGCGGCGCGGGCCCGTCAATACTTTGTCCGAACATTCTTACCCGAACACGACGGCCGGTCGCGCTCCGCCGGCCGGTCCCCGAGCGGGTCTACGACCGCACGAGGAGCTGGAACTCGAAGGCGTACCGCGAGGCCCGGTAGACGTGCGAGCCGAACTCGACGGCCCGCCCGGTGTCATCGAACGTGGTGCGCTCCATGGTGAGCAGCGGCGCGCCGCCCTCCTCCCCGAGCAGGGCGGCCTCGTCGGCGGTGGCCGCGCGCGCGCCGACCGACTGGCGGGCGCTGTGCAGGGTGATCCCCGCGGCCCGCATCATCCGGTAGAGCCCGGTGGATTCGAGCCGCTCGTCGTCGAGGGGCAGCAGCCCGGCGGGCAGATGGTTGCGCAGCTGGGCCATCGGCTCACCGTGCGCGTACCGCAGCCGCTCGATCAGATGGACGTCGCTGCCCTGCGCCACCCCGAGCGCGGCCGCGATTTCGGCGGTCGCGGGTTCGACGGCGTTCGTCAGCACCCGGGTGGCCGGGCGCTGGCCGGCCGCCTCCAGGTCGTCGTAGAGACTGCTCAGCTCCAGCGACCGCTTGACCTGGCTGTGCACGACCTGGGTGCCGACACCGCGGCGGCGCACGAGCAGCCCCTTGTCCACGAGCGACTGGATGGCCTGGCGCACGGTGGGGCGGGAGAGCCCGAGCCGGCCCGCGAGGTCGATCTCGTTGCCGAGCAGGCTGCCGGGCGTGAGCGTGCCGTGCTCGATGGCCGCCTCCAGCTGCTGGGAGAGCTGGTAGTACAGCGGGATCGGGCTGGTGCGGTCGACGCCGAGCTGGAGCGACAGGGTGACGTCCGTCGAGTCTCTGGGCGTGTCTCTGGGCTGCTTGGGCACGCTGCGAGCGTAGTCGCAGGGTTTGTTGACCGGAAGTTGTGTCGTTCGATTGTCAGGACAAATGCTTGACAGGGTCGAGGCGCGCCCTCCACCTTGGGGCCATGCGCATCGGACTCATCGGAACCGGACGTATCGGCGCCTTTCACGCGGGCGTCCTCAGCCGTCACCGCGAGGTCGGCTCCCTGGTGGTCGCGGACACCGACGCCGCACGGGCGCGCGAGGTCGCCGACCGCACGGGATCGACCGCCGCCCCTTCGGTGAACGAGGTCTTCACCTGGGGCGTCGACGCCGTCGTCATCGCCTCTGCCACCGCCGCCCACGCCGACCTGATCGCCCGCGCCGCCCGCACCGGGCTGCCCGCCTTCTGCGAGAAGCCGATCGCCCTCGACCTGCCCGGCACACTGCGCGCACTCCGCGAGGTGGCGGACGCCGGCACCGTCCTCCAGCTCGGCTTCATGCGCCGCTTCGACGCGGGGTACGGCGCGGCACGTGAGCTGGTGCGCTCCGGGCGGCTCGGCCGGCTGCACACCGTACGGGCCGTCACCGCGGACCCGGCCCCGCCGCCCGCCGCGTACCTGCCGCTCTCCGGCGGCCTCTACCGGGACTGCCTGGTCCACGACTTCGACATCCTGCGCTGGATCACCGGCCGCGAGATCACCGATGTGTACGCCGCGGGCTCGGACGCCGGTCCCGCCATCTTCCGCGACGCGGGCGACGTCGACACCGCCGCGGCCCTGCTCACCCTCGACGACGGCACCCTCGCCACCGCCACGGCCACGCGCTGCAACGGCGCGGGCTACGACGTCCGCATGGAGCTCTCCGGCGAGCTCGACACCGTCGCGGTCGGCCTCGACGACCGCACACCGATCACCTCCACCGAACCCCAGGGCCCCCCGCCCGCCGACAAGCCCTGGCCCGGCTTCCTGGAGCGCTTCGCCCCCGCGTACGAGGCCGAGCTCGACGCCTTCATCCAGGTCGCCGCCGGCGAACTCCCCAACCCCTGCGACGGCGGCGAGGCCCTGGAGGCGCTGCGGGTGGCCGAGGCGTGCGAACTGTCCCGCCGGGAGCGGCGGCCGGTGCGGATCGAGGAGATCCCGGGGCTCTGACGTCCGGTCACCAGACGACGGGCAGCCGCCGCGCTCCGCGCATGAGCAGTCCCGGCAACCAGTCCGGCGGCCCGCCGTCGGGGTCGAGGGCGAGCCCGGGGCAGCGCTCCAGCAGCGTCCGGACCGCGGTCGCGCCTTCGAGGTGGGCCAGCGGAGCGCCCAGGCAGTGGTGGACACCGTGCCCGAAGGCCAGATGCCCCCGTGCTTCGCGGCGAATGTCGAAGCGGTCCGGCTCGGGGAACCGGGCGGGATCGCGGTCTCTACGGGCGCCGCGGGCGGGTCGGTAAGGGCGCCGCGGGCGGGCTACGGGGTCGTGTCCTCGTCCAGGAGGCCCGCGTCGTGGACCAGTAGGGCGATCTGGACGCGGTTGTTGAGGCCGAGCTTGGCCAGGATGCGCGAGACGTGGGTCTTCACCGTCGGCAGGCTCATGTAGAGGGACGCCGCGATCTCGGCGTTGGAGTGGCCGCGGCCGACCGAGACGGCGACCTCCCGTTCACGTTCGCCGAGCGTCCCGAGGCGGGCGCGCGCCCGCCCGGCGCGGTCGTCGGGGGGCGCCGCGGCGGACGCCACCCGGCTCATCAACTGGCGCGTCACCGCCGGGGAGAGCACCGGGTCCCCGGCCGCCACGCGCCGCACGGCGGCGACGATCTCGGCGGGCGGGGTGTCCTTCAGGACGAAGCCGGCGGCCCCGGCCCGCAGCGCCCGCAGCACCTGCTCGTCGGCGTGGAAGGTGGTGAGGACGACGACCTCGGGGGCGTCGGCGTCGCGGGCCCGGAGCCGCTCGGTGGCGGTGAGCCCGTCCATCGTGGGCATCCGGATGTCCATCAGGACCACATCGGGCCGCAGCCGGCCGGTGAGCTCGACGGCCTCGGCGCCGTCGGCGGCCTCCCCCACGATCTCGATGTCGTCGGCGCCGCCGAGCATGAAGGTGAGTCCCGCGCGGACGAGGGGGTCGTCGTCGACGATGAGCAGCCGGATGGCGGTGGGGGCGGTCATGAGGGCCACGGTAGCCAGGACCGGACCATGAACCCTCCGCCGGCCGTCCTCCCGTGCTCCAGGCTGCCGCCCGCGAGCGTGGCGCGTTCGGTGAGCCCGATCAGGCCCTGGCCGGAGCCGGGCACGTCGGTCACCGGACCGGCCGGTGCGGGGTTGCGCACCTCGACGGTGAGCCCGGAGCCGGGGCCGCCACCCACCGTCACGGTGACCTCGGCACCCGGGGCGTGCTTGCGGGCATTGGTGAGGGCCTCCTGCACGATGCGGTAGACGGTGCGGCCGGTGGCGGCCGGCACGGTGGCGGGGTCGGGGACGGCGCTGTCGAGCGTGATCCGTATTCCGGCCTGCCGGGACTCGTCCACGAGCGCCCCGAGCGTCGCCAGGGTGGGCTGCGGCCGCTCACCCTCGTCCCGTTCCTCACCGGGCGCGCGCAGGACGCCGATGATCTCGCGCAGGTCCTGGAGTGCGTCGTGCGCGCTGTCGCGGATCACCCCGGCGGCGCGGGCGACCTCGGCCGGCGGCGCGTCGGGGCGGAACTCGAGCGCCCCCGCGTGGACCGAGAGCAGGGTCAGCCGGTGGGCGAGCACGTCGTGCATCTCGCGGGCGATGGCCTCGCGGGCGAGCCGCTGCGCCTGCTGGGCCCTCAGTCCGGCCTCGGTCTCGGCGCGGTGGGCCCGCTCCCGCAGGGCGACGACGAGCTGGCGGCGGGAGCGTACGAGCATGCCCCAGCCGGTCGCGAGCAGCACCAGGACGACCCCGGCGACGGCCGACGCGAGCGGGGTGAGGTCCGGCTCGGGGCGCAGAAAGGGCGAGGCGACACCGCAGACCAGCGCCAGCGCGCCCATGGCGGCGACAGGGCGGAACGGCCGGTGGACGGCCAGGCTGAACAGGCTGACCAGCAGCGCCCCGCCCGCGATCGGGACCAGCATCGAGACCACGGCGAGGACGGCGGCCAGGGCGACGGGCCAGCGTCGCCGCAGCCACACCGAGCAGCAGGCCGCCGCACCGATCAGCTGGTCGGCGAGGAGGACGGCCTCGGGGTTGCCGGCCTGCTCGGCGGCCTGGGCCGCGAGCAGCCCGATGCCGGCGGCGAACAGGAACGCGACGGTGTCCACGGCCCAGTCGCGCACGGTTCTGCGGGGCCGCATCCGGCCCCGGTCACCCGGCAGCTCCTGGTCCAGGGGATCGGCCATGGCCGAGGGCAGCAGCCAGAGGTACTCCGTGCGCGTCATATCGACAAATCTACGCAGGCGGGGGCGCCGGTACCGCCCTCACCGGCAGGCCGCTACCAAAGTCGCACGGTCTCAGACTTTCGGACCGGGCAGCGCATGCCGACGGCCGACGCGCCGCCCGGCCGCCGCGCACGATGATCACGGCATGAAGAAGTTGCTGGAGTTCATCGGAGCGGCGCTCCTCGTGGTCGGCGTCTGCGGGGTGCTGCGCGAGCTCACCGACGGCTGGTTCCCCTTCATGGGCTTCACCCGGTGGATCATCGAGCCGATCGGCTTCCTGGACGGCAGGGAGCTCTATGCCCACATCGTCGTCTCGGTGCTCGGACTCGCGGTGCTCGGCCTGGGCGACCGGTACGGGAAGGCTTAGGTCGCGTCCTCGGCGCCCGGGGTCGCGCGAGAGGCGTCGCCCCTCCTTCGACCTCCCTCAGCACCGGCCCTCCTGCGGCCTCCCTCAGTCGTCCTCCCTCAGTCGTCCTCCCTCAGTCGTCCTCCCTCAGGCGGGCCATCTCGGCGCCGTGGAAGCTGATCCGACAGGTGACGGTACCGACCGCGTAGAGCACCGCGCCGCCGACGGCGAAGGGCACGGAGCCGCCGAGCACCGCCAGCAGCTTCGGCCAGTCGCGCTCCGCGGCGCACTGGCCGCCCTCCGCTGCCGTCTCGTTCGCCTCCGCGCGGTCGGTGAAGAAGCGCGACTCGCACTCGGTGGGCTCGTCGGACCAGCCGTCGTCGAGTTGGTAAGGGGTGAACAGCAGGGCGGCGAACCAGGCCCACAGGAGTCCGGCCACGATGAGCAGCAGAATCCCCCAGTGCCTGGTGCGCAGGCCCTGTTCGCGGAAGTCCCGGTCGTACAGCAGATGCAGATGCGGCATGGCGTACGAACCTAGCAACAGGCCCCGGCGCACGGCCCGTTGCCCCCGACGATCACTCGACGATCACTCGGCCATCACCCGGCGATCACTCGGCGATCACTCGGCGAGCTCGAACGCGCCGTACTCGGGGCGGCCCGCGGTCCGGTACGTGTCGAAGCGCGTGGGCGGGACGCCGTCCGCGAACAGCCGCAGCCCCGAGCCGAGCACCACGGGATAGACCAGCAGATGCATCTCGTCGATCAGGTCGTGGGCCATGAGGGAACGCGCGAGGGCGCCGCTGCCGTGGATCTGGAGTTCGCCGTCGGGAAGCTCCCGCTTCAGCCGGGCCACCTCCGCCGCGACATCGCCGGAGACGATCGTGGAGTTGTGCCACTCCGCCTTGTCCAGGGTGGTGGAAACCACGTACTTGGGCAGGGAGTTGAGGCGGGAGGCGACCGGGTCGCTCTCGTCGGTCACCCTCGGCCAGGCGCCGGCGAAGATGTCGTACGTGCGACGGCCGAGGAGGAACGCCCCGACGCGGTCGAAGACCCCGGTGATGAAGGCGCCGAAGTCGTCGTCGGCGTAGGGGAAACTCCATCCGCCGTGGGTGAAGCCACCGCGGGTGTCCTCCTTCGGCCCACCGGGGGCCTGGTAGACGCCGTCCAGCGTCACGAACTGGGTGAGGCTGAGCTTGGCCATGGCGATTGCCTTCCTTGCCGTCCTGCCGTCCGTGCTTCCCACGGTCCTGTTGCCCTCTCTGACTCCACTGCCGCCCGGAACTCATCGTGGCGTCCGATCCCCGCCGGTGCCGGGCCGCGCGGCCCGCTGTGATGGACGGCGGAACCCCTTATGGATCTGGAGGCTTCGATGACGGACGGCAAGGCGGCCCTGGTGACCGGAGGCAGCCGCGGGATCGGCGCGGCGACGGCGGTGCGGCTGGCCCGGGAGGGGGCGGATGTGGCCATCACCTACGTACGGGAGAAGGAGGCCGCGGACGAGGTCGTGCGGAGGATCGAGGCGGCCGGGCGGCGCGGAGTCGCCCTGCGGGCCGACTCCTCGGACGCCGCCGAGGCGGCGGAGGCCGTCGGGCGCGCGGTCGCCGCGCTCAGCCGGCTCGACGTGCTGGTCAACAACGTCGGCGTGGGCCTGCTCGGCCCGCTGGAGAGTCTGACGCCCGCGGACGTCGACCGCGTGCTCGCCACCAATGTGCGCGGCGTCTTCCTCGCCTCCCAGGCGGCGGCCGCCCGTATGGAGCGCGGCGGCAGGATCATCACGATCGGTACGTGTATGACGCAGCGTGTGCCGGGTCCGGGTGGAACGCTCTACGCGATGAGCAAGTCGGCGCTGATCGGCCTGACGAAGGCGCTCGCCCGCGAACTCGGCGCACGCGGGATCACCGCGAACATCGTCCACCCCGGCCCGGTGGACACCGCCATGAACCCGGCGGACGGCCCGTACGCGCAGGCCCAGAGCGCGCTGACCGCGCTGGGGCGGTTCGGGGTGGTGGACGAGGTGGCGTCGATGGTGGCGTATCTGGCGGGGGACGGGGGCTCGTACGTCACGGGCGCGGAGCTGTCGGTGGACGGCGGCCACGCGGCGTAGTTCGGGGGTCTGGGGCCTTTTCCCCACCCCGCCCCTTCCCGCAGCATCGAATTGCGGCTCCGCCGCGTGGGGGGGGGCAAGCCCCCAGACCCCGTACGGCCTTCGGCCGTGTCCTCAATCGCCGGACGGGCTGGAAATGCGGGCTGCGCCCCGCATTTCCAGCCTCGCTGGGGGTCCCCCCACGCCGCAGGACGTAGGGGGAGTTTGAGGCGCGGGGGTCCGGGGGCAGAGCCCCCGGGACCCAGGTGGCGTCAGCCGCCCAGTTCCTGGTGGCGCGCCGCCAGCCGCGTCGCGCCCCGGTCCGTCAGCGAGCCGAAGAGCCGCAGGCGCGAGATCCCGCCGTCGGGGTAGATGTCGATGCGGACGTGCGTGCCGATCACCGGCGCGTCCAGCACGAAGCGGTGGTTCGTGTCGGGCTGGAGCCGGGTCCGCGGCAGGACCTCGGTCCACTCGCCGGACTCGCCGGACTCTCCGTCCCGCACGGACAGCGCCGCCCACCCGGCCGAGTTGCCCTTCAGATACGCCGTGTCGATCTCGACGGCGCGGATCTCGGACTGCTCCACCAGCCGGTAGCGGATCCAGTCGTTGCCCTTGTCGCGGCGGCGGCGCGTCTCCCACCCGTCGTCCATCTTCCGCGACCGGCCCGGCTGGATCGTGTTGGTGGCCGGGGAGTAGAAGCGGTCGGACGCGTCCTCGACCTGGCCGCCGTTCTCCAGCGCGACGAGGTCGAACGTCCCGAGGACGCCCAGCCACTGCGGGTCGGGGACGACCTCTCCGTGGACCCGCAGGCGGGCGATGCCGCCGTCGGGGTGCTGGTTGACGCGCAGGTGCGTGAAGCGCTGTTCGACGTCGACGGTGAAGCCGTTGGCCGCGTGGCCGCCGATCGCGGTGCGCGGCACGAGCGTCGTCCACTTCACGTCGGCGCCGAGCAGGTCCTCCGGCGACGGGGAGCCGGGCACCGCGGTGGCCTCGATCGAGACGGCCTGCGGGTAGTTGCCGCGGAAGTGGGCGGTGTCGACGACGATGCCGCGTACGACGCCGGGCGCGCCCAGCCGGACCAGCGCCCAGTCGTGGTCGTCCTCGGTCGGGTGCGGCTGCCCGGTGGAGACGCCGCGGCGGCGCCGGGTCTCCCAGCCGTCCATGATCTTGCCCTTGTGGCCGAAGTGTTCGGGGTCGAACTCGGCCGCCTCGGGCTTCAGCAGGTTCTCGCGCTCGGCGAAGAACTCGTCGTTGGCGGCGATGACGCCCGCGCCGAGGCGCCGATCGGCGAGGTCGGCGTGGTGTGTGAACGGGAAGTCGGCGGTGCGGTAGTCGGCGTACGGGTCGCCGCCGCCGTACGGGCTCGCGTCTCCGGTGAAGGACGGTATCGCCACGGTGTCAGTCGTTCCTTTCGAGCAGCCGGCCGATCGGCTCGGCGAGGGTGCCGTTCTCCACGATCCGCGTGCCGCGCAGCCATGTCGACCTCACGACGCCGTGCAGCGTCCTGCCGGCGTAGGCGGTGACCTGGTTGCGGTGGTGGAGTCCGGCCGGGTCCACGGTGAAGGTCTCGTCGGGGGCGAGTACGACGAAGTCGGCGTCCCGGCCGGCCTCGATCGCCCCCTTCCCGCTGAGCCCCGCGAGCTCCGCCGGCGCGGACGCCATCCAGCGGGCGACGTCCTCCAGGGTGCGGCCGCGCCGGCGGGCCTCGGTCCAGATGGCCGGGAGGCCGAGCTGGAGGGAGGAGATGCCGCCCCAGGCGGAGGCGAAGTCGGGGGTCTTGAGGTCGGTGGTGCACGGTGAGTGGTCGGAGACGATGCAGTCGATCGTCCCGTCGGCCAGGCCCTGCCACAGGGCGTCCTGGTTCGCGGCCTCGCGGATCGGCGGGCAGCACTTGAACTCGGTCGCCCCGTCGGGGACTTCCTCGGCGGTGAGGGTGAGGAAGTGCGGGCAGGACTCGACCGTGATGCGTACGCCCTCCGCCTTCGCGGCGGCGATCAGCGGCAGCGCGTCGCCGGACGACAGGTGGAGGACGTGGACGCGCGCGTCGAGCCGCCTGGCCTGGGCGATCAGGTTCCCGATCGCCGTGTTCTCGGCGTCGCGCGGGCGCGAGGCGAGGAAGTCGGCGTACCGGGGGCCCGGCCGCTGCGGTGCGGCGGCCAGCTCGTGGGGGTCCTCGGCGTGGACGATCAGCAGTCCGCCGAAGCCCGCGATCTCCGCCAGCGAGCGGGCGAGCTGCTCCTGGTCGAGCTCGGGGAACTCCTCGACACCCGACGGCGACAGGAAGCACTTGAAGCCGAAGACACCGGCGTCGTGGAGCGGACGCAGCTCCTTGATGTTGCCGGGGATCGCGCCGCCCCAGAAGCCGGTGTCCACGTGTGCCTTGGGGCGGGCCACGTCCTGCTTGACCCGCAGGTGGTCGACGGTGGTCGTCGGCGGGAGGGAGTTGAGGGGCATGTCAAGGAGCGTGGTGATCCCGCCGGCCGCGGCGGCGCGGGTGGCGGTCCAGAAGCCCTCCCAGGCGGTACGGCCGGGGTCGTTCACATGGACGTGGGTGTCGACGAGTCCGGGGAGTACGACGTCGTCCCCGACGTCCTCGACCCGGGCGCCGGCGGGCACCTCGGCGTCGTGCGGCAGCACTGCCGCGATCCTCCCCCCGGCGACGGCGACGGTCGCGGGCCGTGTCCCCTCGGGGGTGATGACGCGTGTCGAGCGCAGTACCAACTTCACGTCCGGTTCGGACACCCGTGCCCTCACTTCCCTTCCGCACAGCGGAATTCAACGAACTGTTGAAGAAGTCTTCACCTCGCGTCGCGACCCGTCAAGAGCAACCCGAGGGTCGCGGATACCGGGGCGGATCCCGGTTGGATGTATCCACAAAGTGGAAAGTAAATTCCACTGGACAGAACGTAGCTATACACAGAAGCAGCGTCAAGAGATCATGGGAAGGCGCGGTCCGCACCCGGACAAACATGTCCTGACCGGCAAGGACGCCTCGTCGATGCCGATGTGCCGCGCACAGCCGCCCGGTAGGCTGGCAACTTGCCCGCCCGCCTGAAAGGACCGTTGACGTGCCGACGTCCAACGCCAGCAGCGCCCCGGTGAACACCGACGCCGCCGCCAAGCCCGCCGCGACCAGCGGTGGCGTCCAGTCCCTTGAGCGCGCCTTCGATCTGCTGGAGCGGATGGCCGACGCCGGGGGCGAGGTCGGGCTGAGCGAGCTCTCGGCGAGCAGCGGGCTGCCTCTGCCCACCATCCACCGTCTGATGCGCACGCTCGTGGCCTGCGGTTACGTGCGTCAGCAGCCGAACCGGCGGTACGCACTGGGCCCCCGCCTGATCCGCCTCGGCGAGTCCGCGTCCCGGCTGCTCGGCACCTGGGCCCGCCCCTATCTGGCCCGGCTGGTCGAGGAGACCGGCGAGACGGCGAACATGGCGCTGCTCGACGGCGACGAGATCGTGTACGTGGCGCAGGTGCCGTCGAAGCACTCGATGCGCATGTTCACGGAGGTCGGGCGGCGTGTCCTGCCGCACTCGACGGGCGTCGGCAAGGCGCTCCTCGCGAACACCCCGCCGGAGGAGGTGCGGGCCCTGCTCGCCCGCACCGGCATGCCGGCCGCGACGGAGAAGACGATCACCACGCCGGAGGGCTTCCTGGCCGCCCTGGAGCAGGTGCGCCGCGCGGGTTACGCGGTGGACGACAACGAGCAGGAGATCGGGGTCCGCTGCCTCGCGGTCTCGGTGCCCGACTCCCCCACGGCCGCGGCGATCTCGATCTCGGGCCCGGCGGGCCGCGTGACGGAAGCGGCGACGGAGAAGATCGTGCCGATCCTCCAGACCGTCGCGAAGGAACTCTCCGAGGCCCTGGCGACCACGTCAGCCCCGCAGAGCTGATCCGGCGGCCACGTGCGACCGCGTGCGACCACGCCACTGACCCGGCGGCCGCATCAGCCCTCCGGATCCGACCTGGCCACCACCAGCGCCGCGCGAGGCGTGCCGTCCGGTCGGCGGCCCAGCCCGGACATGGCGCGGAGTTCGACCTCGAACCCCGCCCGCTCCAGCTCGCGCCACACCTCCGCGAGCGGAAACGTGCGGTAGTACATGACGAACCGCGGCCACCACACCGCGTTCCGCACCCGCATCGCCGCGTCGAAGCCGAGCATCGCCCAGTACGGCCACGAGCCGGGCCGCGGCGGGGCCCCGATCGGGAAGGCGAAGACACCGCCCGGCCGCAGCACCGAGTGGACCTGCGCGAACAGCCCGGGCCGCTCCTTCGGCAGGAAGTGCCCGAACGCGCCGAAGCTCACGGCAAGATCGAAGGCGGGCGCGAACGGCAGGGCCCGCACATCGGCCCGTACCCACTGCACCTTCGACTCGGCGGCGCCGACCGCCTCCCGGGCCACGTCGAGCATCCCCGCGCTGAAGTCCACGCCGACGACGCGCTCCCGGCAGACCTGGTCCAGGACGCGGACGCCCGCGCCCGTACCGCAGCAGATGTCCAGCCCAGCGCGGAACGGCCCGAGCGGACGCAGGGCGCTGACCGTCTCGTCGAGGATCCGCTCCGGCGTGCGGAACGGGGTCGCGTCGAACTTCGGCGCGAGCAGGTCGTAGCCGCGCTCGACGGAGGAGAGCGCCTGGACGGTGAGCTCGCGGAGTGTCGGCCCCCGCCGCGCGCCGTGGTTCGTGGTCATCACCGCCCAGCGTAGTGATCAGCTGTGCGGTTCGGTGCGGTGGTCCAGGGCCGGTCCGGTGTTCGGCTCGCCGAAGAGCTCCACGGCGTTCCGCACGCTCGTCAGCCCGGGCGCGAGTGCGCTCACCGAGCCGATCGAACCGGCGATCAGCAGGAGCGAGCGGCGCAGGCGCCGGATCTCCGGCACACCGCCGACCGCCATCGCGTCCATCGCCGCCAGCTCGTCCTCCGCGATGCCCCGGTCGGCGAACTCGGCCGGATGCCCGGCCAGTTCGCGGCGGAGCCGGGAGACGGCGGAGCGCAGCGCCGCCACCCTCGGGTCCTCGCCGCTCCCTGTCACCCGCGTCTGCCCCACGCTCCGCAACAAAGCTCCCCCTTGCACGTCGTTGTGCTGCCCGGTGTCCGACCCTCCGAACGGTGGTCAAACGCCTGGGGTCGCGGGCAAGTTAACGCCATTCCGTGCGGAGGGCGCCACTCCGCGGTACGAAATTCAGCTCGACGTGTCCGCTTCCGGGCGCCGAGGAGATCGGCGGCGCCACCGGGGCGGGTGTCGAGGCACAGCGCCACGCGATGAGGTATGCAGGGGGCATGGCTCACACTTCGGACAGACCGCAGGTTGCGGGGCTGGTTCTGGCGGCGGGCGGCGGGCGGCGACTGGGCGGCCGCCCGAAGGCGCTGCTGGAGTACCGCGGCCGCCCTCTGGTCGAGAACGCGGTACGGGTGCTGCGGGCCGGCGGCTGCCGTTCGGTGCACGTGGTCCTGGGCGCGGAAGCGCAGCGGGTGCTGGGGAAGGCCGATCTCGCGGGCTGCGTCGTCTCGGTGAACGCGGACTGGGAGGAGGGCATGGGCTCCTCGCTCCGTACCGGCCTGGCGTCCCTGACGGCCGCGGGCGAGGGCGAGCGCCCGGACGCGGTCCTCGTCTCCCTGGTGGACCAGCCGGGGATCGGCGCGGCCGCGGTGGCCCGGGTGGTGGCCGCCTGCGAGTCGGCGTCGGCGCTGGTGGCGGCTGCGTACGACGGGCGCCGGGGCCATCCGGTGCTGTTCGGGGCGAGCCGGTGGGCGACCGTCGCGGAGCGCGCTTCGGGCGACCGGGGCGCCCGGGACTACCTCAGGGAACACGAGAAGGAGATCACGCTGGTCGAGTGCGGAGACGTGGCGGAGGCGTACGACATCGACACCCCCGGGGATCTGGCGCACCTTGAGTGAGTGGCGTGGCACCGAGCGCCACGGTATGTCGACCCGGAGAATCTCGACATCAACAAACCATTGAACTTCCACCATGCGATAACTACTATCCACAGATCAGAAGCGCCTGTACGACAGAACGGCGCCGACGGCCGCGCCCGCAGCCCTGGCACTGCGTGCCGGCCGAGGTGCCGGCGGTCGCCCGGCACCGCCCGTGAAGCCGGCCGAGTTCACTGAAGGAAGTGACAGCTCATGTCCGCACCAGCGCCGTCGCCGCTGGCCATCGTCGAAGCCCAGCCACTGCCCCGGCAGGAGGAGGTGCTGACCGACGCGGCACTCGCCTTCGTCGCCGAGCTGCACCGGCGGTTCACGCCCCGGCGCGACGAGCTCCTCGCCCGCCGGGCGGAGCGCCGCGCCGAGATCGCCCGCACCAGCGCCCTCGACTTCCTCCCGGACACCGCGCGGATCCGCGAGGACGAGTCCTGGAAGGTCGCCCCGGCACCGGCCGCGCTCGACGACCGGCGCGTCGAGATCACCGGCCCGACCGACCGCAAGATGACCATCAACGCCCTCAACTCGGGCGCGCGGGTCTGGCTCGCGGACTTCGAGGACGCCTCCGCCCCCACCTGGGAGAACGTGGTCCTCGGCCAGCTCAACATGGTCGACGCCTATGAGCGCCGCATCGACTTCACCGACCCCCGCTCCGGCAAGTCGTACGCCCTGCGCCCGGCGGAGGAGCTCGCCACGGTCGTCATGCGCCCCCGCGGCTGGCACCTGGAGGAGCGCCACCTGCGCTTCGACGGCCGTCCGGTGCCGGGCGCCCTGGTCGACTTCGGGCTGTACTTCTTCCACAACGCCAAGCGGCTCATCGAGCTCGGCAAGGGACCGTACTTCTATCTGCCGAAGACGGAGTCGCACCTGGAGGCCCGCCTCTGGAACGACATCTTCGTCTTCGCCCAGGACTACGTGGGCGTTCCGCAGGGCACCGTCCGCGCCACCGTGCTGATCGAGACGATCACGGCCGCGTACGAGATGGAGGAGATCCTCTACGAGCTGCGCGACCACGCCTCCGGACTCAACGCCGGACGCTGGGACTACCTCTTCTCCATCGTCAAGAACTTCCGTGACGGCGGCGCCAAGTTCGTCCTCCCGGACCGCAACGCGGTGACGATGACGGCCCCGTTCATGCGCGCTTACACCGAACTCCTCGTCCGCACCTGCCACAAGCGCGGGGCCCACGCGATCGGCGGCATGGCGGCGTTCATCCCCTCCCGCAAGGACCCCGAGGTCAACCGGGTGGCCTTCGAGAAGGTCAAGGCCGACAAGGACCGCGAGGCGGCCGACGGCTTCGACGGCTCCTGGGTCGCCCACCCTGACCTGGTCCCGATCGCCTTGGCCTCCTTCGACGCGGTCCTCGGCGACAGGCCCAACCAGAAGGACCGCCTCCGTGAGGACGTCCACGTCACGGCCGCCGACCTCATCGACATCGCCTCCCTGGACGCCCACCCCACCTACGAGGGCCTGCGCAACGCGGTCCAGGTCGGCATCCGCTACATCGAGGCGTGGCTCCGCGGTCTCGGAGCCGTCGCCATCTTCAACCTGATGGAGGACGCCGCCACCGCCGAGATCTCCCGCTCCCAGATCTGGCAGTGGATCAACGCGGGCGTCGTCTTCGAGAACGGCAGGACCGCGACGCCCGAACTGGCCCGCGAGGTCGCGGCGGAGGAACTCACCGCGATCCGTGAGGAGATCGGCGAGGACGCCTTCGCGGCCGGCAAGTGGCAGCAGGCCCACGACCTGCTGCTGCACGTCGCCCTGGACGCCGACTACGCGGACTTCCTGACGCTGCCGGCGTACGAGCAGCTGACCGGCTGACGTCCCGTTCGCTCCGCATCCCGCCGCCGCCCCCGGTACCGCACAGCACCGGGGGCGGCGGTGTGTCCGCCGCCCTAGCCGATGACGACCGTGCGCTGGGCCGAGAAGTCCCCCCAGTTCCCGTCCGGGAGCTTCGCGCGGAGTTTGACCGAGTAGCGGGTGCCGGGCTTGTCGGTGACGGTGAAGCTGTAGGTCGCCCGGCCGGGCGGGGGTTCGGTGCCCCAGACGATCGTCGTGGCGAACGCGCCGTTGAGATAGAGCTGGTGCTCCTTGACCGGGGCGCCCGTCTTCGGCGGGGTCCAGGCCAGGTCGATCGTGTGGGCGGCGCCGTCGGCGCGGGCGGTGGCGGTCAGGGACGTCGGGGCCGTGCTCGGACCCGCTCCCTCGGCGGGGGCGGTGGTGAGGTCGAGCGGGGCGCTGTCGGGTGAGGAGTTGTCCGCGGCGTCGCGGGCGCGGACCGTGAAGGTGTAGACGGTGCCGGGGCGCAGGCCGGTGATGCGGGCGGTGGTCGTGGTGCCCGGCGCGGTGTGGATGCGGGAGTCGGCCTGGTAGATGTCGTACGAGGTGACGGCCTCGTCGTCGGTCGAGCGTCCCCAGGTGAGGGTGACCGCCCGGGTCCCCTCGACGCTGCCCTTCGGGGCACCGGGCGTGCTCGGCGGGCGGCGGTCCTCGACGGTCGGGACGAGCGTCGTCACGGGGATCGAGGCGCTGTGCGGCGAGGCGTTGCCGGCGGCGTCGAGGGCGCGGACGGTGAAGGTGTACGGGGACGAGGGCGCGAGGCCGTCGACGTCGATCATGTGCTTGGGGGCGGGGACCGACTTCACCTTCGTGCCGGCGCGGAAGACCTCGTAGGCGCTGACGCCCGTGTCGTCCGTGGCCGGCTCCCACATGACGTGCACGGAGGTGGCGCTGCTCGCCTGCGCGGTGACGCCGCGCGGAGCGGAAGGGCTGTGGGTGTCCTTGGCCGCGGCATCGCCACCGCAGGCGGTGAGCAGGAGTGCGGTGGTGCACAGCAACACGGGCAAGAGCAGGGGGCGTTGCACCGGAGTGCCTCCGTCCGCCGGAGCAATGGTCCAGACCTGTATGGCACAGCCGGGCCACGCCTGCAAGAGGCCGTGACCGTACGGACTTCGCGGGGACGCCGCGCGGAGCACCTATCGGTCGGCGTGCCCCAGGCTCTTCCCGGGCGCCACCCGGTCCCTGACGGTCCGTTTCACCGCGGTCGGCTCCGGAAAGCCCTGCTCCCGGCGGTCCCAGACGACGTCGCCGTCGACCCGTACGACGAAGACGCCGCCGATGCCCGGCTTCAGCCCGACCTCGGTGAGCTCGGACCGGTCGAAGGTGCCGAGGAGTTCCTGGGCGAGCCAGGCGGCGCGGGGCAGCCAGCGGCACTGGGTGCAGTACTCGATCTGCACACGGTGTCCCGTCGCTACCCGGTCCTCCCCGGACCCGGATCCGTCACCTTCTGCCCGCACGTGCCGCCCTCGCCGTCTTCGTCGTCCTCGCCGTCTTCGGCGTGTTCGCCGCCTTCGTCGTCCTGGCCCACTTCACCGCATGAGCAGCCGCGTTCGCCACCCCGTTGTCCGGGTGGCGGTCGTGCAGGTCCTGCAAAACGCGCAGGGAGGTCGGCGGATGGGCCTCGGCCAGGGCCTCCAGGAGGGCCGCGGGGCCGCCCGGCCAGCCGGCCGCGGCGGTGTCGAAGGCGTCGATGAGGGCCGTCGGCACGGGGTCGGGGTCGCGGTTCTCGGCCGCGGCGGTGACGAAGGCGCGCATGTCCTCCGTCCAGTGCGCGTCCAGGTCCTCCAGGAGGCGGGTGGCGCGGGCGGTGAGGAGGACGAGCTCCTCGCCGGCGGGCTCGCCCCGGTCGTGCAGGAGGCGATGGGCGTACGCACCGATGACCGGGTCGGTGAGGGCGGCGCGCAGGGCGGCCGCGGGGACGGCGGCGAGGGAGAGGCGGGCGAAGAGCGCCGGGGTCGCGGTGTGCGGGAAGTCCGCGGACTTGGCGGCGGACACGGCGTTCAGCAGCTCGCTCCAGGCCTCGTCGGTGCCGCCGCGGGCCGTGGTCCAGGCGGTCAGGGTCGCGGCGGCGATGGCCGGGGGCCAGTGCTGGACGGCGGCGGCGGTTTCGGCGGCGTTCCAGTCCGCCGCGGTCTCGTGGTCGGGGGCGGCGATCCCGGCGCCGGCCAGGATGTGGCGCATGACGGCGCTGCCGAGCGGGGTCAGTCCGTAGGCGTCGCCGGTGCGGAAGACGCAGCCGGTCTGGGCGAGCCGGTCGACGAGGTCCGCGAGGGCGTGGGCGTGGCCGTCGAGTTCCGTGCGGTCGGTGTCGGTCAGGTCGGGAAGGGCGAGGAGCGTGGCCAGCTCGGGCGCCGCGGGGGTCGAGTAGGCGGCGGGGGCCGAGTCCGGTACGGGAACGGGGAGCTCCTCGAACTCGGGGGCCACCTTCCAGCCGGCGAGGTCGGACGCCTTGCGCGCCACCGACTCCGGGGTGCTGCCGCGCTCGTAGAGGGTGTAGAGGATGTGCGCCGCGTCGAGGGCGTACTCCTCGTCCGGGGCGGCGGCCGACGGGATGCGCTCGACGAGCCCGGCGAGGATGTCGGCGCCGAGTTCGGTGAGTTCCTGCGCGGTGCCCTGCGTCCAGACGACGGTCGCCGGGCCCGGGAACCCGCAGCGTTCGGCGAGCTCGCGCAGGTCCTCGCCGGCCGTTCCGGTGGCCAGGGCCACGGGCAGCGGGGCCGCGTGCAGCAGGGCGCGGATCTCCTCGGGTGCGGGAAGCGCGGGCGGCGGCGGGAGCGGGACGGCGGAGTCGGCGAAGTAGTCGAGGTGCTCGTCGAGCATGCGGTCCGCGAGGGCGAGGTGCGGCAGGTCCTCGGGGCCGGGGGCGAGATCGGCGTGCGGGCCCGTGAGCGCCTCGCCGAGGCCCACGGCGGTCCAGCGGTCCGTCAGCTCGGTCGCGAGGCTCTCCAGCCGGTCCGGGCCCGCGGCCGGGTCATCGGCGAGCAGCGCCTCGATGAGCAGTGTGCGGGCGGCGAAGGTGCGGGCCGTGAGATCGGAGCGGTGCACCGGCGACGGGAGCTGCGGGCGGTCCGCGTGCGGTCGGCGGGCATGGGCGGCGAGCCAGCCCCGTACGGCCTCGGGATCGTCCGCGTCGGTGCCGTCCGCGCGCAGCAGCGATGCGTACCAGCGGGGCCAGGTCAGGTTCCGCGGGTCGGTCATCGCCCGCTCGAACGCGGGCATGGACTCCAGGACGACGGCGAGCACCCGTTCGTGGCGCTTGGCGTTGAGCCGGCGGGCGGCCCGTACGTGGTCCGCGAGCGCCGTGACGAGGGCCGGCATGGCGGCGCGCTCCTCCGGTGTCGCCCACAGCAGCCCCGGCAGGTCATCGAGCAGGACGCGCCGCAGCAGCTCCGGCGTCGGCTCGGGCACGCCCGACCTGCGGTCCGCGCCGCGCAGGGCCAGCAGCGTCAGGACGGCGTCGGCGGGGCGTACGGGCAGGGCGGCGCCCCGCTCCGCCGCGGCCCACGCGAGGAACGCGTCGAGGCCGGTGTCCGGGGCAGGGGTACGGGTGGTACGGGTCACCACGGGAGCGTATGGGTGTCCGCCGGGGCCCGCCCGCCCTGCCACGTGCGGGTACGCCGATCGGGCGAACGGTCCGGCCGCCGCCGCGGGCGATGAGTTTCCGGCTCCGGGACGGTCTGACCGTTCATGGAGGCGAACCCCATGAACCTGACGAACACATCCGCCGGCATCCTGGACCTCGGGCCCGTCGCCGCCGAGATGGCGCGGCTGGCGAAGGGGGTCGACGACGCCCGCCTCGGGGATCCGACGCCCTGCCCCGCCTACGCCGTACGGGATCTCCTCGCCCATGTCGTCGTGCTGTCGAGGGCCTTCCGCGACGCCGCGCGCAAGGACCTGGGTCCGACGACGGACACCGACCCGGACACGTTCACCCCGGTCCTGCCGGACGACTGGCGTACGGCGCTCCCCGGCACCCTCGACGAGCTGGTGGCGGCGTGGCGCGATCCGTCCGCCTGGGAGGGCGGGACCCGGGCCGGGGGCGTCAGGCTGCCGGGCGCGGTCGCGGGCCGGGTCGCGCTGAACGAACTGCTCGTCCACGGCTGGGACCTGGCCCGCGCCACGGGCCGGGAGTACGGCTCCGAGCACGGCCCGGACGAGGCGAGCCTGGCGGCCTCCTACGCCCTGCTGGCACCCGCCGGGGACGACCCGGCCCGCGAGGGCCTCTTCGGCACCGTGGTTCCCGTCCCCGACGGCGCGCCCCTGCTCGACCGGGTCATCGGCCTGAGCGGCCGCCGCCCGGACTGGTCCCCGGGGAGCGGGGCGTAGCGGGCCCGCCCCCGGGACCCGGTGTCGCCCCAACGGGGGAGCTTCCCGGGGGACCGTGGCAGGAAGACATCCGGAGTGTCGCCCACGTACGAGATCCTCGACTATCCGGTGCACATGGTGGCGGACCTCACGGGCATCTTCATCTTCGCCGTCACCGGGGCGCTGGTCGCCGTCCGGAAGCGGTTCGACGTGTTCGGCATCGCCGCACTCGCCGAGATCACGGCGCTGGGGGGCGGGATCTTCCGTGACCTCGTCATCGGGGACGTGCCACCCGCGGCCTTCCGGGACATGGGCTACTTCATCACTCCGCTCGTCGCGGCCGCCCTCGTCTACTTCCTCCATCCGGCAGTCAGGCGCATCGGCGGCGCGGTGCAGGTCGTGGACGCGGCGGGGCTCGCGCTGTTCTCCGTCTCGGGCACGGTGAAGGCCGCCGTGTGGGGCATCGAGCCGTTCCACGCGGCCGCGATCGGGGTCGCGACCGCCGTGGGCGGCGGGGTGCTGCGGGATCTCCTCGCGGGCGAGATCCCCTCCTTGCTGCGGCGCGACCGCGAGATGTACGCGCTGCCGTCCGTCCTCGCGGCGGGCATCGTGGCGGTGCTGCTCCGGTCCGGGCTGCTCGGTCCGGTCAGCAGCGGCGCGGCCATGCTGGCCGCCTTCGCCCTGCGGCTGCTGGCGCTCCGCTACGGCTGGCGCGGTCCGCTCGCCTGGAAGGGCGAGGAGGCCGCCGAAACGGCCGGTGGCCGCGAGCCCGGACCCCGCCCCCGGACCGGCTGAGCCGGACCGCAGCCGCGGTCAGCGCCGCGAGGAGGAGCAGGCCGCCCAGGACCAGGAAGCCGACCGAGAGCGCCGTGACGAAGGCGTCGTCCGCAGCGTCGCCGACCCGGCCCCGTGACGTTTCGGGCAGCCGGGCGAGCACCTCGTCCCGCTCGTGCTCCTGCGACAGCGCGTCGTCGAGGGCGCTCTGCTCCTCCGCCGTGAGGGGGGCGTCCGACTCCTCCAGCAGTCCGTTGCGCTCCCTCCACTCGACCGTCGTGAAGAGCAGGTTCATCAGGGCAAGGCCCAGCGTCCCGCCGATCTGCCGGCTCTGGACCGACAGGCTCGCCGCCACTCCCCGCGCGGTGCCGGGCACGGCGGACAGGAGGAGCGTCGTCGCCGGGGTGTAGACGAGCGGCGGCGCGAAGCCGACGGCCAGCAGGGCGGGGACGAGCAGCGCGCCGTGCCGGTGCGCCACGCCGTACGTGAGCCAGATCAGGCAGGCGCCCAGCAGCGCCAGTCCGCCGAGGACCAGCCGGCCCCCGTGACCGCGGTCGGTCAGCCGCCCGACGAAGGGCGAGAGCACGACGGTGCCCAGGCACGTGACCATGAGCAGCAGGCCCGTACGCAGCGCGTCCAGGTCGAGCACGTGCTGCAGATACAGCGCCAGTTGTACGGAGAGGACGAGCGCGGCGCACTGGACCAGGGCGAGGGCGCCCATCGGTCCTGACGCGGCGGGGCTGCGCAGTGGCCGCAGGTCGAGCAGCGGATCCGGGGCCCTGAGCTCCACCCGTACGAAAGCGGTGAGCAGGGCGAGCCCCGTGGCCATCGGAAGCAGGGTCCGCGGCGCCGCGAAGCCCCAGTCCGTCGCCCGCTCGCAGGCGAAGACGACGAGCGTGAGCCCGCAGCCGATGAGGACGGCGCCCTTGACGTCCATCGACGCCCCGGCCGGTCCCCGGGTCTCGTCGAGATGGCGCACTGCCAGGACGACGACCCCCACGGCAGCCAGGGCGTTGGCCGCGAAGGCCCACCGCCAGCTCGCGAACTCCACCAGCACTGCGACCGCGAACGGCACCACGATGCCGAAGAAGGTGGTGGCCGCGGTCTGCACGCCGATCGCCCAGCCGCGCCGCTCCTCGGGGAGCGCGGCCGTCAGGTTCGCCAAGGCCAGCGGCACGGCCAGCGCGACGCCGAGGCCCTGTACGGCGCGGGCCGCCACCAGGAAGACCCCGTCCGGGGCGAGCGCACACAGCGCCGACCCCACCCCGTAGCAGACCATGCCCAGCAGGAACACCCGCCGCCGCCCGGCGACATCACCCAGCCGGCCGCTCACGACGGCCACGGAGCACAGCGGCAGCAGTGCGGCCACGATCACCCAGTGCAGTGTGGAGCTGTCGATGCCGAAGTCGCGCTGGATCGCGGGAAGCGCGACGATCAGGCCGGTGAGGCTGGAGAACAGCAGGGCGCCGGCGGTCACGGTGGCGACCATGGCCGCGCGCTGCCGTGCCGTCAGTTCTCCGAGAGTGCCCATGACGCAGCGAGTCTTCCGCCCTCCGGGGCGGTCCGCAGCCGACCGCGGTCCGCCCGGGTGACGCCCGGTGACACCCAGCGCCGCCCGGCGACGCCCGCTCCGCGTCGCCGCGCGAAAAGCCGGTGCTCCGGATGGCGCCGGCCTGGCAGGCTGCACGCATGTCCTCGCGTCCACCACACCGTGTGAAACCCAGCCTCTACGTCTCCGTCGACATCGAGGCCGACGGGCCGATCCCGGGCCCGTACTCGATGCTCAGCCTCGGCGCGGCGGTGGCGGGGCGGCAGGACGCGCAGGGGTTCGTGCCGGCCGGGGACCCCGCGGCCCGCACCTTCTACCGCGAGCTGCGCCCCATCAGCGAGGAGTTCGTGCCGGAGGCGCTCGCGGTGAGCGGCCTCGACCGTGCGCATCTGGTCCGCGACGGCAGCGAACCGGCCGCCGCGATGGCCGAGTTCGCGGCGTGGGTACGGGACGAGGCGGCCGAGGCCGGCGCGCAGCCGGTGATGTGCGGCTATCCGGCCTCGTACGACTGGACCTTCCTCTACTGGTATCTGATCCGGTTCACCGGTGAGAGCCCGTTCGGGCACTCGGGCTGCCTCGACATGAAGACGCTGTACGCGACGAAGGCGCGCCTTCCGCTGAGGGCCGTCGCCAAGGGAACGATGCCGCGTGAGCTGCTGTCCCGGCGACGGCACACCCATCACGCGCTGGACGACGCGATCGAGCAGGCGGAGCTGTTCGGCAACCTCATGCGGTGGGAGCCGGAGCCGGAGCCGGAGGTGTGACGGCGTCGGGGCTCCGCTTCCTCCCCAGGTGGTTGAAGGCGAGGTTGAGCACGATCGCCACCACACATCCCGTGGAGATGCCCGAGTCGAGCACCACCAGAAGCTCCTTCGGAAAGGCGTGGTAGAACTCCGGCGCCGCGATCGGGATCAGTCCGACCCCGAGGGCGGCCGCCACGATCAGCGCGTTCTCCCCCTTCTCCAGTGCGGCGGTGGCCAGTGTCTGGATGCCGCTCGCGGCGACCGAGCCGAAGAGGACGATGCCCGCGCCGCCGAGCACCGGCAGCGGGACGAGCGCGATGACGGAGGCGGCGACCGGGCAGAGGCCGAGCAGGATGAGGATGCCGCCGCCGGCCGCGACGACGTAGCGGCTGCGCACCTTGGTCATGGCGACGAGGCCGATGTTCTGGGCGAAGGCGCTGCACATGAAGCCGTTGAAGAGCGGGCTGACGGCGCTGCCGAGGGTGTCGGCGCGCAGTCCGCCCTCGATGGTCCGCTCGTCGGCGGGCCGGTCGACGATCCTGCCGAGGGCGAGCATGTCGGCCGTGGACTCGGTCATGCAGACGAGCATCACGATGCACATGGAGATGATCGCGGCGATCTCGAACTGCGGGGCGCCGAAGTGGAACGGAGCGGGGAAGCCCATGAGGTCCGCGTCCTTGACGGCGTCGAAGTTCGCCATGCCGAGCGGGATCGCGATGAGGGTGCCGGCGACGAGGCCGAGCAGGATGGCGATCTGCTGGAGGAAGCCGCGGAGCAGTTTGCGCAGCGCCAGCACGATGGCGAAGGTGAGAGCGGCCATGCCGATGTTCTTCGCCGAACCGTAGTCGGCGGCCCCCGAGTTGCCGCCCTGTGACCAGGTGAAGGCCACCGGGAGCAGCGAGACGCCGATGAGCGTGATGACGGTGCCGGTGACGACGGGCGGGAAGAACCGCACGAGTTTGCAGAAGTACGGGGTGACCAGGAAGCCCAGCAGGCTGGCGACGATGATCGCTCCGAAGATGACGGCGATGCCGTCGTAGCCCCGGTCCTTGCCGATGGCGATCATGGGCGTCACTCCGGCGAAGGAGACGCCGTTGACGAAGGGGAGGCGTGCCCCGACCCGCCAGAAGCCCAGTGTCTGGAGCAGGGTGGCGATGCCCGCGGTGAAGAGGCTGGCGCCCATCAGGAACGCGGTGTCCCTGGCTCCGAGGCCGACCGCGGGCCCCACGATCATCGGCGGGGCGACGACGCCGGCGTACATGGCGGCCACGTGCTGGAGGCCGCTGGTGACCGTCCGCAGGGGTGGGAGCGTCTCGTCGACGGGGTGCTTCGAGCCGACCGGGTTCTTCGGCTCTACCGGGTTCTTCGGGTCGACCGGGTTCTTCGAGCCGACCGGGTTCTTCGGGTCGACCGGGTGTATCGGGTCGACCGGATGCTCCCGGTCGACGGAAGGTTTCGGGTCGGCCTCGTCACGGTCGTTCTCGGGCGCGGCATCGAGGTCGTTGTGGGTCGTCGGCTTGGCTGCCACGGCAGTTCCTCCGGTCGGTTAACACGTCGGGGGTGACGTGGGTGTCAGGGAGGTGGTGCGAGTGATGTGCGCCCAGTGGATGCGTGTCACCATCCCCGGGGGGTGCGTACGTGTGGCGTACGCACCCCCCGGTGACGGCTGCCGTGGACCCCGCTCGGGTTCACGGCCGCCGGCCGAGGGCCGTCCCCCTCGACCGGAGTTCCGGGGGGTCAGCCCTGCGCGGCGATCCGCGCGAGGCGCTGGGCCTCGTCCCGCGTCGAGCGGGCGATGGCGTCCTCGTCGGCGTGGAGCAGCCGGCTGTTCTCGACGACCGGTTTGCCGTTGACGAGGGAGAGCGTGACCGGGGCCGCCGCGCCGAGGACGAGGGCGGTCACCGGGTCGGCGATGGAGGCGTGGGCCAGGGTGTCCAGCTTCCAGAGCACCAGGTCGGCGAGCTTGCCGGGCTCCAGCGAACCGATCTGCCCGGCGCGGCCCAGCACTTGGGCACCGCCGTAGGTGCCGAGGCGCAGTGCCTGGCGGGCGTTGAGTGCGGCCTCGCGGTGGGCCGGGTTGAGCCGGTTGATCAGCAGGGCGTTGCGCAGCTCGGTGTGGAGCTCGCCCGACTCGTTGGACGCGGTGCCGTCGACGCCGAGGCCGACCGGCACGCCTGCGGCGAGCATGTCGGGGACGCGGGCGATGCCCGCGGCGAGGCGGGCGTTGGACGACGGGCAGTGGGCGACGCCGGTCCGCGTCCGGGCGAACGCCTCGATGTCGGAGTCGTTCATGTGGACGCAGTGGGCCATCCACACGTCCTCGCCGAGCCATCCGGTCGACTCGAAGTAGGCGGTCGGGCCCATGCCGAACAGCTCGTGGCAGAACTTCTCCTCCTCCACGGTCTCGCTGCCGTGGGTGTGCAGCCGTACGCCCTTGCGGCGGGCGAGCTGGGCGCCCTGCTTCAGCAGGTCGGTGGAGACGGAGAAGGGGGAGCAGGGGGCGACGGCGATCTGGGTCATCGCGTCGAAGGAGGCGTCGTGGTGCTTGTCGATGGTCTCCTCGGTGGCGGCGAGGGCGCCTTCGAGGGTCTCGACGGCGAAGTCCGGCGGCAGTCCGCCGTCCTTCTCGCTGCGGTCCATGGAGCCGCGGGCGAGGGTGAAGCGGACACCCATCTCGGCGGCGGCGCGGATGATCGCGCCGGAGAGGTCGCCGGAGCCCTTCGGGTAGACGTAGTGGTGGTCCATCGCGGTGGTGACGCCGCCGCGGGCCATCATGGCGAGCGAGCCCTGGGCGGCGGAGTACGCCATCGTCTCGTCGATGCGGGCCCAGGTCGGGTAGAGCGCGACCAGCCAGTCGAAGAGGTTGTGGTCGGTGGCGAGACCGCGGGTGATCCACTGGTAGAAGTGGTGGTGCGTGTTGACCAGGCCCGGGGTGGCCAGGTGGCCGGTGCCGTCGATGCGGCGGACCACGTTCTCCAGGTTCTCGGGGGCCTTGCCCGCGCCGACGGACTCGATCCGGTTGCCGGCGACGACGACATGACCGGATGCGTACTCGGTGTCCGTGGCGTCCACGGTCGCGATCGCACAGTTCTCGATGACGATGCGCGGGGCTGCTGCCGGTGCTGCCATGGCGGTGCGTCCTTTGTCGTTCAGGGGCTGGGGATTCCCTCGGGAGGCGGATGTCGACGTCCCGGGGGAGGGCACGGCAGGGCCCTAGAAGGATTTGAGTGCCACAGCGGCGCGACCGCGGGTGCCGCGGCGGCTGTGGGTGCCGAAGGTGGTGGGGAGGGCGGGGAGGAACAGGTGCTCGCGCGACAGGCGCTTCGGGCGGCTGCGTACACGTGTCAAGAAAACCACCGTTCCCTCCGGTCCGGTACGGCCCCGCCCCGGTCGGGGCGGGCGCGATGGGGCGGGGCCGTGGGCCGGTCCCGTGTCAGAGGTTGGTCATGTCGACCGGGATGCGCGGTTCGACGCCGTCCCGCAGGATCGTGGCCTCGATCAGGCCGTAGGGCCGATCGGCCGCGAAGTAGACCTCGTTGTCGTTCTTGAGCCCGAAGGGCTCCAGGTCGACGAGGAAGTGGTGCTTGTTCGGGAGGGAGAAGCGGACCTCGTCGATCTCCGACCGGTTGTTGATGATGCGCGAGCCCATCTGGTACAGCGTCTGCTGGAGCGAGAGCGAGTAGGTCTCCGCGAAGGCCTGCAGCATGTGCTTCCTGACCTGCGCGTAGGACTTCTCCCAGTTCGGCATCCGCTGCTCGTCGTCGGTCCAGTTGAACCGCCAGCGGCCGGAGACCTGGGTGGCCAGGATGCGGTCGTACGCCTCCTGGAGGGTCGTGTACCTGTCCTTGACGTAGCCCCAGAACTCGGAGTTGGTCGAGTTCATCACGATCAGGTCCTTGAGTCCGGAGATGACCTCCCACCGCTCACCGTCGTAGGTGATCTGGGTGACCCGGGTCTCCTGGCCCTTGCGGACGAAGGAGTGCTTGACCTCGTCCGCGCCGATGAAGCGGGAGTTGGCGTCGGAGGTCTCGATGCGCTCCCAGGTGTACTCCTCGATACGGATGCGCGCCTGGTGGATCGGCTCCTGGGAGGTCACGAAGTGACGGGCGAGGTGGATGCCGAACTGCTCGGCGGACTCGATGCCGTACTCCTTGGCGAAGGCGTACACCGTGTTCTTGGTGGTGTCCGTCGGCAGGACGTTCGCGTTGGAGCCCGAGTAGTGGACCTCTTCCATGTCGCCGCTCAGCGACACCGACACATTGAGGTCCTTGATGTGGTGGGTGGCGCCGTCCCGCGTGATCTTGACGACTCGGTTCTCGGCCTTGCCGTACTGGTTCTGTCCCAGAATCGTGGGCATCTTCTGCTAGCTCCCTCGGTAAACGGAGTAGCCGAACGGGTTGAGCAGCAGCGGTACGTGGTAGTGCTCCCCCGGTACGACGGCGAATGTGATCGCCACCTCCGGGAAGAACGCTCCGGCCGCACCGCTGTCCCGATTCGCGGGGGCGTCCTGCTGCGCATCGGCTTGCTTGTCTGCGGTGAAGTACGCCTCGGTCGCGAAGTCGAGACGTACGTGGGTCGTTCCCTCCGGCAGTGCCGGCAGGTCCTTGCAGCGCCCGTCCGCATCGGTCGCGGATCCGCCGAGCACCGCCCACTGCGCGCCGGACCCGCCGCGGGCCGACAGGGAGACGGCGACGCCCCCGGCGGGGCGGCCGATGCTGGTGTCCAGGATGTGGGTGGACACGGAGGCGGTGGTGTCGGTGCTCATGCGGTTTCCTCTTCGAGCAGTCGGCTCAGCCGGATACGGTTGATCTTGCCCAGTTCGGTGCGGACGATCTCGCGCTCCCGCTCGGGCGTGTTGCCGATGCGCTCGCGGACGGCGTCCCGCATCTGCTCGCCGGTCCTGCCGGTGGCGCAGATCAGGAAGACGTGCCCGAACCTCTCCTGGTAGGCCAGGTTGAGCTCCAGCATCTCGGCCTTGAGCGCGTCGGTGGCACCGGCCATGCCGCTCTGCTCGCGGGCGGAGGTCGGGTCCCCGGACTTCGGCCGGCCGATCGGCGGGTGGCCCGCCATCGCCTCGGCCAGATCGCCGGCGGTCAGCTCGGCCATGGCGGCGTCACTGGCGGCGAAGAGGGCTTCCGCGGTGGCGTACGGGCGCTGGGCGAGCAGTTTGCTCCCCCATGCCGAGCTGGCACACGCCTCGTGGAGGGCGGCGGCGGCCGCGTGCTCCTCCAGGGCGTTGAACCGGGCGAGGCCCGGTGTCGAAGAACTCGAAGTCACGGGAGCCTCCGTGGCCTTGTTGCTGGACGGGCTGCGGATAGCTAACGCCTAACCCCGACACCTCGTCAACACTTTGTTGAAACTTCGTTGACGCGGAAGCCGCCGTCCCGACATCCGGACGGCGGCTTCGCACGGAGAGTGGCAGCTCATTCACCCTTGGCGGCGTTTTCCCTGTTCAGGTAGTTGTAGACGGTGAAACGGCTGACGCCGAGCGCGCTCGCGACGGTCTCCACGCCGTGCCGAACGGAGAAGGCGCCGCGGGCCTCCAGGGTCCGTACGACCGACTGCTTCACCTTGCGGTCGAGCTCGGAGAGCGGCATTCCGTAGCCTCGCTCCATCGCCGCCAGGATGTGGTCGAGCGAGTCGGAGAGCTGCGGGAGCCGTACGGCGAGCACGTCCTCGCCCTCCCAGGTGAGCACGACATCGTCGGGCCGGGCCTGCTCGGGCAGCAGGATCTGCGCGCCCATGGCATCCACCAGCGGCTTCACCGCGGTGACGAGCGGGTGGTCGACGGGGCCGGTCACCGCGCACCCTCCTCACGGGCTTCACTCTCGCCGATCACGTTGACCTGCAACGACACCCGAGTGGCGCCGGCGCCCAGAGCCTGCCGCAGCAGCGAGTCGACCGCGGAGAGCACCGCGTCCGCCCCACCCTCCGCCGTGTTGCCGAAGGGCCCGACGTCCACCGCGTCGAGCTCGGCCGCCTGGATGACCTCGCGGGCGACCACGGCGTGGGCCGGCGCCTCGTCGAGGTCGAAGGGCTCTGTCGTGAACTCCACTCTCAGTCGCACGGGGTCAACCTACTGCCCGGGCCGCGGAATCGGACATGCCCCCTTGACAAGGGCGACACCCAGCTTGCAGTCTTCCGTTAAGCAGAAACGAACTTCCGCAATACGGAAGGAGCGCATTCCCTCATGGCCCCTCTCCTCACGAACAAGCGCGGCACGGACCAGCGCTTCGATGTGAACCTGTCGATCCTCTTCACGGAACTCCCGCTCCTGGAGCGCCCCGCGGCCGCCGCCGCGGCCGGCTTCACCGCGGTCGAGCTGTGGTGGCCCTGGATCGACACCCCCACGCCCGACCCGAGCGAGCTGGAAGCCCTGAAGCAGGCGCTGGAGCAGGCCGGCACCCGGCTGGTCGGCCTGAACTTCTACGCGGGACAGCTGCCGGGACCGGACCGCGGCGCCCTCTCCGTGCCCGGGGAGGAGTCGGACCGCTTCCGCGCCAACATCGACGTGGCCGCGGACTTCGCCGCCTCGGTGGGCTGCAAGGCGCTCAACGCGCTGTACGGCAACCGCGTGGACGGCGTCGACCCGGCCGTCCAGGACGCACTCGCCCTGGAGAACCTGGTCACGGCGGCCCGCGCGGCCGACCGGGTCGGGGCGATCCTGCTGATCGAGACCCTCAACGAGCCGGAGTCCCCGCGCTACCCGCTGGTGAGCGCCCCGTCCGCGATCGAGGTCGTGGACAAGGTCAACGCGGCGACCGGGCTAGGGAACGCGAAGTTCCTGCTCGACATCTACCACCTGTCGATGAACGGCGAGGACGTCAGCCGGATCATCGAGGCGTACGCCGACCGGACCGGCCACGTCCAGATCGCCGACAACCCGGGCCGCGGCGCGCCGGGCACCGGCTCGCTCCCGCTGGAGCAGCTCCTCGACGAGCTGCGGAAGGCCGGTTACGACGGCTGGGTCGGCCTGGAGTACAAGCCGGGCGACCGCCCGAGCGCCGACGCCTTCGGCTGGCTTCCCGCCGAGGCCCGCGCGGCCCGCTGACCCCCTCCCCCCGTACCACCAGTTCCGAGAGGCACCCTCACCATGACCACCCTCGCAGCTTCCGCCCACGCTTCCCGCCCCGCGATCGCGTGGATCGGCCTCGGCATCATGGGCTCCCCCATGTCCGAGAACCTGATCAAGGCGGGCTACTCCGTCACCGGCTACACCCTGGAGCAGGACAAGCTGGACCGGCTGGCCGCCGCCGGCGGCACCGCGGCGGGCTCCATCGCCGAGGCCGTCGCGGACGCGGACGTCATCATCACGATGGTGCCGGCGTCGCCGCAGGTCGAGGCGATCGCCTACGGCCCGGAGGGCATCCTGGAGAACGCGCGGCAGGGCGCCCTGCTGATCGACATGTCCTCGATCACCCCGCAGACCTCCGTCGACCTCGCCGCGGCGGCCGCGGACAAGGGCGTCCGGGTGCTGGACGCCCCGGTCTCCGGCGGCGAGGCGGGCGCCATCGAGGCGGTCCTGTCCATCATGGTCGGCGGCGAGCAGGAGGTCTTCGACGAGGCCCTTCCGATCCTGGAGGCGCTGGGCAAGACCATCGTGCTGTGCGGTCCGCACGGCTCCGGCCAGACGGTGAAGGCCGCCAACCAGCTGATCGTCGCGGTCAACATCCAGGCATGCGCCGAGGCCGTCGTCTTCCTGGAGAAGTCCGGCGTGAACCTCCAGGCCGCCCTGGACGTGCTGGGCGGCGGCCTGGCCGGCTCCACGGTCCTGACCCGCAAGAAGGACAACTTCCTGAACCGGGACTTCAAGCCCGGCTTCCGGATCGACCTGCACCACAAGGACATGGGCATCGTCACCGACGCCGCCCGCAACGTCGGCGCCGCGCTGCCGGTCGGCGCCGTGGTCGCCCAACTGGTCGCCTCCCTGCGTGCGCAGGGCGACGGCGGCCTCGACCACTCGGCCCTGCTGCGCGCCGTCGAGCGCCTCTCGGGCCAGCCGGCCGCCTGAACCGGGCCGCACCCCAGCGGCTTTCCCCGAGGGCCCGACGGCTCTCCCCCGGCATCCGGGCCGTGGCTGCGCTGACACCTGTCCTGTCGCGCCCAAGTGCAGCCGCGGCCCGGATTCACATCCAGAACTTCAACAAACTGTTGACGCTGTCACGGGGGCAAATCTACGCTCCAGGCACGCTCAGCAACCCCGCACGGAAGGTCATCCCCGCCACCCATGACGCAGCGCGTGCTTACGACCGAGTCCGGCGCTCCGGTCGCCGACAACCAGAACTCCGCCACCGCCGGCGTCGGTGGCCCGCTCCTCCTCCAGGACCAGCACCTGCTGGAGAAGCTCGCCCGCTTCAACCGTGAGCGCATCCCGGAGCGTGTCGTGCACGCCCGCGGCTCCGGCGCCTACGGCTACTTCGAGGTGACCGACGACGTCACCCGCTTCACCAAGGCCGCGTTCCTCGCCGGGACCGGCAAGCGGACCGAGACCTTCATCCGCTTCTCGACCGTCGCCGACTCGCTCGGCGGCGCGGACGCGGTCCGTGACCCGCGCGGCTTCGCGCTGAAGTTCTACACCGAGGAGGGCAACTACGACCTCGTCGGCAACAACACCCCGGTGTTCTTCATCAAGGACCCGGTCAAGTTCCCCGACTTCATCCACTCCCAGAAGCGCGACCCGTTCACGGGCAAGCAGGAGCCGGACAACGTCTGGGACTTCTGGGCCCACGCCCCCGAGGCCACCCACCAGATCACCTGGCTGATGGGAGACCGCGGCATCCCCGCGTCGTACCGCCACATGAACGGCTACGGCTCCCACACCTACCAGTGGACCAACGCCGAGGGCGAGGCGTTCTTCGTCAAGTACCACTTCAAGACCAACCAGGGCATCCGCTGCCTGTCGTCCGAGCAGGCGGCCGAGGTCGTCGGCAAGGACGCCAACAGCCACCAGACCGATCTGCTCCAGGCCATCGAGCGCGGGGTGAACCCGTCCTGGACGCTGTACGTGCAGATCATGCCCGCGGCCGAGGCGGCGGAGTACCGCTTCAACCCCTTCGATCTCACGAAGGTGTGGCCGCACGCGGACTACCCGCTCCAGCGCGTGGGCCGGCTCGTCCTCGACCGCAACCCGGACAACGTCTTCGCCGAGGTCGAGCAGGCCGCGTTCTCGCCGAACAACTTCGTTCCCGGCATCGGCCCTTCGCCGGACAAGATGCTCCAGGGCCGGCTGTTCGCCTACGCGGACGCCCACCGCTACCGTCTCGGCGTCAACCACACCCAGCTGCCGGTGAACGCCCCCAAGGCTGTTACTGGGGGGTGCGCGGACAACTACGGCCGCGACGGCCTCATGGCGACGCGCAACGGCTCGCGCCACGACAAGAACTACGAGCCCAACTCGTACGCGGGCCCCGCCCAGACCGGCGCGGCCCTTTCGGCCCCGCTGGCCGTCCACGGCTGGACGGGCACGCACGCCGCGCCTGCCCACACCAAGGACGACGACTTCTTCCAGGCCGGTGAGCTCTACCGGCTGATGTCGGAGGAGGAGAAGCAGCGCCTCGTGGCGAACATCGCCGGCGGGCTGTCCCAGGTCTCCCGCGACGACGTGATCGAGAAGAACCTCGCCCACTTCCACGCCGCGGACCCGGACTACGGCAAGCGCGTCGAGGAGGCGGTCCGCGCCCTGCGCGAGGACTGACACCAGACCGCGTACGGGAGCCGACTGGGAGGTCTTCCTCCCGTACGCCGTCCGAACCACCGGCCCGGATGAGGGGTGGCCGGAGGTACGGACAGCACGCGGACCGCGGCGGCAAGCGAGCCAGTGCGGTGGTACGGGCCGCCCGGCCCTCTTCCAGACCTGAAGGAAGGGGACACCGGCCGGCCCATCGCCCCGCCGCGGTCCCGCAGTCCCCCCTCGAACTCCGCCCGGCGGCGCGAACGTCCCGCCGCGCCGGCCTCGGCCGCGTCGGCCTCGCACCGTCGGGCGGCAACGTCTCCAAGGCCCCAAGGCCCGGCATACCAGGGCGCACTGTGCGGTTTACGGTCCCGCGCAGCGCGCCCGAGTGAGCGGCCCGTGCCCCGCACATCCGGGTCACGGGCCGCTCGCGTACCGGCCGTTGCGGGTACGGCCCGCCTGTTCACGAGCCTCCGCAGGACTCCCGTACCGTCAGCTCGGGGAGCAGCTCGATGCGCCGACGTGTCGACCGACCGCTCAGCAGCATGTCCACCGCCGCCTCTCCCAGGGCTCGCTTGGGCGAGACGATCGCTGTCAGCGGCACGTTCGCGAGCTGTGCCATGTCGTCGTCGCATGCGATCAGCGCCAGGTCCTCGGGCACGCGGATGCCGCGTTCGGCGAGGCGGGGAATCATCACGAGGGCATCGAGGCTCGTGTGCACAAGGGCGGCGGTGACGCCGTCCTCGACGACCGTCGAGTACAGGCCGTCCAGGAGGGTGTCACGCCGCGCGGTCTCCGACTGGGCCTGCGAGGTCTTCAGGACGGAGGCCGCCAGCCGGCCGAGACCGAACTCCTCCATCGTGACGAAGTACGCCTCCTCGTACCACTTCGCGTACAGGGTGTCCTGCACGGCCAGCATGATCCGCTGATGGCCGAGAGTCGTGAGGTGCCCGATGGCCAGGCCCATGCCGTGCCGGTGATCGGTGCACACGCGGTCGATGCGGGAGAGCGGGTCCCGTACGGGGATCCGTCGTTCGAGCAGGACCGTCGGCACGTCCCGCTCCACGATCCATTCCCCCTCTCCCGGCCGGGGCCCGGTGCTGCTCCAGCTCGGCATGAGGATCAGACCGTCGACGCCCTGCGCGAGCAGGCGATCGGCGTGGGCCACGTCCTGCTGCCACTGCCAGTGGGAGAGGGCGACGGTCACGTGTGCGCCCCGGGCTTCCGCCGCCTCGCGGGCACCGTTGACTATCTCCGTGAAGAAGTAGTCACCGCTCGGCACCACCAGACCCAGGTGACGCCCGCCCTCGTCGGGGAGCGGTGCGGGTGCCGGGGGCCGCTCCGGCCGTGCGACCGATTCGGGTACTCTGCGCAGCTTGCCGTCGGCCTCGAGCGCCTCCGCGTCCCGGCGCACGGTGGCGACCGAGATCCCCAGCTCGGCGGCGACCTCGGCGACTTTCAGGCTGCCGTGCTGTCGCAGCATCTCCAGCACGTGTTGGTGGCGCTGCTCCACGGTGGGCCGCACGTCGTTCTCTCCCCGCTGGTGTGATGTCAGTACGGTCGTCGCACTCTATGCAGATCCGTACTCAGGCGATCCGTAGTCAGGCGATCCGCACTCAGGCGATGCGGGTCAACTGGTCCGCGGTGACGAGGCCGCGCAGCGGGAGTCCGCCGAGGAAGCGTTCCACCTCCGCCACGGCGTACTCCCCCAGGCGTCGCACCTCGCGTCCATGGGCGCCGGCCAGGTGCGGGGTGACCAGCACGTTGGGCAACGTCAGCAGGGGATGGCCGGAGGGCAGCGGCTCGGGGTCCGTGACATCCAGTACGGCGTCGATGCGTCCCGCGCCGCAGTGCCTGATGAGGGCCTCGGTGTCGACCAGCGACCCACGCGCGGTGTTGATGAGCACGGCGCCGTCGGCCATGAGGGACATACGGCGGTCGTCGATCATGTGCCGGGTCTCCGGGGTCTCCGGGGCGTGGACGGTGATGACGTCGCTCCTTCGGCACAGCTCGTCGAGACCGACGCTCTCCACGCCGAGTTCCCGGGCATCGTCGGCGCTGAGGAACGGGTCATGGACGAGGACGCGGGTCCGGTGGGCGGCGAGCATGCCGATCACCTGCCTTCCGGTGCGGGAGGCGCCGATGACGCCGGTCGTGGCACCGTCCAGGCTGGGGGCCTTCTCCGCGGAGTAGTCGTGCGTCCGCTCGCCGCGGGCATAGGACCGGGCCAGCGAGAACGCCCGTTTCGCGGCCAGGACGCACATGGCCACGGTGTACTCGGCCACCGGGCGGGCGTTCGCCTCGGCCGCGGAGGAGACCGCGATGCCCCGGATGAAGACCTCATCGCCCACATGCCGCTTGATGCTTCCGGCAGCGTGGACGACCGCCCGCAGACGCGGGGCCGCGTCCAGGACGGCGGCGTCGATGGGCGGGCAGCCCCAGGCGGTGACCAGGATCTCCGTCTCGGCCAGGGTTTGCTTCGCGCGAGGGTCGTCGAAGTCGTCGAGCGGCACGCGGTCGACGAGGGTCACGCTGCGCTCGAGTCTGGCGATGACGTCCGCGGGGAACACGCCCTCCGTCACTTCGGGCATACAGGCGAGCGCGGCGGTGGTCGGTGCCGGCACAGGTCGCTTCTCCTTTGCGGTACGGAACGGTACGAGGGTGTGGGAAGGCAGGGCCGTTACCCGTGGCCCGCACCGCGGTAGAGCTCCAACTCCCCGTCGAGTTCCACGGCGATGACCGTGATGTGCGGGTCGAGCTCGGCCGGCGGGTCGATGTACAGCACGCCGGGAACGCCGTGTCCTGCGAACCCGCCGACCGTACGGTGGGCGAGCCCGGCGCCGGTGCCCAGCACGGACACCCGCTTGACAGGGGTGACGAGACCACGCAGGGCGACGAACTCGCGCGGCGCGTCGAGGCAGTGCAGATACAGGGTGCGCCGGTCCTTGGAGAGCGTCGTCGGGCCGTAGTGGTGACCGAACGGCACCCCGCGCTCGGTCCCGTGGACCGCCTCGCGGTTGCGCTCGATCCAGCTCCCCAGTCCTTCGAGGCGGGCGGTCTGCTCCGGGGTGATCGTGCCGTCCTCGGTGGGGCCGACGGCGAGCAGCAGATTGCCTCCGGCGCCGATGGTCTCGGCGAAGGTGCGGATGATCTGACCGACCGACTTGTGGTTGGTGTCGCCGGCACGGTGGCCCCAGGAGTCGTTGATCGTCAGGCAGAGTTCCCACGGGCCCTCGGACGGGCTGATCGGCACGCCCTGCTCCGGGGTCGCGTAGTCGCCGTGACCGAGCATCCGCGCGTTGAGGACGACGTCGGCCTTCATCGCGAGGAGCTCCTGGCGGAGTTCGCTCATCCGCCACTGGCTCTCGCTGCGTTCCCAGTGGCCGTCGAACCACAGGAGGTCGGGCTCGTATCCGGTGACGAGCTCGCGCAGCTGGGCACGGTGGAAGACCAGATAGCGCTCCCAGCGTTCCGGGTCCTCCTGCCCCTCCGGCGGCATGGTGTACGGGTTGTCGGTGATCCAGGGACGGGTCGGATCGGTGTGGCGCAGGGTCGCGTAGTCGGGGTGCGACCAGTCCAGGTGGGAGAAGTACAGGCCGGTCCGCAGACCGTGGCGGCGCATCGCTCCGACGTACTCGGCGAGCAGGTCCCGTCCTGCGGGGGTGCGCTTGACGACGGAGAGGTCCGACTGCGCCGTGTCCCACAGGGCGACTCCGTCGTGGTGCTTCGCGGTCAGGACGGTGTAGCGGGCGCCGGCCCGGGCGAACAGTCCGGCCCAGGCGTCGCTGTCGAAGGCGGCCGCGGTGAAGCCGTCGAGCTGGGCCATGTACGCGTCGTACGAGACCTCGTCCGCATAGAACGACCACGATTCGGCGACACCGTCCACGGCGTAGATGCCCCAGTGGAGGAAGATGCCGAGTTTGGCATCGGCGAACCACGGCTGCATGGTCATAGATGACGTTCCCGAGTCTGTCGGTGGGTGAGGGCTCTGCGGTTTCCCGCGGGAAGCCGCAGAGCAGGGTCGGATGCGGGCCGGGCCCCGGACGTGTCCGTCCTTCCGGGCCCGGTGGCGCCGGGGGAGCCGATCGGGGAATCCGATCAGACCTTGCCGGCGGCTTCGTGTTCCTTGGCGAGTGCGTCGGCTGCCTTGTCGCCGCCCTTGCGCTTGAACTCCTTCACCACGTCTGCCCAGTCGGAGAGGGACTTGCGGCCGGTGACGACGTCCTTGATGGCGTCCTCGCGCTGTTGCATCAGGGCCTCTTCGGCCTGCGCCCAGGCGTTGGCGCGCAACCCGTAGTGGGCACTGGCCTCACCGATGGGCACGACCTTCTGCTGCCAGGCGTACTGGCGCCGGGTGGCGTCGGGGTGGTCGGGTATGTAGAGGGGCTGCGGGGCCGCGGCGATGTAGTAGACCGGCAGTTGGTCGGCGCCGCCGCTGCCGGAGAGCGCCAGGTCGGTCTTGACCGGGCCGCCGTCCTTGCCGCGGGTGAAGTGGGTGCCTTCCTGGCCGTAGTTGACGAGCTCCCACTCCTTGGTGCCGAAGGGCGCGGCAAGGTAGTTCATCACCCGCAGGATCAGTTCGATGCGCGCCTTGGGGGCCTGCTTCAGCACGGTGTAGCCGTACATGCCGGAGCCGAGCCAGTGCTTGGGGGTCGCACCGTTGGAGGGCTTGAACGGCAGGGTGTAGTCGACCGTGAACGCGCCCTTGTTCTCGATGACCGCACCACGGAATCCGATGGTGCTGTTCACCACGGAGAACACCTTCTTGCCGAAGAACTCCGTCTTGGCGGTGGCCCCGTCGAGGGTCAGGGGATTGACCCGGGTCACGCCGGACTTGTACCACTTGGTCATCTGCTCGAGGCCGGCCTGGAACTCGTCGGTCTCGATGTAGTTGAGGAAGGCGCCGTCCTTGACGGACCAGACGTTGGGCGAACCGAAGTTGGCGATCCAGGCGTTGAAGCCGAAGGCGCCGGCCTTCTCCGCGCCCAGCGCCCACTTGCCCCGGCCGGAGATCTGCTGGAGGCCCTTGGTGAACTCCTCGACGCCCATGCCTCCGACCTCGGGGACCAGCAGGCCGGCCTCCTTGCACTTCTCCTGGTTCACGATGTGCCCGTGGCCCGCGACCGGACGCTCGACCGGGATGCCGTACAGCTTGCCCGCGAACCGGCCCGCTGCCTTCCACGCGTAGGGGGGGATGTTCGCCAGGTTCGGGTACTTCTTGATCGCATCGCCCGAGATGAACTCCGTCATGTCCTGGCACTTGGCCGCCACGAACTGGGCCTCGTTCGGGGTGGGCACCATCTGCAGGATGTCCGGCATCTGGCCGCTGGCCATCAGGGCCGTCAGCTTCTTGCTGTACTCCGCGGCTGGGACCACGGTGATGTCGAGCTCGACTCCGAGGGCTGCCTCGATCGCCTGCCAGTACTTGTTCCCGTCCTTCGGCAGGGGCGTGGCGCCCCAGGACGTGATCCAGGCGCTGATCTTCGATCCGTCTCCCGGCTTCTCGGGAACCGACTCCGTGAGCTCGCCCGGGTACTTCAGGTAGCCGGCCTGCACGCCGGAGTCGGTCGCGGGAAGGTCCGCGACGGGCGCCTTGTCCGTAGGGACGTGGGCAGGGAAGGGCGCCAGGTCCTTCCCGGCGCTGCCGATGTCCCCGCCGGTCGTGCCGGAGGACGAACAGGCGGACAGGGACACCCCGGTGGCGGCGACGGCGGTGGAGACGGCGGCCGTCTGCAGCACGGCTCTACGGGAGATTCCAGAACTCATGGAGTGCATTCCTTACGCGAGGGCCTACGAGACGGAGGACGGGGACGTCGGTTTCCCCTTGGGTGATCAGCTCTTGACGGCGCCGGTGAGGACGCCCTTGGTGAAGTACCGCTGGATGAAGGGGTAGGCGCACAGGATGGGCACGGTGGCGATGACCACGATGGCCATCTTCATGGCCTGCGGTGCCTGGGCCAGGGTCCCCTCGTCGGTCAGCCCCTGGTTGAGCCCGTCACCCTGGGAGACGTAGCCGCGCAGTACCGTCTGCAGGGGATACATCGAGGTGTCGGTCAGATACATCACGCCGCGGAAGAAGTCGTTCCAGTAGCCGACCGCGTAGAACAGCCCGACCACCGCGATGACCGCCTTCGACAGCGGCAGCACGATCGTGAACAGGGTCCGCAGCTCGCCCGCGCCGTCCAGCCGGGCCGCCTCGTACAGCTCGTCGGGGATGCCCTGGAAGAAGCCGCGGACCACCACCAGGTTGAAGACGTTGACCATCACGGGCAGGAACAGCGACCAGTACGTGTCGACCATGCCCAGGCTGTACACGACGAGGTAGCTGGGGATCATGCCGGGCGGGAAGAGGAAGGTGAACAGGATCAGCAGCATGACCGGTTTGCCGCCCACCACTCCCGGGCGGGCCAGGGCATAGGCGAGGAACACGGTGGACACCAGGCTGAACGCGGTGCCCACGACCGTCACACCGAGCGAGACGAACAGCGCGCGCGTGGTGGTGCCGTTGGACAGCGCGCTCGTGTAGGCGTCGAGCTTCCACTCCTGGGGCCACAGTGCCCAGCCGCCGTTGTCGATGAGCTGCTGCCCGGGGGCGAAGCTGGTGGCGATCACCACCCAGAAGGGGACGACGACCACGGCGACGGTCAGCGCCAGCGCCAGCGCCTTGGCCACCCGGGTGACGGTCCGCGGCTTCTCCATCCAGGCCGGCCGTTCACTGCGGTACTCGGCTGTGGACTTCTTCTCTTCGGCCACGAGGCTCATCAGCGGTACACCCCCTGCTCGCCCATGCGGTGGGCGATCTTGTTCGCGGTGAAGATCAGGACCGCTCCGATGACGCCCTTGAACAACGCGGCGGCGGCCGAGACGCCCCAGTGGCCGTCGAGCACGGCGTTGTAGTAGACGAAGGTGTCGATCACCTCGGCCGTCGCCGGTCCGAACGCGTCGCGTTGCAGCAGGATCTGCTCGAACCCGACCGTGAGGATCTCCCCCAGCCGCAGGATCAGCAGCAGGATCACCACCGGCCGGATCGACGGCAGCGTCACGTGCCAGAACCGCCGCCACGGGCCCGCGCCGTCGATCGCGGCCGCCTCGTACTGGCCCTCGTCGACGTTGTGCAGGGCGGCGAGGAAGATGATCGTTCCCCAGCCGCAGTCCTTCCAGACCAGCTCGGCCACCATCAACGGCTGGAAGGCCGTGGGGTTGCCGAAGACATCGATCAGGTGCTCGCCGTCCGGTCCGCCGAGCAGACCGTTGAGCAGACCGTCCGTGCCCAGCACTTGGGTGAACAGGGCGACCACGATCACCCACGAGATGAAGTGCGGCATGTACACCACACTCTGGACGAACTTGCGCACCTTCCCCCGGTTCACACTGTGCAACAGCAGAGCCAGGGCCAGCGGCATGGGGAAGAAGAAGATGATCTGGAGGACCGACAGCGACACGGTGTTGAAGGCCGCCGTCCAGAAAGCCGGCTCGTCGAACAGCGCCTCGTAGTTGGCGAACCCCACCGACGGGCTGTCGACGACGCCGACGAACGGGATGTACTCCTTGAACGCGATGACGTTCCCGAACAGCGCCCCGTAGTGGAACACCAGGAAATAGACGAGACCCGGGAGCATCAGGAGCAGCAGCGCCCTGTCCCGGCGGACGCGGGCGAGGAATCCCTGACCGTGGCGCCGCTGCTTCCTGCCGGGTGCCTCGCCGAGTGCTTTGCCGGATCCGGCCGAGCCGTCCACGGTCTCGGCCGGGCCTCTCGGCGGATCGTCCGTTCCGACTGCCGCACCGCTGGATACCTCCACCAGCGGCCGGCGATCGACCTTGTTCATGGGTCACGCCCTCCACTTGACGCCGCACCACCGTTACGCGGTAGTTCACGTCGAACACGAGCTGCAGATGATGAGGCGGTGGCACCGCACCCTGGCCTCGCAGCACGCCGCCCAGCGGTTGCGAAGGGGGGTCCGATGACGGATCGTTCCGGCTCCGGTCCCGATGGTGCGGACCGGAGGATGCGCGGTCAACCAGTGATGGGACACTCAAACACAAATGAACATTCGCTCTACGATCAGACAGCGGCAGCGCGTTGCGCGCTCTCGCCATCAGGAGCTGTCACGTCTAGCCTGAGCGATCGACCACGACGAACTGGGGAGAGGTATCCGTGACGCAGTCGTTGCGGCAGGACGCGATCCTGCGTGCCGTCCGCCGGAATGGCTCGGTCCGGGTGAACGACATCGCCGCCGAGCTGGGTGTGTCCACCATGACCGTGCGGCGTGACATCACCGCGCTCGCGGACCGGGGCGCGATCGCCCGCGTTCACGGCGGCGCGACCCTCCCGCGTGCCCGGCCCGCGACAGCCCTGTCCCCGGTGTCCGCACCCTTGTCCACTCAGTCGTATCAGTCGCACACAAAGAGACAGCAGCTGTCGGTGGGCATGCTGGTACCGGCTGCTTCGCACTACTACCGGCAGGTCATCCAGGGAGCACAGGCCGCCGCGGAGCCCTTGGGCATACGCCTCACGCTCGGCGTATCCTGCTACGACCCCGCCGAAGACCGCGCACAGGTCGAGCGGCTGCTGGAGAGCCGGCCCGACGGGCTGCTGCTGACGCCCAGCCGGCCCGCGCTCTCGCCGGAACCGTCCGCCCTCACCTGGATCAGCGAGCTCCCCGTCCCCACGGTCATCGTGGAGCGGCACTACACGCCGGGCACCGGGCCGTACCTGCTGGACTCCGTTTCCTCCGACCATGAGCTCGGGGCCGTCCGAGCCCTGGATCATCTGGCCGGGCTCGGCCACCGCCATATCGCACTGCTGACCTGTCCCACGCCCACCAGCCCATGGATCCGCAGCGGCTTCGACCGGGCTGTCGGGATGCTCGGCCTGGTGGCCGACACGCCTCGCGTCGCCGATCACCTCTACGACAGTGCCGAGGAGCTCGACGCCTTCCTCGACGCCGTCACCGCGTCGGGCACCACCGCCGTCCTGGCACACCCCGACGAGCAGGCGGCACGCTTGCTGCAGCAGGCGCTGACACGGGGCATGGCCGTCCCCGACGATCTCGCGATCGTCGCCTACGACGACGAACTCGCCGCGCTTGCGGACATCCCGCTCACCGCAGTGGCCCCGGCTCGCCGCGCCGTAGGGCGAGCCGCCGTGGCGGCGCTGGCACAGCGGCTGCGCGAGGGCAGGGACCACGTCCCTCAACGCACCCTCCTGGTCCCCCGGTTGAACATCCGGTCCTCGACCGCTCCGTAGAACGGATCGTGTTCAAGCCATGGCGGGGACGGACCGGCTGCGCTAGCGTGCCGCCCGTCGGTTCACCGGCCGCCCGTACCCCCCTGGTCACCGACGCGCAACGTTCCGGCTCCGTCTGTCCATTCCTGCGTGGAGACGGAGAACCAGAATGCTCCCCCGACAACGCGTACGCCGCCGCCTGAGAGCGGTGAGCGGATCACTGCGACTGCTCCTGGTCGTCGCGGTCCTCCTCGGTTTCGCGCCCGCGGCCGCCATGGCGGTCGGCGCCCCGGTCATCACGGTGACCGCCAAGCCGATGCCTGAGGGCACGGTCGAGCTGGCGTGGACCTCCTCGCCGGCCGAGGGCATCACCGGGTACGAGGTCCACCGCTCCGCAGCCACCCGGGACTTCGAGCCGAGCCCGGCCACCCGACTCCACCGTCTGCCGGCCGTCACCTTCGTTCTCGACAACACGGCCGTGCCCGGCACATCACCGTGGTACCGGATCGTCGCACTCGGCAGCGACGGCCGCGCGCTGGCCACGTCAGCGCCCGTCCAGGCCGCCGTGCCCGCCTCGCCCGTGGACAGGCAGCGCACCAGTGTGCTCTCCGCGTTCCCGGTGGAGGACGGCCTACGGCTGTCCTGGCGGGCAGCGGCCGGAGCCGCGACCCCGCTGACGGTGTACGCGGGCCCGGCGCACGTGGCGGAGGGCAAGCTGGCCGGCAGCAAGAAGGCTGCCGTTTCGGACACCACCGCATCGGCCCTCACCTTCAGGCCCGGGGGCAACCGGGCCAAGGGCTTCGCCCTGGTCGACGCCGAAGGGAAGGTGCTGGCGACCGCGGTCTCGGCCCGCGGCGAGCACCCGCGCCTGGTCGGCCCCGCGGAGCTGGAGAAGGTCCGCCGGATCATCGAGAAGCCGGGCCTGCCGAAGGACTCATGGCTGGCGATCGTGGACACCCTCGCCAAGGGGACGCTCACCGGCTCCGAACTCGGCCGGGTCGCCGCGTTCGCCTACGCGGTCACCGGCGAAGCCTCCTATGCCGAGCAGGCGTTCACCGGCTTCCGGCAGGGCGCGCAGATCCTCACCACACAGACGGGCGCGCTGGAGTTCAGCGGCAACGCGATGCGGCTCGCCCACACCTACGACCTCGCCTACGACGGCTGGACCCCGGCCCAGCGCACCGAGGCCGTCGAGACCTTCAAGCGGGCCTCCGCGATGCTCGGAACCACCCACCACGGGAACATCGACAACGACGCCGACAAGGCCAGCAACTGGGTCACGATCATCCGCGGCGGTGAGCTGATCATGGACCTGGCAGTGCGTGGCGACGGTGACTTCGGGCTGCAGGAGGAGCGCATTCCCGTCCTCGTCGACGAGAACCGCCGCCACATCGACGCCGCCTACGGCGACTCCGGGTGGAACCAGGAGGGCTGGGACTACATCAACTACTCCATCGACACCACCGCCCCGGCCGTCCAGGCCACCCAGCGAGCGGGCATCAACGCGCTCACCGCGGCCTGGGAGCGCCCGACCATCGCCGAACTCGCGCTGCACACCCAGTCCCTGCGCCCGACCGGCGACAAGGTCCAGTTCGGGGTCGGGGAACGCACCGGTGGCCTCAGCCCCCACCTGCTGTCCACCGGGTCCAGGAGCGCGCAGTCGGCCTTTCGCTGGATGTACGAGCACACCTCAGGGCCGTCGGCCAACCCGTTCCTCCTGCTCAACTGGCCCGAGAGGATCCCGGCCAAGGACCCTGACGCCTTCCCCGAGATCCGCAGGGCACTCTTCGACGACCGGTCGGGCAGCTATCTCTTCCGCAACCGGACCCAGGGCGACGACGACGTCCTGGTGGGCGTGAACAACCGCAACGAACACCACTTCGGCTGGTCACAGCCCGAGTCCCTCGCCCTCGGCCTGATCGGCCAGGGCACGACATGGGCACGCCAGCCGGCGAAGGAGAACACCACGTACGGCCTGTTCTCCAAGCCGTTGATCGACGGCAAGGCCATCCCGGCGGGCATCACTCCGGGCAACGGGACCACGAAGGAATCGCGGACCTACCCGGGCCAGGGCGGCGGCTTCGTCTCCCTCGACGCGGCCAAGGACTACGGGATCGACACCGCGTCCCGCGAGGTGGTGACCGACTTGCGGCCCACCGGCGGCGCGGACGCGGTCATCGCGCTCCACGACCGCTTCGCCGACGACGCCTCGCACCGCATCGACTGGCAGCTCTCCCCCGAGCCGGGTGTGCGGATCAGCCACGGCGAGGACGAAGCCGGGGCCACGACCTTCCTCTTCCGGCGCGAGGACGCCTGGCTCAAGGGCTGGCTGCTCCACCCGGAGGGCGCGGCCATGGGCACCTCCAACGGCGCCTTCCGGATCACCCGCACCGGCCCATCGGCCGCATTCCAGGTGGTGCTGGCCGTCGGTCGCGGCCGGATACCGACCGCGACCAGGACCGGGACCGCCGACGGCAGCACCCTCACGCTCGGCAAGACTTCGTACGACACCTCCGGCCTGGCCTCGTTCACGCCCGACGGACCGGCTCCGGCCGGCGACAGCGAACGCCCGACCATCCATCTGTCGCAGCCGAAGGCTCCTTTCACACCCGGTGACACCCGCAGTGTCACGGCGCAGTACACCTGGTGGGCCGACCGTCCCGCCGGACAGGTCGAGTTGACACTCGACGTACCCGACGGCTGGACCGCCGAGCGGACGTCGTCCCCGGCACCGGCCACGCTGCGCACCGGACAGCGGGCCGTCGTCACCTTCGACGTGACCGCCCCCACCGGCGTGGCGGCCTTCGGTGACACCGAGCTGGCCGCAACCGGTTCGGCCTCCGGCACGACCCCGATCAGCGACTCCGCGCCGGCCTCACTGATCCGCCCCAATCTGGCGCTGGGCAGGCCGGCCGAGCAGTCCAGCACCCAGGGCGGCGCCGAACGGGCCAACGACGGGAACGTCGACGGCATCTGGGGCCATGGGTCGGTCTCCCACACCCTCCAGGAACAGCAGCCGTGGTGGCAGGTCGACCTCGGTAACACCCAGGAGCTCGGCAGCGTCACCGTGTGGAATCGCGTCGACTGCTGCGCCGAACGGTTGCACGACTTCTACGTCCTGGTCTCCGACCAGCCCTTCGGCCGGGCGAGCCTGCCCGAGCTGCTGAGTCGGGGTGACGTCTGGAGCCACAAGCGCGCGGGCGTGGCAGGACGCACCACCACCATCCCCGTCGGCGCCGCCGGGCGTTACGTCCGTATCCAGATCGACGACGCGGCGCCCAGCTACCTCATCCTGGCCGAGGTCCAGATCTCCCCGGCGGAGACACGTCACCTGGCTCAGGGGCAGCCGGCGACGCAGTCCACCACCGCGGACGGCGGAGCCGCCGCACAGGCCGTGGACGGCGCGACCGAAGGCGCGGCCAGCGCCACCGCCATCGAGGTTCAGCCCTGGTGGCAGACCGACCTCGGCGAGTCGGTGGCCCTCGGCCGGCTCGAACTCTGGACCGGCGCCGATGCCGGTCAGCCCGGCGAGTACTACGTCCTCGTCTCCGACGTCCCGTTCGCCTCCGGCAGGCTCAGCGACGTCCTGGCCCAGCCCGGCGTCACCGCCTACAAGCAGACCGGCACCGCGGCCCGTCCCACAACGATCAACGTGGGCAAGGGCGCCCGGTACGTCCGGATCCAGCTGGCATCCACGGCGCCGGCCTCGCTGAGCCTGACCGAGGTGCGCCTGCTCCGCTAGGGGCGTGTCTGCAAAGTGGCGTCGTCCGCGCGACAGCGCATCCGGGCGGGTGACGCGGCACGCCGCGCCACCCGTCCGAACACCCCGTCACCGAGACCGCGGGCCCGTGACGGTCACCGGCCCGCTTTCCCCCCACCCCAAGGAGGAACCTTGCAACGACGCAGAGTCCCATCCGTGCTGCGCGCCCTGCGCAGCAAGCTGTCCATCGCACGGCGCACGCGCACGACGGCCCTCGCCGCGCTGGCCGTCGTGGCCGTCGCGCTCCCTGCCGTCGCCTCCCCCGCCGCGGCGCACGCCGAGGCCGCGGGCTTCACCGTCTACGTCAACGAGCGCGGCGCCAACCGTCCTGGCCTAGAGCAGTACGGGGCGATCCGGTCCACCGTCGTCTACGACGTCTTCGCATTCCGGTGCACCGACGCCGGCTGCACCTCCAACGGCGGTGCGCTGCCCTCCCAGGCCACGTACGAGGCCAAGGTCAAGGAGTACATGGGCTCGGGCCAGTTCGGCGCCGCGGCGGGCTCGCCGGTGGTACTGGACTTCGAGGACATCGTGCTCACCGCGCTGTCCGGCCAGGCCGCCACCAACGCGTTCAACCTCTGGAAGACCCTGATCGGCTGGACGAAGAACGCCGCCCCCGGCCACCCGGTCGGGATGTACGGCTACGACTGGTCGACCCAGAACAACAGCCTCACCCAGCAGCTGCACCAGAACGGCCTGTTCGACTTCTTCGCCCCCAGGATGTACTGGGACAGCGGCGAGACCCAGTCGAGCTGGCAGAGCGAGCTCGACCGGGCCATAGCCAACGACCACGCTCTGGCCCCCGGTCAGCCGATCTACCCGTACATCCATCCCAAGACCATCAACGGCGACTACCTGCCCGGCAACACGTGGGCCTTCATCTTCGGCCAGCTCAAGGCGAAGACGGAGGGCCTGGTCGTCTGGGAGCCGTCGGCGACCACCGCCAACGCCTGCAACTGGGTCGCGCAGAACTCCTACGAGATGGGCGTCCTCACCGGGACACCCAGCAGCGGCCCGCTGACCGCCGCCGGGGCACTGCCCAGCGGCAACTGCACCGTGCCCCGCGGGACCACGACGAACATCCCGGTCACCGTCACCAACACCTCGGGGTCGACGACCGCTGCCACCCAGATGCAGACATTCTCCAGCGGCGGCATCTCCGGCACCTGGCAGTACTACAACGTCCCCGCCCTCGCCCCCGGCGCGAGCTTCAACACGACGCTGTACCTGAACGTCGCCTCATCCCAGACCTTCAGCACCGCGCTCCTGCGCATCAGGACGGGGATCAGCGACACACGGTGGGCCGTCATCGTCCAGTGACAGTCCTCCGATGAGTGGGGCGCCCTGGCCCGCGTACCGCGACCGGGGCGCCCTCCACCGGGTGCGCCGCACTCCCGGGAGCCGCGCTGCCCTCCGGACGCGGCCGGTGGACCGTGCCCGTGCTCCGTCAGGAGCACGAGCACGGGCGCACGCCGGGCGTCAGGCGACCTGCCCGCTGTGGAGGGCCGTGTACGCCCCGCCTCGACGCAGGAGGTCCTCGTGGGTGCCGATCTCCTGGATCCGGCCCTCCTCCATCACGACGATCCTGTCCGCGTCGCGCACGGTGGAGAGCCGGTGCGCCACCACGAACGTGGTGCGTCCGCGCAGCAGCCGGGCGAGGGCCTGCTGGACGAGGGCCTCCGACCGGGTGTCCAGCGCCGAGGTCGCCTCGTCCAGGATCAGCACCTTCGGGTCCCTGATCAGGGCGCGGGCGATGGCGAGCCGCTGCCGCTGTCCGCCGGACAGCCGTGCCCCGTGCTCGCCGACCACGGTGTCGAGGCCGAGGGGAAGCCGGTCCACGAACTCGGCCGCGTTGGCGTCGCTCAACGCCGTGCGCACCGTGTCCTCGTCGGCGTCGTCCATGCCGTAGGCGACGTTCTCGCGGATGGTGCCGTCGAAGAGGATCGACTCCTGCGGCACCACCGAGACGAAGCGCCGATAGGTGCGCAGGTCGAGGGTGCTCATGTCCGTTCCGTCGAGCAGCAGTCGGCCCGATGTCGGCCGGATGAAGCCGATGACGAGGTTGAGGACGGTGGATTTGCCCGCGCCGGACGCGCCGACGAGGGCGATCGTCTCGCCCGGTGCGACGCAGAGGCTGAAGTCGCGCACGGCGGGTCGGCCGGCGTCCTCGTACCCGTAGTCGACATTGCGGAAGGTGACGGAGCCGCGCAGTGAGGTGAGCTCGGCCTTGCCTTCGTTGTCCTCCAACTCGGGCGCCTGCAGCACCTCGCCCACGGAGCGGACGGACTCGAGCCCTTTGGTGATGACCGGGGCCAGGCCCACCAGCGTGGTCGTGGAGGTGGTGAGCGTGGTGAGGAAGGCGCTGAGCATGACGACGTCGCCGGCGGTGACGCCCCATACGCCGTAGTACGAGACCATGGCCGCGGCGGCCAGGACCAGCACGCCGATGACGTTGAGGACCACCCATGCCAGCGATCCGAACCGGCCGTTGACCAGGTCGAGGCGCATGCCGGAGGCCAGCAGCCGGTGCAGGGTCCCGTCCATGCGGCGCAGCGCCTTGCCCTCCAGACCGTGGGCGCGGGTGACGGGAATGAGGCGCGTCATCTCCGACACCCGGGAGGACAGGGTCTCGACCTCGTGGCGGAAGTGCTCGTTGTGGGTGCGCAGGCGGCTCCTGAGACGGGCGACGACGAACGCGGCGGCGGGTACGACGACGAGGAAGACGGGCACGAACTCCGGTGTGCGTACGGCGATGACGACGAGGCCGCCGACGAGCACGGTGGTCGCGCCGAGCCCGACCTCCGCGGTCTGCTGCACCATCTGCTCCGTGGCCTCCACGTCACGTACGACCTTGGCCTGCAGGACCGCGGCACTGACGCGTGAGTGGTAGCCGATGGAGAGCTGTTGCATGCGGGTGCACAGCGCGGACCGCAGTGTGGTGCCCATGCGGCGCACACTGCCGTACAGCAGGCGTACGTACAGGACGTGCAGCGGGTAGTTGAGCAGCAGGATCAGCAGGATGGCTCCGGTGCTCAACCAGAGCCTGCCGACGGGCTGGTGCTGTACGACGGTGTCGATGATGGACGCGGTGATCAGCGGCAGCAGCCAGACCGGACTGTGCTTGACCGTGAAGACGCCGACCGCTGCGACGAGGCGGTCGCGGTCGGCGCGGAACAGGTAGGCGAGCGTGCGCACCGGGTGTTCGTCCCGGTAGCGGTGGTCGAGTGGTCTCTCCATGGACGACGCCATTGGCGGTGGTCCTTCTCCAGGGGCCGGGTGAATCGCAAGCCCTGCCTTCCCACAGGGACGGCGAATACACCAACCACACCGTCCGACGATCGACGGTGTGTCCGGCGGACATGCCCAGCCGACGCCCGGTCAGGCGGCCCCCGGAGGCGTGTGGCCTGCCGGCACCGCCTCGTCGGGGGCGACCGCCTCGGGTGGGCTGCCGGCGCCGAACGGCCGCCCGCCCAGCGCCGCACGGTCGTGCGGCTCAAGCCAGTCCGACAGGTCCGGCCCCACCGGCACGATCCCGGTCGGATTGATGTCGCGATGCACCATGTAGTAATGCCGCTTGATGTGGTCGAAGTCGACCGTGTCGCCGAACCCGGGGGTCTGGAACAGGTCCCGCGCGTACGCCCACAGCACCGGCATCTCGGACAGCTTCTGCCGGTTGCACTTGAAGTGGCCGTGATAGACGGCGTCGAAACGCACCAGCGTGGTGAACAGCCGCACATCCGCCTCGGTGATCGTGTCCCCGACGAGGTAGCGGGCTCCTTCGAGCTGCCGCGACAGCCGGTCGAGCTCGGCGAACAGGCGCTCGTACGCCTGGGTGTACGCGTCCTGCGATCCGGCGAACCCGGCCCGGTAGACCCCGTTGTTCACCTCCCTGTAGACCACCTCGTTCACCGCGTCGATCCCCGGTCGCAGCGCGGGCGGGTAGAGCGCCGGGGCCCCGTCGCGGTGGTATGCCGTCCACTCCAGTGACATGTCGATCGTGATCTGCGCGTAGTCGTTGGTCACCACCTGGCCGGTCGGTACGTCGACGATCGCCGGCACCGTGACGCCGCGGTCGTAGCCGGGATCGCGGGCGAGATACGCCTCCCGGAGCCGCTCGATGCCGAGCACCGGGTCACGGCCGCCCGGGTCCAGGTCGAAGGTCCAGCTGCGCTCGTCGTGCGTGGGCCCGGCGATGGCCATCGGCAGGGCCCGCTCCAGCCCGAGGAGCCGCCGTACGATCACCGCCCTGCTCGCCCACGGACAGGCGCGGCTGACCACCAGACGGTAGCGGCCGGGCTCCACAGGGAAGCCGTCACGCCCATCGGCGGTGATCCGGGTGGTGATGTACCGGCTGTCCCGCGCATACGCGCTGCCGGGTTTCACATAGCTCACATCACACCCCCTACCCGGGCACAGGGGCGGGGATGCCGAGCACCCGGTCGCGCAGGACGGGCAGTTCGGAGCGGATCCGGGCGACCTCCGCCATGTCGACGTCCGCCGTCACGGTCGCCTCGTGGTCGCCCGCCTCGGCCAGCACGCTTCCCCAGGGGTCGACGACCATGCTGTGACCGGCCTGCTGGACTCCGCCGTGGGCTCCGGCGGCGACACAGGCCAGCACGAAGACCTGCTCCTCCACCGCACGCGCGCGGACCAGGAGCTCCAGATGCGCGAGACGGGCCGCCGGCCATGCGGCCGGCACCACGATCAGCTCCGCCCCGGCGTCGAGCAGCCCTCTGAAGAGTTCAGGGAAGCGCAGGTCGTAGCAGATGGCGAGGCCCAGCCCGCCGAATTCGGTGGGGACGGTGACGATGTCGCTGCCGCCGCCCATGGCGACGGCCTCGCCGCTGTCGAATCCGTACCGATGGATCTTCCGGTAGTGACCGCGCAGGCTTCCGTCCCGGTCGAAGAGGAGCGCGGTGTTGTACGTCGTCCCGTCCTCGTCCCGCTCGACGATCGACCCGGCATGGACCCAGGCGCCGGCGGCACGCGCGGCGGCGGACATCGCCTCGGCGGTGGGGCCGTCCAGTGCCTCGGCGTCGCGTTCCCAGGCGTCGTAGGCCCACGCTCCGGCCGTCCAGAGCTCCGGCAGCACGACGAGGTCGTCACCGGCCCGCTCGCGGACCTTCGCGGCGGCCCGGAGGCGGCGGTCCCCGGCGGTTTCGGAGGAGTCGACGGACAGCTGGAGAAGTGAGGCACGCATGGTTCTCTCCGTTCGAAGGTCACTGCGGGTACGCACCCGCTGACACACGGGTGGATCCGGTGGTGGGCGTTCAAGCAGGAGCGCACCCCCTTCGAGCCTTCGACTGTTTCCCCATATTCAGGATGCATCATGACGAACCGGACCAACCGTCCGCCCACCGTCCACCAACCGTCCGTTCCCGAAGTGCTCGGCAGTTCTCGTTGGGAGTTCAGCTTGAATCCGCACGCCCACCGGCCTGCGACCGTCGTCGCAGCCGCACTCGTCCCCCTCGCCCTGGCCCTGGCCCTCGCGTCGGGGTGCGCAACGGAGTCCCGACGGGGCCCGCACGCCCACTCCACCCCGTCGTCGGCGCCGCCGTCGAGCGTGTCGCCGTCACCGGCCATCACCGCGCAGACGACCTCCGACCTGCGCGATCCGGCAGAGGCCGTCAGCAGGGGCGGCCTGCTCAGAACGACGATCGTCGTCGAGCGGAAGAAGGTTCCGCTGGCGGGACGCGACGTGTGGGCGCTGACCTACAACGGCCGCTACATGCCGCCGACGCTGCGCTTGCGGCCGGGCGACCACATGGAGATCACGTTCGTGAACAAGCTGGACAACCAGACGAACCTGCACGTCCACGGCATGCACGTCTCCCCCGCCGGCAATTCCGACAACGTCTTCCTCGCGATCGAGCCGGGGAAGACGTACCGGTACTCCTACGCCTTCCCGGACAGCCTGGAGCCGGGGACGTACTGGTACCACCCGCATCCGCACACACTCTCGGCCGCCCAGACGGCCGGCGGAATGTCGGGCATCATCGTGGTCGACGGGCTCGACCAGTACATGCCCGCCTCCCTGCGCGGCATCACCGAACACGTCATCGCGCTCAAGGACTTCCAGCTCGTCGGCGACCGGATCAAGACGCAGGACCTCAAGATGGGGGCGCCGACCACGCGCACCGTCAACGGCCAGCTCAACCCGCGCATCCGGATCCGGCCCGGCGAGACCCAGCTGTGGCGGCTCGCGAACATCGGGGCGAACATCTTCTACAAGGTGGCCCTGCCGGGCACCACGTTCCATGTCGTCGCCCGCGACGGCTACCCCGTGAACGAGGTCTACGCGGCCGACGCCCTCGTCATCCCGGCCGGCGCCCGCTACGACGTGCTCGTGCAGGGCCCGGAGGCGGGGGTGACGGAGCTCCAGACCCTGCCGTACAACACCGGCAAGGCCGGCAACCAGTTCCCCCGGGCCACGCTCGCCACGGTCCGGTCCGAGGGCGCGCCCATGCGGCCCGCGGCCCTGCCCACCGCCTTCGCGCCGGTGGACGACCTGGCGAAGGAGCCCGTCGCGGGCCGCAGGACGATCGCCTTCACGGAGAACGCGGACGGCACGCTCTTCTACATCAACGGCAAGCAGTTCGACCACAACCGCGTCGACTTCCGGGCCAGGCTCAACACGGTGCAGGAGTGGACGATCAGGAACGACAGCGACGAGGTGCACTCCTTCCACGTGCACACCAACGACTTCCAGGTGATGAGCGTCAACGGCAAGCCGCAGGTCAACCGCGGCTTCCAGGACACCGTGGACGTGCCCCCGCGCGGGAACATCGTCATCAGGACCCGCTTCCTCGACTACCCGGGCAGGACGGTCCTCCACTGCCACATCCTCAACCACGAGGACGCGGGCATGATGGCGGTGCTCCAGATCGACGAGTAGGACGAGTAGGACAAGCAAGCCGAGTAGGAGACGAGCAAGGGGAACGCCTGCGGTCCCTCGGCGGGGTCAGCCCCCGGCCGGCTGGCCCTTCTCGAAGTACGCGGTCAGGTACGGGTCCAGCGGCGGCACGTCGTACGCCGCGCCGTTCTCGCGCAGGGAGCGGGTGGCCATGACACCGGCGGCGACGCTCATGCGGGCGGCCACCGGCGACGTGTCGGTGGCGCCGCCTTCGCGGGCGAAGCGGCAGAACTCCGCCATGATCGAGGAGTCCGCGCCGCCGTGCGAGCCCGTCGCCTCCGGTACGCGGTGGACGGCGTCGGCGTCGGCGCGGTACGCGCTGGGGCCGGTGTTCCAGACGCGGACCTCGTCACCCGGCCGGTCGCCGAAGTTCTCCAGGCGCCCCTCGGTGCCGATGACGGTGTAGTTGCGGAAGTAGTCGGGGCTGAAGTGGCACTGCTGGTAGGCGGCGATGACGCCGTTGTCCAGCCGCATGTTCATCACGGACACGTCCTCGACGTCGACGATGTGGTGGAGGTCGCGGCGGGCGGTCGGCGGCCACTCGAAGTCGCGCAGCCAGCCGTCCGGGCGCGGTGTGTCCGGTGCGCGGCGGGGCAGGTCGCCGTGGACCATCAGATCGCCCAGGGCGTTGACGCGGGTGGTGTAGCCGCCGGCCAGCCAGTGCACGACGTCGATGTCATGGGCGGCCTTCTGGAGCAGCAGGCCGGTGGTGCGGCTCCGGTCGGCGTGCCAGTCCTTGAAGTAGTAGTCGCCGCCGTAGGAGACGAAGTGGCGTACCCAGACGGTCTTCGGCTCGCCGATGTCGCCGCGGGCGATGATGTCGCGCATCAGCCGGACGACGCCCATGTGCCGCATGTTGTGGCCGACGTAGAGGCGGCTGCCGGTCTCGTGCGCGGTGCGCAGGATCGTGTCGCACTGCTCGACGGTGATACCGAGCGGCTTCTCCACGTAGACCGGCTTGCCCGCCCTGAGCACGTCGCAGGCGATGGCCTCGTGCGTGTCGTCGGGGGTCGCGACGATGATCGCGTCGACCGTGTCGTCGTCCAGCAGACGCCGGTGGTCGGCGACGGCGACGGCCCCGGCGAAGCGCCCGGGCACCGCCTCCCGTACCCCGGCGTCGGTGTCGGCGACGGCGGTGACCACGGACCCGGCTCCCGGGCGGTGCGCGTGGTCCGCGAGGGCGCCGCGCAGCCCGAGGCCGACGACTCCGATCCGGAGGTCCTGGGTCATTTGCCGGCTCCCTTCGCGATGGCCTTCTCGTACTCGCGGCGCATGGCGTCGCCCGCGGTCCGCCGCCACTTGGGCAGGATCTCCTTCTTGAACGAGGAGAGGGGCTTGCGGCCGGCCACGATGTCCTTGACGGCGAGGTAGAACTCGTCGCTGGAGGACGCGCCCTTGTTCGCGTAGGTGTCGGAGAAGTAGCCCGTGCTCGCGTCGGCCTTGGCGATCTTCATGAGCTCGACCTCGGTCGCGTGGATCCCCCGGGTGGTGTCCGGCTTGCCGGGCAGGTAGAGGGTCTGCGGGGCGTTGCCGAAGAAGTTGATGGCCTGCCGGGTGGTGAGCACCTCGGCGTTGCCCTTCGTGTTCAGCACGACGTCGCCGTCCTTGGAGCGGGTGTGGTGGACACCCTCCAGGCCGTTGTCGAGGAAGAGGCGCTCCTCGCTGCCGAAGGGGGCGCTGAGGTAGTCCATGACCTTGAGCAGCGTCTCGATGCGGTCCTTGCCCACCTTGTTGCTGATGGCGGTGAAGCCGACGGAGCCGTATCCGAAGTGCCAGCTCGGCGTCAGGCCCGGCTCGGCGGCGAAAGGGACGACGACCTTCGCCGGCCAGTCGTACATGTTGCTGTCGTTGAGGAAGCCGGGGAAGGACTGGACGTGGACACCGAGGAAGCCGCCCTCCATCTTCTCCAGTGTGGTGGGCAGGTTCGGGTCAGGCCAGAAGAGCTGCGCCGCCTGGCACTTGAGGGCGAACTCGATACCGGCGAAGTACTCGTCCGTCTCGAACATGTAGGTGAGCTTGCCGTCGTCGGCGCTCCACTTGTTCTGCATGCCGTGCCACATGGCGAACTGCAGGATGTGGTTGGTGTACGCGGGCTCCAGCACGTATTTCTTGCGCTTGGTGTCCAGCAGGTCCTTGGACTTCTCGAAGAAGTCCTGCGCGCTGTCGAACCGCACGCCGCCGACCGGCTTCCAGAAGTCCTCGTTGGCCACGTAGACCTGGCCCATCCGGCCGTAGGGGACGGCGAGTCCCCAGATCTTCCCGTTGAGGACGGCGGTCTGCCAGGCGAAGTCGGGGATGTTCGCCAGGTTCGGGTACTTCTTGACCGCGTCGCCCGACAGATACGGGGTAAGGTCGTGGAACTTCGCCTCCAGGAGGGCCGGGACGTTCTTCAGGCCCTGGTTCGGCGGGAACCACATCAGGTCGGGCAGCTCGCCTCCGGCGATGATGGCGTTGAACTTCGCGCGGTACACGTCGTCGGAGCCGAGGCCGTTGACGATCGTCATCCGCAGCTCGGAGCCGAGCCGCTTGTTGAGCTCCTGCCAGTAGGCGTTGCGGTTCATCGCCGGCGGCGGGGTGGTGAACGTCTCGGTCAGGCAGGTGACCGGCTCTCCGTCGCCGGGCAGCTTGGCGACGGCCCGGACGAGGTCCTTCGGGTAGCGCAGATACGCCGGGTCCAGGCCGTCGGCGTTGCCGGGCAGGTCGGGTACGGGGACCTTCGCCGGCACGTACGCCGGCAACTTGAGCCTGGCCGACGCCTCCGCACCGCCGCCGGCGGCTGCTCCGCCGTTGCTGCATGCGGTGAGGCTGCCGGCGCCTGCGGCGGCGAGGCCCGCGGCGCCCGCGGCGCCGAGGAAGCCGCGGCGGTCGAGCTTGCTGGAGGACATGGCTCTCCTTGGGGACAGTGAGGCGTGACGGAACGGCTCATGCCTTGATGGCGCCGGTGAGAACGCCCTTGGCGAAGTACTTCTGGAGGAAGGGGTAGACGGCGACGATCGGAATCACCGCGAGGATCAGCACGGCCATCGACAGCGAGGTGCTGGCCGGCAGCGCGCTGACGCCCATCGCCTTGGCGTTGAAGGTGTCGCCCTGGAGGACGTAGGAGCGCAGGACGACCTGGAGCGGCAGTTTGTCCTGGTCGTTGATGTAGAGGACCGCGTTGAAGAAGTTGTTCCAGTACGTGACCGCGTAGTACATGCCGACGACCGCGATCACCGCCTTCGACAGCGGCAGCACGATCCGCAGCATGACTGCGAGGTCTCCGGCACCGTCGAGCCGCGCGGCTTCGTGGAGTTCCTCCGGGATGCTCTGGAAGAAGGCCCGCACCACGATGACGTTGAAGGCGTTGAGCATGATCGGGACGACCATGGCGCCGTAGGTGTCGAGCAGGCCCAGCTCCTGCGCCACCAGGTAGTTGGGGATGATGCCGGGGGTGAAGAGGAAGGTGCCGACCACGACGAGGAGCAGCGGCTTGCCGGCGTACGTGCCGGGCCGCGACAGCCCGTAGGCGAGGCAGACCGTGCAGAGCAGGCTCAGCGCGGTACCGACGAGGGTGACGCCGACGCTGACCAGCGCGGCCCGGGTCACCACGCCGCCGGCGAGGACCACCTGGTATGCCTCCAGGGTGGGACGCGCGGGCAGCAGCACATAGCCGCCGTTGGCGGCGAGTTCCGCCTTGGTGGCGAGGCTGGTGCCGAGGGCGAGCAGGAACGGGTAGCCGACGGCCACCGTCATCGCGACGATGACCAGGAACTTGAAACCCTGTCCTGCCCAGGTCGGCCGTTCCATCCACACCGGGCGTTCGGCCGGCCGGCGGCGGCGCCTGCCGAGGAATCTGCCGAGGGATGCGGACATCGGCGTGCTGCTCATCGGTAGACCCCCTGCTCGCCGAGGCGGTGCGCGAGCTTGTTGGCGAGGACGATCAGGATGAAGCCGATGACGCCCTTCATCAGCCCGGCCGCGGTGGACATGCCCCAGTCGCCGTCGACGACGCCGTGGAAGTAGACGTAGGTGTCGAGGACTTCCGCCGCGCCCGTGCCCACCGCGTCGCGCTGGAGGAGCAGTTGCTCGAAGCCGACGGACAGGATGTCGCCGAGTCGCAGGATCAGCAGCATGATCATCACGGGGCGGATGCCGGGCAGGGTGATGTGCCACATGCGGCGCAGCCATCCGGCGCCGTCCATGGCCGCCGACTCGTAGAGCGAGTTGTCGATGGAGGCCATGGCCGCGAGGAAGATGATCGCGCCCCAGCCGGCGTCCTTCCAGATGGCCTGGGAGGTGATCAGCAGGATGAACGTGTCAGGGTTGTTCATGAGGTTGCCGACGTGGACGCCGTGGTCGTTCAGATAGCTGCTGACCGTGCCGGCTCCGCCGAACACCTGCCGGAACATGCCGACGACCACGACCCAGGACAGGAAGTGCGGCAGATAGACCACGGTCTGCATCAGCCGCCGGGTCCTGTTGCTGATCAGCGAGTTGAGGAAGAGTGCGAGGGCGATGGGCGCGGGGAAGTAGAGGATCAGCTGGACGGTGCTGATCTCCAGGGTGTTCCAGACGGCCGACCAGAACTCGGGCTCCGCGAGGAGTGCGGTGAAGTTGGTCCAGCCGACGAACGGGCTCTGCCGGAAGCCCAGATAGGGCTGGTAGTCCTGGAAGGCGATGATGTTGCCCGCCAGCGGCAGATAGAAGAAGACCGCGAAGTAGAGGATGCCGGGCACGCACAGCAGAAGAAGCATCCGGTCACGCCGCAGCCGGTGGCGCAGCGGTTTCCGTTTCGACCCGGTCCGGTTCCCTCCGGTGGGGGGCGCGGTGGCGTCGGGTGTCGCTTCTGGTGGTGCGGAGGCCAGGCGGGGTGACGCGGGCACAGAGGCCATCACTTTCACCTCCGGCAAGGTGGTCGGGCAGGGGGAGCGCAGCGAGCGCACAACGGGGCACCATGGGGTGGATGCCAGCCGCGGAGCCCCTGAATCTTGCACCGCCGTGCGCGCGGGAGACAAGAGGTGATTGAAATCTCGTGGAACCGCTCACAAATGAGCAGCGACCGCGCACGGTTCGCGCAGCGTCTCGCCGTCAGACCTGGAGGACTCTCACCCCGCGCCGTGTGAACTCCGCGGCCTGCTCAGGAGCTTCGGAGTCCGTCACCAGGAGATCGATCTCCGCAGGGGCGCAGATACGGGCGAAGGCACGTGTGCCGAGTTTCCGGCTGTCCGCCACCACCACGAGCCTGCGGGCACGCTGGGCCAGCAGGGCGTTGGTGCTCGCCTCGTGCTCGCTGTGCGCGCTCGCGCCCAGCGCCGGGTCGACGGCGTCGACGCCGATGAAGGCGATGTCCAGGCTGACCTCGCGCAGCACACGACCGGCCAGCGGCCCGACGAGCTCGTAGGACTGGGGCATGACCACCCCACCCGTGGTCACGACCTTGATGTGCGGGCGCGCGGCCAGCTCGCCGGCGATGTTCAGCGCATTGGTCACGATCGTCACCGTGCAGCCGCCGGGCTCGCCGATGGCCCTCGCAACCTCGGTGGTCGTGGTCCCGCCGTTCAGTCCGATCACCATGCTCGGTCCGACCATGGCGGCCGCCGCCTCGGCGATGCGCTGCTTCTGCGCCAGGCGCCGCACCGATCTGTAGCGCTGCGGCAGGTCGTACGCGACGGTCCGGGCCACCGCTCCGCCCCGTGTGCGGGTCAGCAGCTGCTGCTCCGCGAGGTGGTCGAGGTCGCGGCGGATCGTCGCCACGGACACGCGCAACTCGATGGCCACGGCCTCGACCTCGACCTGTTGGCGTTCGCCGAGCAGCCCGACGAGCGCGTTGTGGCGTTCGTGGCGGTTCACCGCACCTCCTTCATGCCGTTCGAGTGTGAAGTGGTGGGATCGGCGAATCGTCCCCGTGCTCGACGAGTGCGCCCAGCATGCACGATCACCCGGCGGGGTCAGGCCCCCGGGCTCCCGCCTGCGCACTCACACCCTGCGCGCTCCCGCCTGCGCGCTCCTGCCTGCGGGCTCCCGCCTGCGGGCTCGTCTCGGAGGGCTCCCCGCCGCGGACTCGCGTCAGATCGCCTTGACCGCGGTCTCGAACTCGGTCACGAGCTTCAGCACGTCTCCCCCGTTCGCAGCGCTCTTGACCTCGTCCACGGCACGTACGGTGGCCTCCGCCAGATCGGCCAGGTCCCGGTAGGGCACACGGCGTTTGCCGAAGCGGATGAACTGCGCGTCACGGCACGCCTGGTTGAACACCAGGAGCGCCGTGTGGTGGCGGGCGGCCCCCTGCTCGCCCGAGAGCGCGTAGTCCCGGAGGGCCGCGACCAGCCCCTCACCGGCCGCGCGGACGCCGCCACGGGAGCCGGATCTCACCTTCCCGATCACGGGGGTCACCAGAGCGGTGACCACGATGCCGATGACCGCGTTGCCCGCGGCCTTGCCCCCGCCGCCGGCCGCTCCCTGTCGTGCTGCTGCCGCCATCCCAACCACCCCTTGCCCAAAAGGACTTGATGCCGCACAACGTGCCACACCGAACAACCGGGTATAGCCATACCATCTTCACACCGTCTCTACACAAGGGGGCCGTCGATGGCATGGTCGTTGATTCCGAGCATGGCGGCCGGGCGCGCGGCGGCCGCGCTCGGGCGCAGTCTGGGCGACCGGCTCGCCGATTCGCTGTCGCTCTCGGCCAAGGGCCGCGGTCATGCCCGGACGGCGTGCGGGGCGGTGCTCGGCGCGCTCGCCTCGGCGGCGGTCTCCGCCGTGCTGCTCGACCCGGTCGGCATGGCGGGCGGTGTGGCCGCCGCCACGGCGGACCCCGGGCCGGGGCCCGACCAGCACAGCGGCGGTGAGCCCAAGTTCGGCTGGGAAGGCCGCTACCCGGCCGGTGTGGACGGGGACGGCAACACGGTCGTCCAGAGCAGCACGGGCGGCCCGGTGGTCCAGGCCACGAACGAGCCGGCCGACCCGACGGACGTCACCTGGCCCTGACGGACATCCTCCGGCCCGGCGCCACCTCCCGTCGACTGGCGTACCGTTGTCGGCGCCTGCCCTCGCCCCCTCCGGGGACCGCACCCAACGGGCGGGATGCACCGGAGGTAGCCGTGGACCGTACCGACCGCATGTTCATCGTCGGCCTCACCGTGCCGATCGCGGCGGCCGCCGCCGTCACCGTCGCCCTTCGGCCCGCGTCGCTCTGGGAGTGGCTGGCCGTCGTCGGAACCGCGGTCGCCGCCGCGGTCGTGGTCGCCTTGGTGTACGCCCGCACCGCCCGGGCCGCCCGCACCACCCGGACCCGGGCCGGCAAGGGGTCCACGGCGCGCCCGCGCGGCAACCGCTCGCACATTTGACCGCTCTATCGCGATTCGATAACGCGCGGTTGAGGGCGATTGGCTCCGTCATAGTGTGAGCGTCCCGCCGGGCCCGATTTGGGGGGTGCCCGGCCACATCCTAGGGACGTTCATGCTTCGTACCCGCACGGCTGCCGCCGCCGTCACGGCGGCGGCCTTCGCCGGACTCCTCGCACTGCCCGCGCCCGCGCAGGCCGCCGGCTCCGTCCACCTCTACCGGATCTACTACGACAGCCCCGGCTCGGACCGCGGCGCGAACTCCAGCCTCAACGCCGAGTACGTGCAGATCCGCAACACCACCGGCGCCGCCGTGAACCTGAAGGGGTGGACGCTCACCGACGCCTCGAACCACAAGTACGTCTTCGCGTCGTTCACGCTCGGCAAGGGCAAGACGGTGACGGTGCGGACCGGCAAGGGGACCAACTCCAGCACGACCCGCTACCAGGGCCGCTCCTGGTACGTGTGGAACAACGACAAGGACACCGCGACGCTGAAGCGGTCGAACGGCAGCCGCGTCGACACCTGCTCGTACAACTCGACCAGGTACGACTACAAGAACTGCTGAGGCACTCGTCGTGGACGGCGCCCGCCCCTCACCGGGGCGGGCGCTCGCGCGTGACCCGGCGGTGCCGGGCGGCGGCGCCCCTGCCCGGCCCGCACATTCGTTCCGGCACACCCCTACCGCGGTGGGCCGCCGGGGTGCATGCTGTGCGCACCCCGCCCGCGGTGGTTGCGACTCCCGGGCGGGGGCCAGCCGTCCCTCCCGACCCTCCCCACGGGAGGGCCGGGGCCTGCCCGGAACCCGACCGGAGCCGCCGCCCCGGCCGGTCGGGCAGTCGGGCGGCCGCATGGCGGTTCTACCCGCCGGTTCCGTTCACAGCTCAAGGCCGTAGGTGAGCAGGGTGAAGCCGGGCAGCGGCTCCCAGTCACGGTCGGGGGTGCGGACGAACCCCAGGCGCTCGTAGATGCGGTGGGCGGTGTGCATGCTGCGCTGAGTGGAGAGCATGAGCCGTCGGCAGCCGTCGGTGGCGCGGGCCTGCGCGATGCATGCACGGACGAGGGCCTCTCCGGCACCACGGCCACGGGCGTGCGGGGACACGGCGAGCATGCGGAACTCGGCCTCGCCGTCCCGTGCGATGTCGGCGAACGGGCCCCCGGCCCCCACGAACGTCACTCCGCCCAGCAGCCGCGCGTCCTGGTCCACGGCGACGAGCACGTCGGCGGCGCCGTCCTGGGCGCGGGCGGCGACGTCGCGCAGCACGTGCAGATAGGCGTCGTCCTCGCCGAAGCCGAGCAGCCCGTCCCCGAGATACGCCTGCGCGGTGATCTCCCCGAGCTGCTCGAACTCCACGGGTTCGGCGCGCCTGATGACGATGTCCATGCCGGGCAGTGTGCCGCATGGGTACGACAGCGTCGCGCGGGTTTCCGCGTCCTGCGCTCCGGGACGTCCGGAGCGCAGGACGCGGTCCTCGGGCCTCAGACGGACAGCGGGCGGATCGCCGTAGGCGCGTGGTCCGGTGCGGTGGCGAGCTCCTCGAACTCGGAGATGTCGCTGATGTCCATGGTGCGGCTCATCGAGATGTTGGTGATCCGCTCCAGGATCGCCTCGACGACGACCGGGACCCGGTACTCCTGAGCCAGCTTCTTCGCCTCTTCGAACGCGGGCAGCAGCTGGTCCGGCTCGGTGACGCGGATCGCCTTGCAGCCGAGCCCCTCGGCGACCTTGACGTGGTCGACGCCGTAGACGCCGAGCTCCGGGGAGTTGATGTTCTCGAACTCCAGGTTGACCTGGAAGTTGAGGTCGAGGCCGAGCTGCGCCTGACGGATCAGGCCCAGGTAGGAGTTGTTCACGAGGACGTGGACGTACGGGATCCGGTGCTGGGCGCCGACCGCCAGTTCCTCGATCATGAACTGGAAGTCGTAGTCGCCGGAGAGGGCGACGACCTGGGCCTCCGGGTCCGCCTTGGCGACACCGATCGCGGCGGGAATGGTCCAGCCGAGCGGGCCGGCCTGGCCGCAGTTGATCCAGTGGCGCGGCCTGTAGACGTGCAGCATCTGCGCGCCGGCGATCTGGGAGAGGCCGATCGTGGTGACGTAGCGCGTCTCCGGACCGAACGCCCTGTTCATCTCCTCGTACACGCGCTGCGGCTTGAGCGGCACATCGTCGAAGTGCGTGCGCCGCAGCATCGTGGCCTTGCGCTCCTGCGTGGCGCCGACCCACGCGCCACGGTCGGGCAGCCGGCCCTCGGCCTTCAGCTCCTTGGCGATCTCGACGAAGAGCTCCAGCGCGGCCCTGGCGTCCGAGGCGATGCCGTAGTCCGGCGCGAAGATCTTGCCGATCTGGGTGGGCTCGATGTCGACGTGGACGAACTTGCGGCCCTTCGTGTAGACGTCGAGCTTGTAGCCGGTGTGGCGGTTGGCCCAGCGGTTGCCGATGCCGAGGACGAAGTCCGAGTCGAGGAAGTTGGCGTTGCCGTAGCGGTGCGAGGTCTGCACGCCGACCATGCCGGCGTTGAGCTCGTGGTCGTCGGCGATGGCACCCCAGCCCATCAGGGTCGGGATGACGGGCGTGCCGGTGAGCTCGGCGAACTCGACCAGCAGATCGGAGGCGTCGGCGCTGATGATGCCGCCGCCCGCGACGATCACGGGGCGCTCGGAGGCGAGGAGGAAGGAGATCGCCTTCTCGATCTGGGCGCGGCTCGCGGCGGGCTTGTAGACCGGCAGCGGCTCGTACGTCTCCGGGTCGAACTCGATCTCGGTGAGCTGGACGTCGATCGGCAGGTCGATGAGCACGGGGCCGGGCCGGCCGGAGCGCATCAGGTGGAATGCCTGCTGGAAGACGCCGGGGACCTGCGCGGCCTCCAGGACGGTCGTCGCGGCCTTGGTGACGGGCTTGGCGATCGAGGCGATGTCGACGGCCTGGAAGTCCTCTTTGTGGATCACGTGGGTCGGCGCCTGGCCGGTGATGCACAGGATCGGAATCGAGTCACCGATCGCCGAGTAGAGGCCGGTGATCATGTCCGTTCCGGCGGGGCCCGACGTACCGATGCAGACGCCGATGTTGCCGGGGTGGGTGCGGGTGTACCCCTCGGCCATGTGCGAGGCGCCCTCGACATGGCGGGCGAGGGTGTGGTCGATGCCGCCACCCTCCTTGAGGGCCTTGTAGAAGGGGTTGATCGCCGCGCCCGGCACACCGAACGCGTGGCTGACACCTTCGCGCTTGAGGATCTCAACTGCCGCTCGGGCGGCGGTCATACGAGGCATGGGGTGCTCCTGCTTCGGCCTGGCGGATCGGGCTCTGTCGCGCCACCTGAGAGCGTCGATTCCGAATCTATTCCGTCATGCGGAAGTATATTTCTACTATCCGGAATCAATCTAGGATGCGGGGTCGTCGGCGTCAAGGGAGAACGGTCATTCGCCGCACGGAGGGATGGCCGAAGTCCCTCCCCAAGGGCTCGCGCTTGGTGGACGATGGGGACCACGAGGCGTGCGCGAGAGCGCCGAAGGGGGTCAGACATGGGCGATCAGGTGCCGGTCCGCTGCCCGGTCTGCCGCCGTACGCACACCTATGCCGCACCCGTCTTCCCGTGCGCGTGCGGGGCGCCGCTCGCCCCTCCGCTGCTGCGGGGCGCGCCCGCGGAGCCGATCCGCCACCGCACCTGGACGGACGACTGGGTCACGGTCCGCTGCCAGGCGTGCGGACGGCAGGACCAGTGGCCGCAGCCCGAGCTCGGCTGCCCCTGCGGCACGGTCCTGCGCATACCGGTCCGGCCCGTGTCGGCGGCTCCGCGGCCGTCCGCGTCGGCCTCCTCGGCTTCCTCCGCCTCCTCGGCCTCCGCCTCTTCGGCGTCGCGTACGGCATCGGCGTCGGCGGGCTCGGCCGGGTCAGGCGGAGCCCTCCCGCCCGCGCCGGGAGCCCCGGGAGCCGCCGGGACCCCGGACTCCGAGCACCCCGTCCGCATCCCGCTCCCCCGCATCGCGCCACTGCCCAGGCCCGCCTTCCAGCCGGTCGTCATCCGCACCGAGCGGGACGCGGTGACCGCTGCCGCGCTCTATCTGCGGTGGCTGGGCTTCCCGGAGGTCGTGCAGCCGGAGGAGCGGCCCGCGTCCGGGATCGATCTGCGCGGCCCCGGGCTGGTCGCCCAGGTCGACCCCACCACCCGCCCGGCGACCCTGCGCGCCGTCGAGTGCCTCTGGCTGAACGGGCTGAGTTCGTCGTCCGTGAGCGTCTTCTTCTCCCTCGCCGGGTACGCGGCCGACGCCAGGGCCCGCGCCGACGACCTCGGCGTCCCGCTGTTCGTCATGGACCTCACCGGCACCCCGCAGCCGGTGAACGGCCCCGCGGACGAGCTGCTGTCGGCCGGCGCCTGACCGTGGACGTGCGGGGCATCTCGTACGACACGGACGGCGGCTGGGACCGTGCGGCCGTGCGCCGCGATCTGCGGGCGATCCGCGAGGAGCTGTACTGCACGGCCGTCCAGCTGCGCGGCGCGGACGTCGAGCGGCTCACGGAGGCCGCCGCGTACGCGCTGGACACGGGCCTCGACGTCTGGATCCTGCCGGAGCCCGGCACCGGCCTGCCGCGCCGCGAGATCCTCGCGCACCTCGCCCGCGCCGCCGAGGCGGCCGAGCGGCTGCGTGCCGCCCACCCCGGCCGGGTCACGCTCGTCGCGGGCTGCGCGTACTCGCTCCTCACGCGCGGCATCATGCCCGGCCCGCACCTCCTCGTCCGGCTGCGGCTGCTCCCCCTCCTCCGCCTGGACGGCGGCTCCGGCGGCCCGCTGCACCGGCTCGTCACGAGACGACTCCATAGGATGCTCGCCGAGGCCCTGGGGACCGCACGGGCGGCCTTCCGGGGCCCCGTCACGTATGCCGCCGGCTTCTGGGAGGACGTCGACTGGTCCGGGTACGACATGGTCGGCGTGAACCTCTACCGCTTCGCCGCCAACGAGGAGCGCTATCCCGAGCTGCTCCGCGCCCTGACGCTCCGGGCCGGCGGAAAGCCGGTCGTCGTCACGGAGTTCGGCTGCGGCGCGTACGCGGGGGCCGGCAAGGCGTGCCCCGGGAGCTTCCGCATCGTCCGGTGGCTCTCGGCCCGTCCGCGGATAAGGGAGGGGTATGTCCGCGACGAGTACACACAGGCCGCGTATCTCAGCGAACTGATCGGGCTGTACGCGGAAGCGGGCATCCGCGGCTGCTTCGTCTTCACCTTCGCCACACCCGGCTTTCCGCACAGCACGGATCCGCGCTACGACCTCGACTTGGCGGGCTTCGGAGTCGTCCGCGTCTCGCCCGACGCTCCCGGGGAATGGGAGACGAAGGAGGCGTTCCACGCCGTGGCCCGCGCCTACAAGGCGGTGCCGCACGACAAAGCGCCGTGACCGACAGGAATGCTGTCGGTCACGGCGCCACGGGCCGCGAGCCCGCCGTGCTGCTGGGTCAGGCAGCCGCGACGAACTTCGGGTTCACACCGTGCTTGTTCTCCTCCGGCTTGCCTTCGCCGGCCAGGAAGACGAGCAGGATGATGAAGCCCACCAGCGGGATCGCGCCGATGAAGATGAACCAGCCCGAACGGTCGGTGTCGTGCAGGCGGCGGATGGTCACACCGAGGGCCGGCAGGAACGTGGCGAGGCCGTACAGGCCGTAGATCAGCGGGAAGGTGCCGACGGCGAAGTCGACGACCGCCAGCACGACGATGGCGATGGCGTGGAAGAGGACGAACATCCAGTATTCCTTGCGGCGCGCACGCCCGCTGAACACCGCGTACTTCTTCAGAACTTCCAGGTACCAGTTCATTTGCGTCCCCCCAAAGGATCGCTGACAGGCCGCGTCCTTGTGGAGCGGGCCACCGGCCGGAACGGTCGGCCGGTGGCTGAAACTAGAGCCCCTGATATGCACTGGTCAAACCGTTACCTGTCACCGCCGAATCGACGCCGGATATCAACCTTTTTCACCTTGCCGCTCACGGTCATCGGGAATCCCTCCATGATCTCCAGCCGGCGCGGGACCTTGTAGTGGGCCAGCTGCCCCCGGCAGTGACCGGCGATCTCCTCCAGTGTCGGCGGATCGGCCGGGTCGCGAGGAATGACGCAGGCCAGGATCTCCTCGCCGTACTTCTCGTCGGGTACGCCCACGACCTGCACGTCTGCGACCTTCGGGTGGCCGTGGAGGAACTCCTCGATCTCGCGCGGATACACGTTCTCGCCACCACGGATGATCATGTCCTTGATACGGCCGACGATCTCGACGTAGTCGTCCTCGCGGATGACGGCGAGGTCGCCCGTGTGCATCCAGCGGCCCTCGTCTATCGCCTCGGCGGTCCGCTCCGGTTCGTTCCAGTAGCCGAGCATCACGCTGTATCCGCGGGTGCACAGTTCGCCCGCCTCGCCGCGCGGGAGGGTCACACCGGTTACCGGGTCGACGACCTTGACCTCGATGTGCGGGAGCACCCGCCCCACGGTGCCGGTACGCCGCTCCAGGTCGTCGTCCCGACGGGTCTGGGTGGAGACAGGGGAGGTATCCGTCATTCCGTAGCAGATCGACACCTCCGCCATGTTCATCTCGGCCACGACCCGCTTCATCACCTCCACCGGGCACGGCGAGCCCGCCATGATGCCGGTGCGCAGCGAGGAGAGGTCGTACGCCGCGAAGTCCGGGAGGTTCAGCTCGGCGATGAACATGGTCGGCACGCCGTAGAGCGAGGTGCAGCGCTCCTGCTGGACGGCGCGCAGGGTGGCGGCCGGATCGAAGGACGGGGCGGGGATGACGATGCAGGCACCGTGCGAGGTGGCGCCGAGGTTGCCCATCACCATGCCGAAGCAGTGGTAGAAGGGCACGGGCAGGCAGACCCGGTCCTGCTCGGTGTAGCCGATCATCTCCCCCACGAAATAGCCGTTGTTGAGGATGCTGTGGTGGGAGAGGGTGGCGCCCTTGGGGAAGCCGGTGGTGCCGGAGGTGTACTGGATGTTGACCGGGTCGTCGCAGGACAACTCGGCCTCGCGAAGCACAGGTTCGTTCTCGGGGGCGCCGGCGGCCGCCGACAGCAGCTCCGTCCAGCTCGCGTCCCCGATGTAGTGCACCGCCCGCAGCTCCGGGCAGTTGTGGGCGACCTGCTCGACGAGTGCGCGGTAGTCGCTCGTCCTGTGCGCGAGCGAGGCGATCAGCAGGGAGACTCCGGCCTGGTTGAGCACGTACTCCAGCTCGTGCGCCCGGTACGCCGGATTGATGTTGACCATGATCGCGCCGATGCGTGCGGTGGCGTACTGCACGAGCACCCTCCCCCATGGCTTCGCATGGGAGGTACCCCCACCGGGCAGTTCACCGCCCAGATGCCGACCCGGTCGCCCTTGGCGACGCCGCGGGCGAGCAGCGCCCGCCCCAGCTCGTCGACGTCGGCGCCGAACTCCGCGTACGTCCAGCGGCGTCCGGACGGTACGTCGACGAGCGCCTCACAGTCGGGGTACGCCTCGACCGCGCGGTCCAGACTGCGGCCGACGGTGTCGCCGAGCAGTGGCACCGTGCCCGTGCCGTGCGTGTAGGACAGGACCGTCATCGCAGCTCCCCCTCGTCGTACTCGGCCGTCGAACCCGCGGCGGTGGCCTCGCGCAGCTCGATCCGGCGGATCTTTCCCGACACGGTCTTGGGCAGCTCGCCGAATTCGAGCCTGCGGATGCGTTTGTACGGGGCGAGGACTGCGCGCGAGTGCGCGAAGAGCTGCCGCGCGGTCTCGGTGTTCGGCTCCCAGCCGGCCGCGAGGACGACGTATGCCTTGGGGACGGCGAGGCGCACCGGATCGGGCGCGGGGACGACCGCGGCCTCCGCGACCGCCTCGTGCTCCAGGAGCGCGCTCTCCAGCTCGAACGGCGAGATCTTGTAGTCGGACGCCTTGAAGACGTCGTCGGCGCGGCCGACGTAGGTGATGTAGCCGTCGGTGTCGCGCGTGCCGATGTCGCCGGTGCGGTAGTAGCCGTCCGCCATGGCCTCGGCGGTGCGCTCCGGGTCGCCGTGGTAGCCGGTCATCAGGCCGACCGGTGCGGCGGACAGGTCGAGCGCGATCTCGCCCTCGTCGGCGCCCGGCTTGCCGCTGACGGGGTCGAGGAGCTCGACGCGGAAGCCGGGGCTCGGCCGGCCCATGGAGCCTGCCTTCAGGAGCTGGCCCGGGGAGTTGGAGACCTGGACGGCGGTCTCGGTCTGCCCGAAGCCGTCGCGGATCGTCACGCCCCAGGCCCGCCGTACGGCCTCGATCACCTCGGGGTTGAGCGGTTCGCCGGCGGCGACGACCTCGCGCGGCGGGGTGCGCAGCTGGGTGAGGTCGGCCTGGATCAGCATCCGCCACACGGTGGGCGGGGCGCAGAAGCTGGTGACACCGGCCCGGTCCATCTCGGCCATGAGCCGTCCGGCGTCGAAGCGGGTGTAGTTGTGGATGAAGACGGTCGCCTCGGCGTTCCACGGCGCGAAGAGATTGGACCAGGCGTGCTTGGCCCAGCCGGGCGAGGAGATGTTGAGATGGACGTCGCCGGGACGGAGCCCGATCCAGTACAGGGTGGCCAAGTGGCCGACCGGGTACGACACATGGGTGTGCTCGACGAGCTTGGGCCGGGCGGTCGTGCCGGAGGTGAAGTAGAGCATGAGAGGGTCGTCGGCGCGGGTGGGCCCGTCGGGCTCGAAGGCGTCGGGGGCCGCGGAGGCGTGCTCGTACGGGTGCCAGCCGGTGGCCCCGCCGCCGACGGCGATCCGGGTGTAGTCGCCCGGCACCTCGTCGAACTTGGCGGTGTCGTCGGTCCGTACGATCACGTGCCGGACCCGGCCCCGCTCGATCCGGTCCCGCAGGTCGACCGGACCGAGCAGCGGGGTGGCCGGGATGACGACGGCCCGGAGCTTCATGGCGGCGAGGGCGGTCTCCCACAGCTCGGCCTGGTTGCCGAGCATCACGAGGATGCGGTCGCCGGCCCGGACGCCCTGCTGCCGGAGCCAGTTGGCGGCCCGGTTCGAGCCGGTCCTCAGCTCGTCGAAGGTGAGCCGCGTGGCCGCGCCGTCCTCCTCGACGATGTGCAGCGCGGGCCGGTCGTTGCCCTCGGCGATCGCGTCGAACCAGTCAAGCGCCCAGTTGAACCGCTCGAAACGGGGCCAGGTGAACCCTTCATACGCCGCCGCGTAGTCCTCCCGGTGTTGGAGCAGGAAGTCCCGGGCCGCCCGGAACCTCTCCGTCGCGTCCGTGCCGCCGGTTGCCGCCATGTGTCCTCCTCATTGCGGGACCGCTCCCGAGCATCGTGTAATCAGTGACGCAGGTCTCACTACCCCCGTACGGGGGTGCTGTGCCGACGGAGGGACCCGGAAACCATGAGTTCGGAGTCGGTGGAGATACGGGCGGCGCTGCTGCGGCTGCGCCGCACCACCGGTCTGCAGGTCGCCTTCGGCGGTCTGCTGCCCGAACCGCGCCGTATGCGCATCGCCGAACTGAACGGAGCCGCGACCGGCGCGCTGCGCGGGCTGGCGATCTGCTCCGGCAGCGGTCTCGGCGGCAAGGCGATCGCGCTGGCCAGACCGTGCGCGGTGACCGACTACCGCGCGGCCCGCCACATCAGCCACGAGTACGACGCGGCCGTCGCGGCCGAGGGGCTGCGGTCGGTCCTGGCGGTGCCGGTGGTCGTACGCCGCAAGGTGCGCGGCGTGCTGTACGGAGCCCTGCGCCAACCGCTGGCGCTGGGCGAGCGGGTGCTGGACGAGGCGGTGGCGGCGGCCCGTGACGTCGAGCAGCGCCTGGTCGTACGGGACGAGGTCCAGCGGCTGGTGGCGCAAGCGCGTGCGCCGGAGGCCGGCGGGCACACACGCCTGTGGGAGGACGTCCGCGAGGCCCATGCCGAGCTGCGCGCGCTGGCGCCGCGGATCGCGGACCCCGCGCTGCGCGCGGAGCTGGCGTCCGCGTGCGACCGCCTCGCCTCGGCCGGGACCCCGCTGCGGACCGCGGGCCCCGCACTGGCGCCCCGCGAACTCGATGTGCTCGCCTGCGTGGCGACGGGTTCGACCAACGCCGCCACGGCAGACCGGCTGGGACTGCGCCCGGAGACGGTCAAGGGCTATCTGCGGACCGCGATGCGCAAGCTGGGCGCGCACTCGCGCGTGGAGGCGGTGGTGGCGGCCCGGCGTGCGGGGCTGCTGCCCTGAGCCGTAGGGGTGGCCGGCAGCGGCGTCCGTCGCGTCAGCGTGACGTCAGGGCGACGTAAGGGCGGCGTCAGGACTTGGCCGGCGCGGATCAGCGACGCGTCATGATTCCGCCGCTCCGCGCGCCGACGCGGGGGTGGCGGGGCAACGCTTTCCTCCAGGTCGCTCAGGTCGCTCAGGTCGCTTCACCCGGAGGAAACCATGGACGAACTCCTCGCCGAGGACACGGACCCCGACGAACCCCGCCCGGCAGCGCCGCTGTTCGTACCCGTACGGCTCGGCTCCGCCGGGGGACACCAGCTGCGCTTCATGCGCACGCCGCTCGGCGTGCGCACCGCCGTCGGTTTCACCAGTGCGCGACGGCTGACCGCTGTGCTCGGCGCGGGCCAGGCGTGGACCAGGCTCGCCGAGCCGGCGCTGCGGGCGCTGTCGGAACCGCTGGGCGTGACCGTGGTGACCGTGGACCCGCAGCTGACCGCACACGCTCCCTCGCGTGTGCCCGGGCCCGCGCCTGCTCCCGCACCCGGGCCCGCGCGCGTGCCCGGGCCTGCTCCTGCTCCTGCTCCTGCTGCCGCTCGGATTCCCCGGCAGGCGGGTATGTGTGCGCGCCGCTTCGCCCCCTCCCCCGAGTCCGGCGTGGTGCACGCACTGCGCGACGGGGGCCCGCACCGCCGAAGCCCGGAGGAGTGACTACGGGTCCGCGACGACGCCGAACCGCACATCCCGCGCCGAGGCCCCCGTCATGGTGGTGAGCAGCCGCTCGCCCTCCTCGGCCAGCTCCGTGCGCTGCGCGCGGTCGAGCCTGACGAACGGCTGGACGGTCAGCGTCGCGGTGTGCTCGGACTCCGCGAGCTTCCAGATCCCGGCGACGAGGCCGTCGGTGAGGAACACGGAGGAGGGCTGGTTGCCCTTCCAGGTGCGCCGCCTGAACTCCTCGGGCACCACGCGCGAGCGGTCGGCGTGCGAGAGGAGGAGGTTGTCGTACTCGGCGAGGAAGCGCGGCGGAGCCGGAGCCGCCGGGTCGGGGCGGGGCGCGTCCGGGAGGTCGAAGAGCTCGGCGCCGTTCTCGTCCTGGAAGGTGAGCAGCTCGGGGCGCAGCCGCTCCAAGGCGGCACGCAGCCCGGTCAGCCCGGACCAGGTCTGCATGTCCTTCACCGAGGCGGGCCCGAAGGCGGCGAGGTAGCGGCGTACGACGGTCTCCGGCGCGGGGGCGGGAGCCGGCGGCCGGCCGAACCACTGCTCTGCGGGGACCAGCACGACCTGGCCGCTCGCGCCCCACAGTCCGCGCGGGGTGGCCTGCACGAGCGGCAGCAGGCAGCGCGCGGCGGTGGTCAGGGCGAGCGGGTCCGCTTCGGGCCAGTGGGCAAGCAGGGCCTGCCGCAGCTCACCGACCGGCCGGGGCCGATCGGTGAGCAGTTCGCGGGCGACGGCGGTGAGCCGGTCGAGGTCGACGCCGTCGAGCCGCTTCAGGAACATCCTCAGCTCCCGGTCCGGCCCTCCCGGCTGGGCGAACGGGCGCAGGGCGAGACAGTCGGCCGCGGTGTGCGTGTGGATGGTGGAGCGGAGCGTGACCATGCGTGCGGCCTCGCGCGACTCCATCAGCGCGGAGAGTTCCTGCGGGCGGAAGGCGTGCAGCCGGGCAGCGAGCGCGTAGTACGGCGGCCGGACGTTCTGCGCCTGGAGGCCGACGAGGTGCCCGACCGCGGCCTCGGCGGACATCCGCCCGTCCGGGCCCCGGTGCAGCAGGAGCTGGCGGGCCAGGGTGGCGCGGTTGAGGGCGCGGGGGCCGAGCAGGGGGTGCGTCCGGCGGGTCGGGGAGGCCATGCCGGGCACGCTACTCGCCCTTGCGGACAGGAACTGTCCGCAAGGGAAATCCTCCAGCCCTTCTCCTGGGCATGCCGCTACACCATGCCGGAGCGAGCAGTCGCGGATATCCTGCTCCGAGGCCGACCGCCCGGGAGGTGACCAGGATGTCCGACCGCCGCATGAGAACCGCTTCGCGCGCGAAGAAACACGCCTGGCGCCGCCGCCCGGCCCCCGCCCCGCCGGCCCGCCCCGCCCCGGCCGAGGCGCCGCCCGCCGCTCCCGTGCAGAAGGACCAGGGCAGCATCGCCCAGGCCGCCCTCTACCGCGACGGCCGCCGTGTCTCGACCCCCGACTCGCTCGCCGAGACGTTCCGGGAGCTGCGCGAGCAGCCCTGCGGAATGGCGTGGATCGGGTTGCACCGCCCGACCGAGGCCGAACTGCTGTCGCTGGCCGAGGAGTTCGATCTCCACGAACTGGCCGTCGAGGACGCGATGGAGGCCCACCAGCGCCCCAAGCTGGAACGCTACGGCGACACCCTCTTCGTCGTCCTGCGCGCCGCGCGCTACCTCGACGCCCAGGAGGAGGTCGACTTCGGCGAGCTCCACGTCTTCGTCGGCCGCGACTTCGTCATCACGGTCCGCCACGGAGCGGCCCCCGACCTCTCGGCGGTCCGCCGCCGCATGGAGTCCACCCCGGAGCTCCTCGCCCTCGGCCCCGAAGCGGTCCTGTACGCCATCCTCGACGCGGTCGTCGACGGCTACGCCCCCGTCGTGGCGGGCGTCCAGATCGACATCGACGAGATCGAGACCGAGGTCTTCGGCGGCGACCCCGCCGTCTCCCGCCGCATCTACGAACTCGCCCGCGAAATGGTCGAGTTCCAGCGCGCCACCCGCCCCCTGGTCGGCATGCTCCACGCCTTGATGGCGGGCTTCGCCAAATACGGCACGGACGAGGAACTCCAGCGCTACCTCCGCGACGTCGCCGACCACGTCACCCACACCAGCGAGCGCGTCGACGGCTTCCGCCAGGCCCTCGCGGACATCCTCACGGTCAACTCGACCCTGGTGACGCAACAGCAGAACGCGGAGATGCGGGCGCTGGCGGAGGCGGGCTTCGAGCAGAACGAGGAGATCAAGAAGATCTCGTCCTGGGCGGCCATTCTCTTCGCACCCACACTGGTGGGAACGATCTACGGCATGAACTTCGACAACATGCCGGAGCTGCACTGGGCGGGCGGGTATCCGTTCGCGGTGGTGCTGATGGCGGTGGTGTGCGCGAGCCTGTACGTGGTCTTCAAGCGCAAGGACTGGCTGTAGCGACCGGCGAGCAAGTGGCAGTCGATCACCTTCCCATTTACAAATGATCACCTGGAGTCCTCTCCACCTGCTGGCGAGAATCTGGGCAGAATACGCGGCGTTGGGGAGCGAGGCACCGCCTTCAGCAACCGCCGCTACTCATGTCCCACGTCCGTCCACTGCACCCGAATCTCACAGCCAAATCGTCACTCAGCGTGTTGTCGAGTGGGGCGAGCATGCGAAAGCGGGTGACACAGCGCAATGCCGTGCCACCCGCTCATGAGGCGGCGGAGATCTCAGGCTGCCGTGACGCTCTTGGGACTTGTGCCGAGCAGGGTGTCGATGACTGTCCGCCCCTTGCCGCCGGCCTCGGGCATGAAGTGGGCGTAGTGGTCGAGCCATCGGGCCAGCGTGACGACGGACCCGCCCGCTTCGAGAATGATCGACCCAAGCAGCCCGCACGGAAAGACAAGTTCAGGCGACGTTTATCCCGGCCACGAACACCTGACCCAAGGAAGCCCAGCCCGCCCAGAAGGCCGACACGCTAGCCGAGTTGGAGCAGCAGTGGGACGCCCACACCATCAGTAGCGGAATGTTCTACCGCTGGCGCCGAAGCTCGAAAAGGAAGTGAAGGCACTCCGCCGCGAGCGCGCGCAGTTCTAGATGGATTCACAGGCACAAGACGAGGCGCCGGGCTATAGCCAGAAAATGACTGTCCGGGGAGTACCGGAGAGAAGGGAATAGGATCCCGAAACTGCGGAGACTTACACCGATCTGGAAGCAGTAGCCCGCGGAAGGGAGAATTCAGCATCGACAATCCCTCCCAGGGATTCCCACTCCCCACTCCCCACTCCCCCACCGGAGAGGCAACGAGTCGAGTTGGCACTCACTCGTCAGTAGAGTATTCGAGGTCACCAAACGATCCCGTCTTCACCATGAGGCGTCGCCTCCCTCTCTGCGGAAGAATCAAATCGACTTACAGAGAAGAACCTAGAAGCCGCAACGAGGAGAGTGCAACCGTATGAACTCTGAATTGGGAACGCCGCAGCAGGACACAGCGGGATCGAGCTGTATCGAGAAGGATGCAGCCGGATGCAGTGAGGACCTAAAGAGATCAGAGCGCCGTCGCCCTTGCGGCGAAAGAGAGACCCAGATCACAGAGTGGCTAGTGCGTCGCAGATCAGGCGTCACACCCTCGCGAAGTGCCGTTCCAGGCCGCTGAGACTCGGCTTGAGTCGTTGCAGGCGAGAGGCCCCGTTCGTGATCAACCAGACCTCGTGGTCGCGAGCCGTCCGCTCCACGAACACCGCCACATCCACGCAGAAAGTGCCTTCCAACCGAGACAGCAGAGACCCTCGACAAGTCTCATCGTCCCCGATCAGGAGACACTTTCGCGTTCACGGCACGGCGACCGCCCTCACCCCAAGGGAAAACGCGAGGCTAACGCCGGATCCCGTTCCACATCACTCCGCCCCCTCCTCCGGGCAGGCGTTGAATCCCATATCGAGGTCAGGGATATCGTCGTCGACTCCCTCCACGATGGCGATCGCGTTGTCGGCTGCGCTGCGGGTGGCAGTGCCGGCTTCCACTGCGGTGCAGCCGGTGAACGGTTCGCCGCTCAGGGCGCCGGCTTGGCCGGCTTCGACGATCGGGCCGGTGGGTCCGACGTACGTGCGTCGCTCGGTGGCCTCGACGCTGGCCACGATGTTGTTGCCGTCGTCCCTGAAGGTCAACACATCGCGGGTGTCGCTGGTGGCGGTGAAGTTGTTGAAGGAGCCGGTGCCCTCCATCGCGATATCGACGCGGCTGATGTCGGGCTGCAGCGGCGACTGGCACGACCCCGAAGCGCTGCCGGTGGCGTTGCCGTTGCCGGCAATGTGCATCTCGAATTCGTTCAGGTTGCAGACGAGGGCCTGGGGCTGGGCGGAGGCCGGCGGCGCGGCGACCAGCGCGGCGCCGAGGGTGAGGACGGCCAGTGCTGCGGCCGGTCCACGGACCGATCGGGGGCGGGTGAAGTGCATGATGATTCCCTTCACCTCCGGTCCGCCTACTCCTACCAGGGACACCAGCGGGCCGGGGGACGTCGTGGTGCGGTGGATGTGTACGGCCTTTCCCCCCTGCGGGGTGCGGCGGGGCAGCAGCCTGCGTGCAGGACTCGCGAAATGTGCGCGCCAGACTCTGTTCAGTCGGCACTTTCCAACAGTCAGGCCAGAAAGACCGGTTGGCAATAGCCGTCCAACGGCTACCCCGTGAACGTGTTGAATTCCGCCGGCACGCGGAAGGTAAACCGCGCCTTCCGTTGCACAGTCAACCCAATCCCTTATCAAGACCTCTTTCTCCGGCTCTCGCGGAGAAAGAGGTTGCGGCAGACCCGAGCGCCGTGCTCTGGTGCGGCAGCCTTCAGCTCATGCTCGTCGACAGGTCGTACAACCACGAGGTGCTGAAGGCCAGCCGCTACGCGCGAATCGCGTTCGCCCTCTGCGTCCTCACCGCGATGCTGCCGCTGTTCGTCACGATGACGGACGAGAGCAGGGAGATGTCCTCGACGAGCACGTCTGCGTTGTTATCCGCCCGCTTCGGCGCGCTGGAGGCGTGGATGGAGTAGTACCAGTTTCCGCCGAGCTTGATCCCGAGCGCGGGGAAAGACTTTCCGGATTCGTCGTCGCGTACCTGAACCACGTGCAGGTCATCGTGGAACTCGGCGCCATGACGGGTGGCGATGGCGATACTTCGGCGGTTCGAGCCCGTGCGGATGCGGTAGACGGTGATGTCGTCGTCCCAGTGGAACTCCTCGATGCGCCAGTTTCCTACGCGAAGTCCGCTCGGGCTGCGGCTGGCGACGTCGAATTCAACTGCGGGCTCCTTGCCAAGGAGTTCCCATCGGCTACTTCCTGGAGAGCCACCAGGTCAAGGTTGTGGTCCTTGATCAGGCCAGGAACCTCTTCGAGGGTGTCGACCTTGCCGTCCCAGGTGTTCCAGGTGGCCATCTTGTTGACGGGTGGCGCCGCGGCTGCGGGCGTTGCGGGCAGAAGGATTACTTGGAGCAGCCCCGTGAGGAGGGTGAGTCCCATAGCGGCGGCCACGGTACGCGGCCACCGGAGCACCCTCGAGGGTCGTAAGGAGTCTTCACCTCCTGCCGAGGGCTGAAGTGTGTCTGGACCGCGTCGTTTGCGGTGCGGGATGAGTAGGCCGGTGCCCTGATAGCCACCATCGGCGATGGTCGGGGTTTCCGCGGCAGGCCCGGTCGATCCCGGACTCCGTGAAGGCCCGGCAGTCGTTGCGGCTGCCGGGCAGCGGCCGGCCGATCGCCACGACCAGGCGGCTGTTGGCGTCGATCACGACCTGCAGGTTGGTCGAGTACCGGTCGTTCTTGCTGGACGCGGCGATACTGCGACGAGACCGTCGTCGTCCATCACACCTGCCTGGTCCCGTCGTATGAGGGCGACGCCATCTTCACCGGGCTGTACATCGAAGCCAGACACCAGCGTGGCCGCATTCTCGCGCCCTCGCTGCGTGTCCTGGCGGCTGACCGGCTCAAGCCCGTACAGCCGAGCCACCGTGCGTACCGGTGAACGCATCGCCGCGCCGGTCGGTGACGTTGGCGGCTGTCACCAGCACCATCAGGAGCAGGCCGAGGCAGTCCGTGATGACGTGCCGGCACTTGCCGTTGATCTTCTTACCGCCGTCGTAGCCCCGCCGTGAGACCTCGGGCGGACAACGGCTCCTATTTCTGCTGGAAGACCACCGTTGACCGTGCGGACCTGCGCCACGGTGGTGATGTGGGCAAAGGTGACAACTGAACCTGCTTGACACTGCCTGGTATTGGGGAGCCTCCCGCTATGAGCGCACGATGCGACCACTCGTCAGCGTGAACGCGTGAACGGCAGGAGTCCTCGGAGCTCGGGCGGCAGCCGGACCGCGGACCGTCCTGTGGTTCCTGCCCGGCATGTGGAGACGAAGGGTACGGCCGGCGTGGACGCCCGGTTCAGCGGCATCGTGCATGTCCTGGCGGCGGCGGTTCTGTGGGGCACCGTGGGGCCCGCACAGCTCGTCGCCGATGCCGAGGTCTCTCTCGTGAGCCTGGGGGCGTGCCGAATGCTGCTGGGCGGGGCGGTGCTGGGCCTGTTCACCGTGCGGGCCGCGGGGCTGCGTACGCTGTGGCGGCCTGCGGCCCGGTGGTGGATGCTGGCCGGCGTACTGGTGACCGCTGCCTTCCAGGTCTGCTTCTTGGAGGCGGTGGAACGTACGGGGGCCGCACTGGCCACGGCGGTGACCTTCGGGACCGTGCCAGTGATCACTGGGCTCTGGGCGTGGTGGTTCGAGCGTGAGCGTGCCTCCGCGGCCGGGTGGTGCGGCACCGCCTGTTCGCTTGCGGGCATCGGGTTGCTGCTGGTGCCGGACGCGGCCGCTCAGGTGGATGTGACCGGCGTGCTGCTCGGCATCGCGTCAGGCGGCAGCTTCGGTACCTACATCGCGGCCACCAAGCAACTCGCCCGGCGCGGTGCTGATACCACGGCTGCGGCGCCGATGAGCGTGCTGTGTGCCGGGGTTCTTCTGTCACCGTGGCTGGTTGCGAGGCCCGGCGGTCTGGGGGCGCCGCGTGCGGTGCTGCTGATCGGCTGGCTGGCACTGGGCACGACCGCGCTGGGCTATCTCCTTTTCGCCCGCGGTGTCACCCGGATCAGCGCTGCCACCGCGGGCACACTGAGTCTCGGCGAACCGCTGGTCGCAGCAGTGCTGGGCGTCGCGTTGCTGGGTGAGCGGCCGGGCGCTGTGGCAGCCTGCGGGGCAGCGCTGCTACTCGGCGGTCTGATCGCGGTCTCCCTGCCATCACGCGGCCGGACGGCGCCGGGCGGGAAGGAGCCTACCGTCGCCGCCGGCGGAGGGACCAGGGCGGACGAGGCCGGTTCCCGGGGCGGCACGCCGAAGGCCGCGCCCAGGAACGAGCGCGGCAGGTTCTGAGTCGGCCGTGCCACGTGCCGGTCTTCCCGTTGATGCGGTGTGGTCGGCTCCGCCGTCCACTGCCCGTGATGCCACTGCCATGGGCCGCAGTCCGAACACGCGACGGAGGCACCCATCGCGCCGCTCGACCAGTGGCGGTCAGCCGTCGTGGGTGTTTCCGGTGTCGTCGAGCAAGGCGTCGTCGGGACCGCCTGAACCGCCTGAACCGCCTGTCCTGCCCGTCCCGTCGGTGGTGTCCTCTCGGGCAGGGTGCGGGGAGAAGCAGGCGTTGTCGGTCGGTGCCTTCGGTTGGCCGACAAATGCCGGGTAGCGCTGTTCAGTGTCGTAGTAGCGGTGGAACACGGGGGTGGCGGCGCTGGAGACGGGCGGCACGATCCACGACCAGTCGGCGCCGACACCTCGCCCGGCCCGTTCCTCGCGAGCGATGTGCGTCAGGAAGTGGCGCGATTCGGTGTGGTGATCGCTGATGGTGACCCCTGCCTTCTCAAAGGAGTGGAGCACGGCGATGTTCAGCTCCACCAGTGCGCGGTCCTTCCACAACGAGCGGTCGTGGGAAGTGTCCAGGCCCAGTCGGCGGGCGATACCGGGCAGCAGGTTGTAGCGGTCGGTGTCAGCCAGGTTGCGGGCACCGATCTCGGTGCCCATGTACCAGCCGTTGAAAGGGGCGAGCGGGTAGCGTACGCCGCCGATCTCCAGTCGCATCCCGGAGACGACCGGCACCGCGTACCAGCGCGCCCCCAGCCTGGCGAACCACCCGTACTCGGGGTGTTCGATCGGCACCTGGAGCACGGCGGAGTCCGGCAGTTCGAACCACCGTGGCTTGTCTTCGCGTCCGTGCACGATGAGAGGCAGTACGTCGAAAGGGGTGCCCGGACCACCGGGCCAGCCCAGATTCCGTGCGGCGGCCGTGATCTCGACGCTCACCGGGTCGCCGAGGACCGAGCCGTCGGAGCGTGTGTAGCCCGCGTAGCGCACGACTTGGTCGTTCCATACGCGGGGGGCCGGCTGCCGGGGAAGCTCCGGGGCGAAGACGGTGACGCACGGACGTATCCGTCCGCCGTTGGTGGCCTGGCGCAGATGCCGGACGAGTTCTTGAGCGATCTCGTCGGCGCTGTCCACCTTCCGCCGATCGCGCACGATCAGCGACTGCCAGTACAGACGGCCGATGCAGCGCACGCTGTTGCGCCAGGCGACCTTGGCCCCGAAGTCCAGTTCCCGCGCCGTGTGCGTGTACGTCCCGGTGCGCGAGATCTCCGCGGCCACCTCCGCCAGCCTCCGGTCGGCGGAGCCGGCCTCGGGATGCTCGCGGTGATGCAAGGTCACGAACTCCTCCGCCAGCGCACGGACTGCTTCCGGTCCTGCGCAGGCGGTGTCGGAGTGGCAGCGACGCTCCCCCGGTCTCACGGTGTTCACCTGTGCCGAGAGCGGTGGCGCAGCGTCGAGATCGCCCACAGTGAGGTCGTCGCCGCCCCGAGCGCCGTGCCGAGCAGTGAGACGCCGGTCCAGCCGTGCCGGGCGTAGGCCAGGGAGGCGAGCGCTGATCCCCCGGCTCCCGCGAGGAAATACGTTGTCATGTAGGCCGCGGTGAGACGGGATCTGATCTCTGGTGCCAGGCGGTAGATCTCGCTCTGGTTGGTGATGTGGAGGGCTTGGGCGGCAAGGTCGAATACCACGATGCCCAGGGCCAGCAGCGGCAGCAGTGCGCTGCCGAGTCCGAGGGGGATCCACACCGTGAGCAGCAGTACGGAGGAGATACCCGTCACCTTGTGCGCCAGTCCCCGGTCCGCGAGCCGTCCGGCGCGTGCCGCGGCCAGTGCCCCGACCAGGCCGAGCAAGCCGAACAGCCCGATGCCGCCGGGCGAGTAGCCGTACGGCGGGGCGGAGAGCAGGAAGGTCAGGGCCGTCCACAGCACGCTGAAGGCACCGAACGACAGCGCCCCGTACAGCGCTCGCAGCCGCAGCACCGGCTCCCGGGCGAACAGGCGGAACACCGAGGCCACCAGATGGCGGTAGCCGGGAGCGCCCGTCTCCTGATACCGGGGTAGGAAGACCGCTGCCGTTGCTGCCAGGCAGGCCATCATGACCGCGGCGCACCAGTAGACGGCGTGCCACCCGGCCCACTGCGCCAGTGCACCGGCCACGGTACGGGCGAACAGGATGCCGCACAGCAGCCCCGCCATGACCGTGCCCACGACGCGTCCGCGCTGGTCAGGAGTGGACAGGGACGCGGCATAGGGCACCATCACCTGGGTGGTGACGGAGCACAGCCCCACCAGTCCTGCTCCCAGGAGGAGGGCCGGCTCTGATCGGGCGGTCGCCATGAGCACCAGGCTCACGGCGCAGGCCGAGGACAGGACGACGATCAGCCGGCGTCGTTCGAGCAGGTCACCGAGGGGAAGGATGAGGAGCAGCGCCACCGCGTAGGCGCTCTGCGCCACCGTGACCAGCAGGCCGGCCTGCCCTTCCGGCAGGCCGAGGTCGCGGCCGATGTCGCCCAGCAGCGGCTGCACGTAGTAGTTGTTGGCCACGGACAGCCCGGTGCCCACGGTGAGCAGCAGGACCACGCCGCGTCCCAGAACGGGCGCCGGGCCTTGTCGCGTGGGTTGTGGTGTGAGCGGTGTGGTCATTGCTGCTTTCCTTTTTGCGGGTCACCGTGGACGGTTCTCCTCGGCCTGTACGGCGGCTAGTTCCTGCTCGATCCCACGCCCCTGCCAGCGGGGGTGGACCAGGATCCGGTCCTTTGCCGCCGGGTCGCCGTTGGGCAGGCGGCCCGCACAGCCGACGAGGAAGCTGCCCAGCGCCGCTACGTGCGTCCGGGGGCTGCGCTGCCCGGCCGCCGTGTCGTCGGCGGCGCCGTCGGCGGTGCCGTCGGCCAGGGCGTGTGACGTCAGCAGGCGCTGGATCTCCCGGCTGTCCGCCTCGGTCGCCTCCCGGACATGCGGCACGGCCGAGGGGCCGTGCGGTGCGGCGGGAAGCAGCTCCCGGAGGATGGCGGCATGGTCGAAGGCGAAGTGGTGCTCCGCTTCGGGGGCCGGGAAGCGCTTCGGTGGGGCGGGCAGCGGCTGCCACCACGCTTCAGCGGCGTCCTGGCCGCCGCGCACACGCTGCGGCTGCGGCAGCAGCGCCGCGTAGACCAGGCTGACATAGCGTCCTCTGGGGTCGCGGTTCGGTGAGGTATGCCAGGACTGCGGGATGAGTTCGGTGTCGGCGGCGTGCAGCCCGGTTTCTTCCAGCAGTTCGCGGCGGGCGGCAGTTGTCGCGTCTTCGCCGGGACCGACCTTCCCGCCGGGAAGCGCCCACCGGCCCTGGAACGGTTCCTTGCCCCTGCGGACCAGCAGGATGTGCCAGCTGCCGCCGCCGTGGGCCAGCACTACCAGGTCGACGGTCAGGATGACGGCGCTCACCGGGCGCTGCTCGCGGTCCTCCGCACGCCCACTACCCGTGATCAGGGGTGGAGGCGCTGGTGAAGGCGTGCAGGCGCGCGGAGAGCTCGTCCGAGGATGCGAGGTACTCCACTCCCGGGAGGCGGGTGGTGTGCTCGCCCACTGCCCACACGGTCTTGCCGGCGTCGACGGCCACGATCATCTCCTGGAGGGCTCCGTGCGAGCCCGGGACAGCGATCATGGCGTTGACGACGTTGGCCAGGACGATGTTGCGGCCGTTGGCGGTCAGGCCGGTGTCCAGCCGGATATCCACCTCGGCGTACGGCTCGGTCGTGCGGTGGGAGACGCCTGGGAGCAGGCTCAGCACGCGGCCTGCGTTCTCTTTCGCGCCGCGCGCCGCTGCCTCCATCGCTCCTCCGAGCCCGCCGGTCACCAGAAGGCAGTCGGGCAGTCGTGCGACGATCGCTCCCACCTCATGGGCCAGCTGGTAGACCGGCGGTGGGCAGTTGCGTCCCTTGCCGACCACGGCGATGAGGATATCCGGCCATTTCTCCACGGTGTCTCAGCTCTTCTTTTTGCGTAGATCGAGGGCGAAGAGCGCGTCGACGAAGCCGATCAGCCGCTCCTCCCGCCTGATCTTCGGCGAGTTGTCGGGGTGCTCTCCCTGCGACGCGTACGCGTGCATGCGTTCTTCGGAGATGGCGACCAGCCTGTGGCCGATCTCCTGGAACTGCTGGGAGTCGATGCGTCCTTGGTCAAGGGCGGCAGTGCATCTCTCGTACGCTGCCAGGGGGCCCCCGGTGTGGACGGAACAGGTGTGCAGCGCCTGACGCATCTGGTCGGCAAGCCGGCCCACGTTTTCGTCGGACACGGACGCCGACTGCGCTCCTCGGTCCATGTGGATCACCTACCTCCCCAGGAAGGCCGGTTTCTCCGCGAAGGCACTGGCCCACAGTGGCGACCAGTAGCGCTCCTCGCACAGTGCGCCGCGCCGATCGATCACCGTGACGACTTCCTGGCTCGGGGCGTTGGTACGCAGCGCCATACAGCAGTGCGCGCTGCGCAGGACCATGGCGATTCCCTTCGGCTGCAGCCGCGCCTGAAGGAAGTTCACCGCTTCGACGACCAGGCGCTCGTTGAGCTGAGGCTGGCGCGCGAGGTAGTTCAGCCCCTTCTTGAGTTTGGAGTAGCCGGCTACTTTGCGGCCGGGCACATATCCGATATGGGCAACCCCGAAGGCGGGCGCCAGATGGTGTTCGCACAGCGAGACATAGTGCACGTCGTTGACCAGGATCAGGTCCTGCATTCCGGGATTGTCGAAGACCTTGAAGTCTTCCTCGATGTCGATGTCGCCCGGATTGAGCGACTGGGCGTACAGCTCCGCCACCCGGCGCGGAGTCTGTGACATCACCTCGTTCTTGTCGCCCTGGCCGAGACCGCGCAGCAGTTCGCTGACAGCGTTCTCGATCACGTCCAAGTCCACCGGCTTGGGGGGAAGCGGTAAATGCGGCTGCTGGGATTCCGGCATGGTGTCACCCTCCAGGTCCTTGGGTCCGCTTCGTGGGCGGAAGTCCCCAGGACGCATCGTTTAGAGCGCTACACGGAACAATCTTCCGGTAGAGGCTAGGAATCGGATCGGGAGCGAGTCAAATAGCGGGCAACGAAAACACGCCATGTGCTCGTATGGTGCCCGTGCACGGCAACACCCCGACGGCATCGCGCCATTTCATGGCTTCATGCGTGCACGGGCACCGGGTCTCGCCGCGCTACTTGTCCTGGTAGCTCGCCATGGCTTCGTTGACCCGGGGGGAGAAGAAGAGCGGGCCGATGGTGTCTGCCCAGGCCATCCCCTCCCGGCTGAGTTTCAGCGCCGTGTTCTCGCCTGCCGCGAGCCACCCCTTCTCACGGAGCAGGGAGAACTCTGTCGCGAAGTCGTCCACGGGCGCCGTACCGAACAGCTTCCGGTAGGCGGTGACTGGCAGGCCGGCACTCTCCAGCAGCCGCTGCAGGACGAACATCCGGCGCCGTTCCTCCTCGTCCATCCGGAAGGCCCACTGGGCCCGGCGGAACTCCCCGGAGGGCGTGGCGATGTAGTCGTCGATGATGCGCCGCACCTCCGGCACGGCCACCGCGTAGTCGGTGGTGTAGTGCAGGGACGTGGTGAACGAACGGGCGCCGACGCCGAGTCCCACCATGCCGGCCTGCTGGTTGTACTCGTCGATGCTCGCGTCTTCCCCTGGTGCGCCGGCGGGTGTCACCAGCCGCCGGAAGACCCGCATCGAGGTCTGCTCATAGCCGGCGGCCAGCAGGTAGTCACGGCCGTACCGGTACAGACGCAGGCGTTGCTCATCCCACTGCCTGCCGTCCTTGTCGCGCCGGGCGCTCAAGCCGGTCAAGGGGCGTACGTAGAGGGGGTACAGGTAGATCTCCTCCGGCTCCCAGGCCAGCGCGGCGTCGAGGGAGACGCGGAAGGAGTTCTCCGTCTGGCCGCCGATACCGTAGATGAGATCGATGTTCAAGACGGGGAAACCGGCCTCGCGCAGCCGGGCCAGGGCCGTCTCCACCTCCGCGCGTTTCTGCGGCCGTGCGGCGGCGCGGGCCTCCTCGTCGATGAAGCTCTGCACGCCGATGCTGAGCCGGGTGGCGCCGCGCTCGGCGAGCACCGCGAGCCGGTCGGCAGTTGCGGTGGCCGGGGAGGTCTCCACCGACCAGGGGACGGCCTTGAGGTCTGCCCCCATCACGTTCTCGCAGATGTCGCAGAGCCGGGTGAGCTCTGCGGGGGCGAGATAGGTGGGGGTGCCGCCGCCGAAGGCGGACATCAGGAAGCGTACGGGCTGTCCGCCGGCGCCTATCGCTTCTCGGGTCACCCGCGCCTGACGTCCCAGCGTGTCCAAGAACGCGCTCGTGATGTCTTCCGGGGCGCCGGTGCGGGTGAAGAGATTGCAGAAGCCGCAGCGCATCTCGCAGAACGGTATGTGCACGTAGAGCGAGAGGGATCCAAGCTGCTCGTTCCTCCATAACTCGCTCAGTAACGGCCCGTTCTCCAACCGCCGGTAGGCTTTTTGGTGGGGGTAGGCATAGACGTACTGCTGGTAGGGCGTCTGAAGGGAAACCGATCTGCCCGAAGCCGGTTGGACGGCAGCAGAAGCGGTCATGGACAACACCTTCCCTCTCTCGACAAGGGAACTGAAGTGCGACTGATGCAAACACGGTAGCTGCCTGGTACACCGGTACATAGGCATGAAAAGCGCCGTCTCTTGGAATGGCCCGGAAACGCGGGTCAGCGGCACGGACACCTGAAATGACCGAGGGGGAACGGTATTTGACTGTGAAACTTCTCATTGCTGCCGGAGGCGGCGGGGACGCGATCACCACCGCGATGGTCCACACGGCTTTGCACGGTGATGACGCTCCCGCCCTGATCCTGACCTATGCCTGGGAACGCCTGGTGGTCGATCCGGTACCCGGACCCAGGCGCCGCGCGGATTTCACCGGCACCGAACGCATCGGTGACCAGGTACACGTGATCACGCCCTGGTCGGCGCCCATCCCTCCCGCGGGCTCGCTGCTGCCTCGGCTCGCTGCCGACCTGCGGCCCGCACTCGGCCTCATCGACCCGTACGAGGGCGCGGTCGGCCTGGCCGTCCAGATCGCCCAAGCCGCTGAATACTGCGGGGCCGACCGCATCGACATCGTCGACGTCGGCGGGGACGTGGCGGCCGACGGCCGCGAACCCACCCTGCGCAGCCCCCTGGGCGATGCGCTCGTCGTGGCGGCGTGCCTGCGCACCGGCATACCGGCCGCGGTTCACCTCGCCGGCCCCGGACTCGACTCCGAAGTGCCCGAAGCCGTCCTGCTGCCCCGCCTGCAAGCCCCGGAGTTCACGCTCACCGCCGCACACACCGACTGCGTCAGCGACGTCTTCGACTGGCACCCCTCCGAGGCGAGCGCCCTCCTGGTGGCCGCGGCCCGCGGAGTGCAAGGGGTCTGCGGTACCCGCGACGCGCCGGACCCGGTCGTGCTCGGCCCCGCCAGCGCACACGTCTACAGGCTCTCCTTGGCCCGCGTGCTGGAAATCAACCGGCTGGCCCAGGCGCTCGACGGCACCGCCGATCTGGCAGAAGCAGAAGAAGTCAGCCGGTCGGTGTGCGGTTTCTCCGAAGTCGCCCGCGAGCGCGAGCGAGCGCGTCAGCAGCGTGCGGCGCTCAGCAGTACGCAGCAAGAGGGCGGTGCACCGGACGCCGCCTCCTCCTACCGGCAGTTCCTCGAATGGGAGCAGCACACTGCGGCCGCCGGCATCGAGTACGTCACCACCCGCCGGTTCTCCGAGGAGCTGGGCCTCTCCAAGAGCGAGCTGAGGGCCCTTCGCAGCCATCTGGAGAACACCGCTCCTACGCGTTCCGTACCACCACTGTGGCGGTTGCGCGCCGACGGACAACCCACCCGGGAGGAGAGGTAGAACGTGCACCCCCACCATGCCCGCGGCCAACGGTCCTCGCCCGTCGTCTCCCCCTGCCCACGCCGTCTCGGCGCAGGCGGCGCTCCTGTCGCCACCGCTGCCCGCGGTCCATCCACACAGCAGACGAGCGCCTGTGGCTGCCGCCCCGCGCACGGTGTCGGCTGTACGTGCGTCATGGCGCCGTCGGCTCCGGGCGCAGAAAGGTGGCGACGACGAGGGCGGCGGCACAGAACACCATGCCTGTGATCATCACCAGCGACGGGCCGGAGCGGTCCAGGGCGAGCGAGCCGCAGAGCGCCCCAAGGGAGATCGAAACGTTGAAGGAAAGGACGTAGAGAGAGGTCGCCGCTTCTCGCGCATGCGGCACGCTGCGGAGGACCAGGGTCTGCAAGGCGACCGGCAATGCCGAGTAGGTGAGTCCCCAACTGAGAAGGAGCACGATCGCCGCGGGCTTCCAGTCCCCGACCGCGAGCAGCAGGGCCATCGAACCTCCGGTGCCGGCAACGAAAGCGAGGACGACGGAGCGCAGTGCCGGGCCGCGTCCGATGACTGCTCCCGCGATGAAGTTGCCCACCACGCCGGCGGCGCCGAAGCAGAGCAGCAGTACCCCGATCCGGTTCGATGGCACGCCGACGTCTCGCAGGAGAAAGGGGGTGATGTAGGTGTAAGCGGCGTAGTGGCCGATCACGACGATGGCGGTCACGCTCACCGCTGTGCGCAAGTTGCCCGCCTTCAGCAAACGGGGCAGTTCGGAGAGGTGGACGCCGCCGTGCGGCGGCATCGAGGGCATCAGTACGGCGGTGGCGGTGAGGGCGACGGCGCTGCACGCGGCCAGGGCCCAGAAGGCGGCGCGCCAGTCCAGCCACTGGCCGACGATGGTGCCGAGGGGGACTCCGACGACGGTTGCCAGGGATATGCCGGAGAACACGACGGCCGTGGCCCGCACGGAGAGAGCAGGTGGAACCAGCCCTACGGCGATGCTTGCGACGATGGCCCACAGCACTCCGTGGATGAATCCGATCAGCAGCCTGACGACCATCAGCCACACGTGGCTCACTGCCATCGCGGTGAGGACGTTGCCCAGGACGAACACCGTCAGGATGACGAGCAGGAGGTGCCTGCGGTCGAGGCCGCGGCTGGCTGCGGTGAGGACGGGAGCGAGTAAGCCGGCGAACAGGCCATAGAGGGTGACCGTCAATCCGACCGTGCCTTCCGAGACCTTCAGATCGGTTGCCATGTCGGGCAGCAGCCCGATGGGCATCGTCTCGGTCGCGGTCACGGTGAAGACGCCGAGGGCGACGGCGATCACCGCGAGCCATCCCCGAGCGGGCGCGGGTGGTGGAACGGCAGGTGCCGCTCCGGTGGACTGTGACGTGTGTTGCTGACCTGAAGGTGCCAACGTCGCGCTCCGGGGAGGGGAGGGGGGGACTGGAGGTCGAGGTCGAGCTGTCCCTTGAACGTCTCGTTGATCGACTCGATGACCTGGCACAGGGGTCTGAACCGGTGGGCGTCCGGCCTCTCACGTCTGTTGCTGGGCGGAGGGGTCAGGGCAGCTTGATGGTCGGGGCGTACATGTCCATCCACACGGCCAGATCCAGTGTCCGTTCCAGATCGCGCCGGGATGCCTGGTCGATCTGCGAGGTCTCGTTCGCCACCGCCTGGCGAAGCTTTGCCTTGTCGATCAGGTCGAACACCGAGTGGCCCGGTGCGGCCAGCAGATCCCTGCACTGCTCACGCAGAGCGGCGGCATACATGGGGTCTTGTGTGGAGGGGTAGGGGGCCTTGCGGCGTTCCACCACGGAGCGGGGCAGGACATCGGCGGCCGCGGCACGAAGCAGTGACTTCTCCTTCCCGTCGAAGGACTTCAGCACCCAGGGTGTGTTGTACACGTATTCCACCAGTCGATGGTCGGAGAAGGGCACCCGCACCTCCAGGCCGGAGGCCATGCTCATCCGGTCCTTCCGGTCGAGCCAGATACGCACGAACCGGGTGAGGTGCAGATGGCTGATCTTGCGCATCCGCCACTCCAGCTCGCTCTCCCCGTCGAGGCGCTCGATGCCGGAGACAGCGTCGTGGTACGAGTCCAGGACGTAGTGGTCGAGGTCGAGCGCCGCGCTCAGCTGGTCGGTCAACAGGTCTTGCCGGGCAGGCGCAGATGAGCCGCCGTCCTGGCCCCTGCGGCCCTGACCGAAGAACTGCTGGTGGCCGGCCAACCACGGGAAGGTGGTGCTCTCCCGTGCCTCGGGAGCGAAGAACTGCCGGTAGCCGCCGAACAGTTCGTCGGCGGACTCTCCGGACAGCGCCATGGTCGCGTGTTCGCGGATCGCCTTGAAGAGCAGAAACAACGAGGCGTCGAGGTCGCCGAGCCCCGAGGGGAGGTCGCGGGCGCGGATCACCTTGCGGCGGACTTCGGGATCGGTCATCTCGGCCGAGCTGAGCACGATGTCCTGGTGCAAGGTGCCGGACTTCATGGCAACGTCGTGCACAAAAGGGGTGTCCGGGTCCGGACGCAGTTCGTCGGCGACGAAGTTCTCGGTCAGTCCGACGAAGTCCACCGCGAAGCTGCGTAACGTCTCTCCCCGCCCCGCGAGCCGTGCCGCGGCGATCGCGGTCATGGACGAGGAGTCCAGCCCGCCGGAGAGCAGGGTGCAGCTGGGAACGTCGCAGACGAGCTGGCGTCGCATGGTGTCGTGCAGGAGCTCACGCACCCGTGCCACTGAGGTGTCCCGGTCGTCGGTATGTTCCCTGGTCTCCAGGCTCCAGTAGCGCATGGTGCGGATGCCGGTGGGGCCGACCGCGACCACGGTACCCGGCTCGATTTCGCGCATGCCGTCCCACACCGCGTGGCCAGGGGTCTTGATGAACGCGAACAGCTCACGGAATCCGTCGGCGGTCACGACGGGTTCGGCGATCGGGTTGGCGAGGATGGCCTTGGGCTCCGAGCCGAACAGCACCCCATCGGGTGTGGGGTAGTAGTAGAAGGGCTTGATGCCCGCCCGGTCGCGGATCATCACCAGCTTGTCCTCGCGGGCGTCCCAGACGGCGAAGGCGTACATGCCGTTGAGGCGCTCGGCGACGGCCTCACCCCACTCCAGATATCCGCGCAGCACCACCTCGGTGTCGGAGCGGGTGGTGAAGGAGTGCCCGCGGGTCGCGAGTTCGGTGCGCAGCTCGGGGAAGTTGTACGTTTCCCCGGCGTACACGATGCTGACGGTGCCGTGGGGGGTGGGCACGCTCATCGGTTGTCCGCCACCGGGCAGGTCGATGACGGCCAGTCGGCGGTGTCCCAGGGCGACGTGCTCGTCGACATGGGTGCCTCGGCCGTCAGGCCCGCGGCAGGCCATCGTCTCCGTCATGGCGTCCATGGTGGGCAACTCGGTGCGCAGGTCGCGGTCGAAGGCTACCCACCCGGTGATGCCGCACATGTGTCTCCTGCCCTTCTTGTTTGGAACGGTCCGGTTGTGGCGTACAGCGATGCGGGAACGGCGTCGTCGGGAGGGGCGTCGAGTGGGCCGTGCTCCTTGGCTTCAGCCGTGATGGCGGAGAACCGTCCGGGGGTGCAGCCGATCAGGGCCTTGAAGCTGCGGGTGAAGTGCGCCTGGTCGTGGTAGCCGGCTGCCCCGGCCGCGTCCGCCCAGGTCAGTCCGAGCCTGTGATGGCGCAGCGCTGCCTGCAGACGGATCACCTGGGCCAGCGACTTCGGTGGCAGGCCCACTTGTTGAAGGAACCGGCGTTCCAACTGGCGGTGGCTCCAGCCGGCCTCGTCGGCCAGTTGACGGACCGGATATCGTCCCGCGGTACGGAGCAGGGTTCGCCACGCCCAGTCGATCTGAGGCGACAAGGCCGGGCCGCTGAACAGCCGAACGGCGAGCAGCCGGTCGAGCATGGCGAAGCGCGAGTGCCAGTCGGGGCATTCGGCCAGCCTGCGGACGAAGGTCCGCAGCCGCGCTCCCAGGAGTTCGGCCAGATCCACGGTGCGGCACGCGAAACTCGCCATCGGAACCGTGGCCAGTCGGTATGCGGCGAGCGGTGTCAGAACCACGGTGACGCCGTGCACGGGCCCGGTGTACTCACTCAGGGTCGCGGTGGCGTGGACGCCGATGGCCATGGAGGCGGCTGCGACCGAGCGCGCCGGGTCCAGCACGTTGGTGACACGCAGAGGGCCGCTGAAGCCGAACATAAGCCTGACCATTCCGTCAGGCGTCACAAGATGTCTTCCTGCCCGCCCTGCTCCCGCGTGGAAACCCCGGTATCCGAGGATGTGACCAGGGGGCTCGAGTTCGGAGGATTTCCAGACCACCTCCCTTGTGTTGGTCGCCGGCGGCCGACTCTTGGGCATGCCTTTCCTCCAAAATGAGGAATGACTGGAGCACAATTCATGCTAGGTGCATCGACCGCTCAGGCGGAAAGCTTTTCGCCTCTTTTGATCGAGGTGTGGATTTCGCCAAATGGTGCTCATGGCGTCGTCGGCCCCCTACTTGACAGGCTGAAACCGTGACCTTGGACACGGTAAATATGTCACATACTGTTCCAGTTCGGTCGTCTCGATATGGCGTGTTATCGCGGCTCGATGAGCCGGGCCGGCCATGGGAGTCGCGTTTGTGCAAGACCGAATTGGCGGGCTGCCGCGATGCTGATGCGAGATGAGAGATTTCTCCTGAGGGATCGCTTCCGTTGTGCAGACCTGCGTCAGATCGTGCCGAGCATCGCGGACACCCACTTTCCGGCAATCGCTCGTATCGAATCCATCGCGCCGATGAGTCTTTATCCAGAGTGTTGAGGTGAACCGATCCAATGCGTGTCAACCACGACCGCCTACAGCGGCGAATGAGCGAGTTCGGCTTGGACGCGGTGGTAAGCACCACCGCGGAGAACCTGACGTATCTGACCGGCGTCAGCAGTGTGCACCTGGATATGTTCCCGCACACGGGCCGGGCCTTCGCCGTGTTGTCCCAGGACACCCGGGCGGGCGCCTTCTTCATCTGCGGGCGCTGTGAGGTCGACCAGTTCCTCGACGCCGACGAGCACATCGTCGAGGCGATCGCCTACGGCCCCTTCTACCGGGAACTGCCCGAGGGAGTGGCGCTGGACCACGAGGACTCCCTCCTGCGGGACGTCTCGGACGACCGGCGCTTCGACACCGCCCTGCCCGCCCTGGCCCACGCTGTCGGACAGGCCTGCCCCGGCGGTGGCCGGGTCGCTGTCGACGAGGACGGGGTGCCGGCTGATTTCCTCGACGAACTCGGCAAACGGCTGTCCGGCTGGCAGCTTGTGCCAGGCGCTGGGCACCTGCGGCACGTCCGCCAGGTGAAGACCGAGCGGGAGACGGAACTCGTGGCGGCTGCCGCGGGCGTCGCGGAGAACGCGATCCGCGCCGCAGTCGCTGTCATGCGCGAGGGCGTCACCGAACGCGAACTGGTCCGCGAGTTCAACCGCTCTGTCGCAGCCCAAGGGGGCACCCCTCGTTTCACCCTGATCCGGATCGGCGCAAACGCGGTAGCCGGCCAGCGTCAGCCCACGACAACGGCACTACGGCTGGGTCAGGCCGTGTGGTTCGACGTCGGGGCCGTCGTCGACGGCTACTGGTGCGACATTGCCCGGGTGGCCACCCTCGGCGACCCCGCCCCGCGGCTGGCCCGCCTGTACGACGCCGTACTGGCCGGCGAGCAGGCCGCACTGGACCAGGCCCGTCCCGGCATGACCGGACAGGAACTCTTCGCGCTCACCGTCGACGCGGTCCGGGAAGCGGGGATCCCGCACTACCAGCGCAACCACGTCGGCCACGGCATCGGCGTCGAGATCTATGACCCCGTACTGATCCGCCCGGACAGCACCGACGCTCTGCAGACGGGCACCGTGGTCAACATCGAGACGCCGTACTACGAGTTCGGATTCGGCTGCGTGCACGTGGAGGACCCGTTCGTCGTCGGCCCGGACGGCAACCGTCTGCTCACCGCACTGCCCCGGGAACTCATCGTCATCCGCTGACCGGCCGCGCCCGACGCATGGAGAGACCGTGATTCACGAGAACCTGCTGGAGACCCTCGGCATGACCCCCGTCGTGCGGCTGCGCAAGCTCCTGCCCCACCCGCAGGACCGGATCTACGTGAAGCTGGAGGGCGCGAATCCATCCGGCAGCATCAAGGACCGCGCTGCCCTGCACATGGTCGAACAGGCTGAGCAAGCGGGCCTGCTGAGGCCGGGAGCGACGCTTGTGGAATCGACCTCCGGCAATCTCGGCAAGTCCCTGGCTCTGATCGGGGCCATCAAGGGCTACCGGGTGATCCTTGTCGTCGACCCCAAGACACCCCGCTCCGTCCTCGCCTACGCAACCAGTCTCGGCGCCGAACTCGACATGGTGATCAAGCCCGACGCGAATGGCAGCTACCAGACCGCCCGCCTCCATCGGGTCCATCGGCTGGTCCAGGAGATCCCGGGCGCGCACACCCTGAACCAGTACGACAACCCCCGCAATCCGGAGGCGTACCGGCTGCACATCGCCCAGGAGATCGTCAAGGACTTCGACCGACTCTCCGCGCTGGTCGCCACGGTCAGTACCGGTGGCCACCTCAGCGGTCTGGGCAGCGCGTTGAAGGAACGCTTCCCCGCCCTGCATGTCCAGGCCGTCGACGCGGTCGGCTCCGCCGCCTTCGGCTACCCCTCCAAGCCATACCGGCTGCGCGGCATCGGCCTGAGCTGGCGCCCGGGCAACCTCCACCCCGGGCCCATCGACGCCCTGCACCGGGTCACCGACACCGAGGCTCTGTCAGCGTGCCGGGTGCTGGCGGCTGAGGAGGGCCTCCTGCTCGGCGAGTCCGGCGGCGCGGCGGTCTTCTCGGCGCTCGGTTACGCCGCCGCGAACCCGGGCGGTCCGGTCCTGGCCATCGCCCCCGACACCGGCACCAATTACCTGTACGAGACATACGACGACCAGTGGCTGCGTGATCACGGCATCTCGCCGGACACTCTGTGCCGGAACGGCGAGGACCTGCTGCGCCATGCCCGCCATCCGGTCCATCCTCCGGCCCCTGTGGACGCCGGCCCGGTCCCCGCGAGCGGAACCGGCCAGATCACGACAGGAGGACAGGCATGACCATCCGTACCGGAGCCGAGTATCTGGCCGGCCTGCGCGACGGACGCGAGGTCTGGCTCGCCGGACGGCGCGTCGATGACGTGCTTGCCGAACCCGCCCTGGCCGCAGCCGCACACACCGTCGCCCGCCTGTACGACCTGCAGCACGACCCGGAGCTGCGCGATGTGCTCACCTTCCAGGACGGCGACGAGCGCCACCCCCGGTCGCTGGCCGCACCACGCGGCACCCGGGCCTTGCAACGGCGCGGAGCGGCGTTCCGGGCTACCGCCGAAGCCACCTTCGGACTGGTCGGCAGGTCGCCCGACTTCGTGAACACTGCAGTCACCGCCTTCGCCTCGGCCGCTCCGTTCTTCGACAAAGCCGACCCGCGCTTCGGCCGCAACGCCACCGCCTATCACGCCGCCTGTCTGGCCGGCGACCCGTTCCTGTCGCACGCCACGATCAACCCGCCGCTCAGCCGCGCCCGTTCCTCCCACGAGCAGGACGATCCCGACGTCCACCTGAGGATTGTCCGCGAGACGAGCGAGGGTGTCACCGTGCGCGGCGCCAAGCTCATCGGCACCCTGGTGCCCGTTGCCGACGAGATCGTCGTCTTTCCGCTGCCCGGCTACCGGCCCGGCGACGAGGCGTACACGGTCGCCTTCGCGATCCCGGTGGCCACGCCGGGGCTGCGGATCGTCTGCCGCGAGCCCCTGGTGGCCGACCCCTCCCGGTTGCTCAGCACGCCCCTCGCGCCGTACGAGGAGATCGACGCCACCTGCGTATTCGACGACGTGCTCGTCCCCCGGGACAGGGTGTTCTTCCACGGGGACGTTGATGCCGCCAACCGCCTGTACGACGCGACGACCGCCCGGCACCATACCGGTCAGCACGGCGTCATCCGAGGCGCGGTCAAGGCCGAACTTCTCACCGGGATCGCCGTTGCGCTGGCCGAGATGTCCGGCACCGACACCTTTCTGCACGTCAAGGAGATGCTCGGCGAGATCTTGGGCTCCCTGGAGCTGGCCCGGGCAGGCGCCATGGCCGCCGAGGCCGACGCCAAGATCAGCGAGTGGGGCACCCTCACCCCGGCCATCGCCCCGGTGCTGGCTCTGCGTTACCACTTTCCCAGGATGACCAGCCGGATGATCGAGGTGATCCAGCTCCTGGGCGGTGGCAGCCTGCTGAGCACTCCTGCCGAAGAGGATCTGCGCAGTGAGCTGTGGCCCGGAATCGAACGCTACTTCCGGGGCGCCGACGGAGTTCCCGCCGAGAAGCGCGTCCGCCTCCTCAAACTCGCCTGGGATGCCACCGGCAGCGCCTTCGGCCAACGCCAGTTGCAGTACGAGCGCTACCACTCGGGCGACCCCGTACGCTTGGCCGCTGCCCAGTACACGGGGTACGACACGGCCCCGCTCCTGGAGACCGTGCAGCGGGCCATGGACCCGATGCAGCTGCAGGCAAGCGCCCCGAGAACGGACTTCGGGGATGTCTGCTCGCCGGGCGAGACGGCCTCGTGATCCTCGCCGGCCCCTGCCGCATTCTTGTCCTGGCCGGGGCTGCCGCCCCTTTCTCCCGCGCCCGTTCCGTCGCGGAAGTCGTCTGCCGTGAGACAGCCAGGACCGGCAGCACGACCGTCCTGCGTGACCTCGCCGAAAGTACGCTGCCGCTGCTGCACACCGACCCCGGCGGCTCGTCCGCCCTGGACGACCTGCGGACCCAGGCAGAGCAGGCGGACGGCATGGTCTGGGTCACGCCTTGCTACCACGGTAGCTACTCGGGCCTGATCAAGAACTGTCTCGACCATCTGCACACGGAGGCGCTGCGCGGCAAACCCGTCGGCGTGGTTGCGGTCGGCGCATCGCTGACGGCCGTTCAGGCGAGTGAGCATCTGCGCGCAGTCGCACGCGCCCTGGGCTGCGTCACCGCACCAACCCAAGCCGTGGTGGCGGGCGGGAGTTCTCCGCGGGGCAGAGACATGGACCTGGGAGCACACAACCGGATCACACGTATGATCGCCGAGCTGTACGTGCTTGCCGGCGCGACCGCTCTACTCCGGCAGTGCGCCGCCATGGCAGACGCCCTGCCGTCGGTCGACCGCGGGCCTTCGGCGTGAAGTGAAGTACACCTGGCAGTGCGATACAACGCGTGAGGGAACGCGGGGGCCCTGAGCCCGCCGACTCAACCGACCTGACTCAACCGACCCCTTCACTCTGCGGAAACGCGGTTCCGGAGGGTATTTTCGTGCCCATGTACGGCCACGGGCCGATTTGCGGGCGTCTCGTGTGTCGGCCCTCTCTGGCATAGCCGAGGAGAGCCAATGCGCATACGCGTCTCAGGGAACGACAGCGCCGGGTTCATGCCCCACTCGACTGCCGCAATGATCTCGTCATCCAAGGCGGCGAGAAGGTGGCCGTACCGATCAACTGTTGTGGTGATCGACTCGTGACCTGGACGGGCCTGGATCGCGGGCAGCGGAACCTTGGCGGCTATGAGCCAGGACGCGTGCGAGTGACGCAAGTCGTGGATGCGGGGTCGCCCTCAGCTGTTGGTTTCTTCGGTCTCTGATTGCTCCGGGTTCAGACCCGACCATTCCTCGGGCATCCCACCGGTCTGGTGGAGTGTGCGCCACGGTGCCATACCCGGCAGGGATTCCGTCTCCAACTCCTCGAGCAGGGAGCGTGTCCACTCCAGGTCGAGCTGGGTGAGGGCCAAGGCGTACTCGGACTCGATGTGGAACAGGCGAGGGAGCTTGCTCTCGTATTCCAACTCGGCCTTTTGGGCAGCTGCTTGGGATTCCAGAGTGCGCATCCGCTCGTGGAGAAGTCCGATCACCTCATTCGGCGGGAGGACCACGAGCAGTGACAGTGCCCCCTCGAACTTGGAGTACTCCTTCTCCGGGGAGCTGACCAGCTCGCGCATCCAGTCCGTGAGCTCCTCCCGACCGGACTCGGTGATGCGGTAGACCGTGCGCTCGGGGCGGCGGCCCTCGCGGTGAGTCGCGAGGGCCTCGATGAACCCGTGCTTCTCCAGGTTGGCCACGACCGTGTAGAGCGAGCTGTAGTTGATCTTGATGCTGCGGTCCTTGCGGCGGGACTTGAGCAGCGAGACCAGCTCATAGGGATGCATCGGGCGCTCGATCAGGAACGCCAGGACGGGCAGAGCCAGCATGTTGCTCACCTTGCGCCGCTTCGCCATCGACGACACCCCACTCTCGAACAGCCACGAACGACCACAGGCTATCCATAACGCCCTGGAGGCAGGGAGGGGCCTGGCCTGCCGCAACGGAGGTGCATCCCGCGCTACGGCTGACCCTGGATCCGTGTGTTCTGGAAGGCGGCGAACTTCCACCCTCCGGCTTCCTTCTCCACGACGAAGGTCTGAAGGGACTCGCCGCCGGTGGGGACGATCTTCCCCTCGGTGTGCATGACCGCCACGGTGGGCGACAGGAGGCGGAGGTCCTTGATCGTCGCTTCGACTCGGGTTCCCTTCAGCGGCCCGTCGAAGGCGGGTTGGAGGAGATCCATGATCCCCTCTCGGCCGACGGCGTGGGTGCCGCGGAAGTCGACGAGGTCGGCGTCCGCGGTGTGCGTTGCCGCGTATGCCTTGGCATCCCCCCTCTCCCACGCCTTGTTCATCTGGTCGAAGAGTCGGCGAATCGACGTCTCGTCGGGGGCGGACAGCGTGCCGTCGGCACGGGCGGCTGAGGTCGTCTTCTGCGTCGTATCGGGGTCAGTGCCGCCGGACGAGCTGCACCCTGTTACGGCGAGGGCGACGGCGACAGGTGTCGCAAGAAGCAGTCCGCGGCGGGCGGGACGGCTGGTCTTCATGTGCATGTACTTCTTCCTGTTGACGGGCCCGGGAAGGCCCTGCCGCAGCAGGGCTTCCCTCCAGTGCCGTGACGGTGCAGAGCAAGCCGTGTTGACCCCGTGCGAGTGCGCGGGGGGAGCATTAGCCGCTCACGATTAGCTGTCTACGACTATACAGGCCAGACGGAGCGGCAAAACCTTCGAAACGGTGTATAGCGGTCACCCTGTAGGAGAGTGCTGGCGCATATCGTTCTCAGGGACGAGGGCGCGGGGGAACGGCCCCTGGTCCGCCTCAGGGAACCCCCTGAGGTCCGCGCTGCTCAGGGAGAAGTCCGCCCTGCGGGGATCAGCACCGCTCCTTCTTCGCGCCCGCCGCGTACGTCTATCTATGTCGACAGAGTCCGCGCGCCGGCCGGTCACCGCCGCAGTCGCCGGTGTCGGGGCGCTGGTCATCCGGGATCAGGGCCACATCTGCCCCGGCCGCCATAAGGCTGGGCATCGCTCTGGGCGCACGGTTGCGCGAGCAGCGTTAGTCGCCTCTGGTCGCGCGGTCCAACGGCGCGAGAACGATGCGGAGCACTCGTGGCACCTGGCGAGACCTCTGTATGGCGCAGAGGCTGGTGCGGTGCGCCGGGTGCGGTGCGCCGCAGGTCAGGGATCCTGGCGGTGAGCTGCTGCGGGCCGCCGCATTGCGTGGTACGAATCGAACAGTGGGTACCCGACAGCGAGTGGAGCACGCGTGATGCGGGTCCTGGTGGCCGATGGTGACGCCTTGGTCCGTTCGGGCTCCCGAAATGCCGCGGGGGTCGGCGGGACGGGGCCGGCATGACTGCCCGCCGCCCGCCCCCGCTGGTCGTGGACGCCGCCCTTGTCGCCCTCGCGCTTGTGGACGTCTGGGTGCATTGGGACGGTGCGGAAGTGCTCCGCACGGCCTTTGGCCTGGGCGGGGCCTTCGCCCTGCTGCTACGCCGGCACCACCCGCTCCTCACCTTTGTCCTCACCCTGCCGGCGGTCCTGCTGTCGGACGCGATCTTCGCCGGGCTGGCCGCTCTGTACACGCTCGGCTCCCGGAGCCGTCGGCGTCTCCTTCTGGTTTGTTGCGCTCTGGCTTTCACGATCTGCGACATGACCTCCCTGCCGTCGCCGACTGTCGTGCTGGCTGGGGGCGAGACGCTGATCACGCTCGGCTACACGGCGGCCTCGGCTGCTGCTGCCGTCTTCCTTGGGCAGCTCGTACAGACCCGGCAGGATCTGTCCATGCGTCTGGTGGAGATCTCGAAGGCACGTGACCACGAGGCGCTGCTGACCGCCGAGGCCGCGCTGGCAAAGGAACGGGCGCAGCTCGCCCGAGAGATGCACGACGTCGTCTCGCACAAGGTGAGCCTGATCGCGGTACGCGCCGGTGCCCTCCAGGTCGGTACGAACGACGCTGTCGGGAAGGACGAGGCGACGACGATTCGCCAGTTGAGCGTCCGGACCCTGGACGAGCTTCGTCATATGGTCAGCGTCCTGCGCGCCTCCGGCGGGCACCGCACGGAACTGACCCCCCAGCCGTCGCTCAGCGATGTCGAGCAGCTCGTCAGAACCAGCGGTATCGACATGGAGTTCAGGTCGGACCTGCCCGAGGGGCTGCCGCCGCCGGTGGAGCGCGCCATCTATCGCACGGTTCAGGAAGCCCTGACCAATGCGCGTAAGCACGCCCCGGGCGCCAGCGCCAGGGTCCTCCTCAGTCACGAGAGGGGCCTTGTGCGCGTCACTGTCACCAACAGCGCACCGAGCCGACCCGCGCTGTCACTCCCCGGCTCGCAGTACGGACTGGTCAGCCTGCACCAGCGCGCTGCGCTCCTCGGTGGCAGCGTGACCCACGGCCCGACGGCCGACGGCGGCTACGAACTCCGCCTTGAGCTTCCGGTGCCTGATACGGCCTGAGCGCCGTGCCGACTCACGGTCTGGTCTTCTCTCGGGGCTGAGCCGGGTCGGCCGCGTCTGGATGACGGAGCAAGCGGTCTCCCAGTGCCCCTCTGCTGCTGAGGCATGCGCGGGCGTCAGGTGCCCGGCGTCCCGTTCCTCTTTGTGTTCGACGTGGGCGACGGACGCGCGATCAGGGATTTCCGACAAGCCTTTTTCGGCTAATTCGAATAGGCCCCGCCGATCGGCGGGGGAAGTCCCCGCCATTCGGCAGAGAATGCCTCTGTCTTATGGCGGTAGATTGAAGCTGAAATACGCTTCAGGCTGGCGTAGCTCTCGGTGATCGACGCCGTTCAGGCTGGGTTCTCGTGACCAACGGAACAGCGTCCTTGAATTAAGCGAGGAATTGCAACGGCAGAACAAAATCTGCCCTTTCGTGCCTACTGGAGGGGGCGGCGTCCGGCGCGCTATTTCGATTTCTGTGGCCGTTCGTGGCCGATGAGTTTCTGCCCCTGACTGTCGCTTTCGGTACGAACGCGGGCTGCGTAATCCGGTGGAAGCCGGGATGTCCCGGAGAGGGAGCTCAGCATGATCGACGACAGTGTTGAGGACACCAGCGACTCCAATTCGGCAACGGCCGGTATCGAGGCGCAGCTGGCGGAGGTGCTGGCAGGCGTCCTGCGTGTGGAGCGGGTGCCGGTCGATGGTCACTTCTTCACGGATCTGGGTGCGGATTCCCTGGTGATGGCGCAGTTCTGTGCGCGGGTGCGGAAGCGGGACGATCTGCCGGCGGTGTCGATGAAGGACATCTACCGTCACTCCATGATCCAGAGCCTGGCGGCCTCTCTCACCGACACCCCTTCGAGGGAGACGGCGAACACATCCCCGACGGTCCCGGCCCAGGGAGACGCTGCGGCCTGTGAATCGGAAACAGCGCCGATCGGTGCCTGGCACCACGTGCTGTGCGGCGCGATGCAGTTGCTGGTGTTCCTCGGCTTCTCCTGCGCCGGTGCGGTGGCCGCCATCCGTGGCTACGAGTGGATCGAGGCCGCCTCCGGGACGGCCGGCGTGTATCTGCGGGCCGTTCTCTTCGGGGCGGCGGTGTTCCTGGTGCTCTGTGCGCTGCCCGTCGTGGCCAAGTGGATACTCATCGGCCGCTTCACCGCCCGCCGGGTCCCCGTGTGGGGCCTCGGGTATCTGCGCTTCTGGTGCGTCAAGACCTGCATACGCATCAGTCCGGTGCGCCTTTTCATGGGATCACCGCTGTACGTGGTGTATCTGAGGGCCCTCGGCGCGCGCATCGGCAGAGGGGTCACGATCCTTACGCGCAACGTCCCGGTCTGCGCCGATCTGAACTCCATCGGCGAGGGCACGGTCGTCCGCAAGGACGTGTTCATGTCCGGCTACCGGGCGCATGACGGCTGGATCGAGATGGGCCCGGTCACGCTCGGCGCCGACGTGACGGTCTGCGAGCAGACGGTCGTCGACATCGGGACGTCAATGGGCGACGGTGCCCAGCTGGGGCACGCATCCTCGCTGCATTCCGGGCAGTCGGTGCCCCCCGGTGAGTCCTGGCACGGGACGCCGGCTCGGCCGGCGAGCACCGATTTCCGGGCCGTCGAGCCCGTGCCGTGCGGCACCGTGCGGCGGTTCTTCTACGGTCTGTGGGAACTGCTGGCCGTGCTGCTGGTGTACCTCCCGCTGACGCTGGCCGGCGTCACCATGGTGCTGACCGTCGTGCCGCAGCTGAACGCGGTGGTGACTGCCGGACCGCTGGCCTTCACGAGCTGGGAGTTCTTCGTCGAGGCGCTGATCGCTTCCCTGGTGGCGTTCCTCGGGGGCCTGCTCGCGCTCCTCGTGGTCGTGAGCACGGTGCCTCGCCTGCTCACCTTGGTGATCAAGCCGGGCAGGGTCTACCGCCTGTACGGCTTCCACCACAGCATCCAGCGGGCGGTCATGAGGATGACCAACATCAGGTTCCTCGTCCTGCTGTTCGGCGACAGCTCAGCGATCGTGCACTACCTGCGGTCGGTCGGATACGACCTGCGCCGGGTGCAGCAGACGGGGTCGAACTTCGGCTCGCTGGTCAAACACGACACCCCGTACCTGAGCCATGTGGGCGCCGGCACGATGGTGGCCGACGGCCTGTCCGTCATCAACGCCGACTTCTCCAGCACGTCCTTCCGCTACTCCCGGGCCGAGATCGGGACGAACAGCTTCCTCGGGAACAACATCGCCTATCCCGCACGCGCCCGGATCGGCGACAACTGCCTGCTCGCGACGAAGGTCATGGTCCCCGTCGACGGGCCCGTCCGCGAGGGCGTCGGCCTGCTGGGGTCGCCCAGCTTCGAGATACCGCGGACCGTGCTCCGCGACAGCCGGTTCGACCACCTGGCCACCGGTGACGAGCTGCGCCGCCGGCTCGCGGCCAAGAACCGGCACAACGCGCTGACGGCCTGCCTATTCCTGCTGATGCACTGGTTCCACTTCTTTGTGCTCGCGCTCGTCGCGACGGCCGCGGTGGACCTCTACCACCGCTTCGGTGCGGTGGTGTTCGCCGTGGCCGGCCTGGTCAGCCTGTCGTTCACCGTCGGCTTCTTCGCCCTGGTGGAGCGGGTCATCACCGCCCGGCAGCCGCTGAAGCCGCTGTACTGCTCGATCTACGACCCGTCGTTCTGGCGGCACGAGCGCTTTGGGAAGCTGACGACGCACCGGTACATGCAGGTCTTCAACGGCACCCCGTTCAAGGCCCTGCTCTGGCGGCTGCTGGGCGTCAGGATCGGCCGCCGGGTCTTCGACGACGGCTGTTCGCTGATCGAGCGGACCCTCGTCAGTATCGGCGACGGCTGCACCCTCAACGCCGGGACGGTCGTCCAGTGCCACTCGCAGGAGGACGGCGCCTTCAAGTCCGACCGGATCACCATCCGCTCGGGCGTGACCCTCGGCGTCGGCGCGTTCGTCCACTACGGGACCGTCGTGGGCGACCGGGCTCAACTCGCCGCCGATTCCTTCCTGATGAAGGGCGAGAAGGTACCCGCCCGTGCGCACTGGAGCGGCAACCCGGCCCAGGAGGCCGAGGTCGTCGACGGGCACGGAAGCGAACGCCCTGTGCCGGACCTGCCCGCCGTACGGGACGGAGCCGGTGATCCTGCCCGTGTTACGGGCTGACCGATCCCTGCCCCTTCGGCGCGATGCCCTCCATGACGGTGGTCACCAGTCCGTCGACGAAGCCGGGTGGGACGCACCCGGGACCCTGGGGATCAGGAGACGGCCGCCACGATCCGGCGGCTGAGCACCCAGACGCTCGAGGAGCTCCGGCAGATGGTCAACGTGCTTCGTGGCTCGGGTGACCGTCCGATGGAGTTGACCGCACAACCATCGGTGGGCGACTTGCGGCAGCTGGTGAAGGACAGCGGTATCGAGGCCGAACTGCACACGGATCTGTGGACCGGGGCGCGGGCGGCCGCCGCACGGGCCGACGGGCAGCCGGACCATCCCCCGGACGGGGTGGCCGATCCGCCGGAGGATCTGCCGCCGACGGTCCACCGCGCCGTCTACCGCACGGTCCAGGAGGCGCTCACCAACGTACGCAAGCACGCACCCGGTGCGACAGCAACAGTCCGTGTCCGCGGTGTTGGCAGCGCAGTCCACGTCACGGTGACCAACTGCCCGCCGACGCGGCCCGGACTCCCCCTCCCGGGCGGGGGCTACGGCCTGGTCGGTATCCGCCAGCGCGCCGAACTGCTTGGCGGCGCTGTCACCTCGGGTCCGACCGCAGCCGGAGGCTATGAGCTTCGGCTGGAACTGCCGCTGGACCCATTGGAGAGGTGACGAGAGGAAGGACAACGAGGTCGCCGAGCACCATCGAAGGGGAGCGGGTGGGGCTCGAAACGCAGCCCGGTGCTGGGGCCTGAGTCGACGTCGGCCCTCGTCATCCCCAGCCTCAGGTCGTTGATCCAGTCGACTCCGTCCGCGGTGGCGATCTTGCTGTCGTAGACACCCCAGTTACTCCGGTGCCATTCGCACACGTCGTCCATGTCCGAGCCATCACTGACCAGCGGCGCAAGGTGTTCTCCGGGCCTCGGTGGACCCCAACGGTGTGCCGGCTGGTCGGGCAGGCAACGCCCCAGCCCGAGAGGCGGCGGCCGGATCGTACGGCGCCTGGCTCAACACGCCGTCACAAGGCGGCGTTCGGGTGTGTCCGGGCCGGCCTGGCCGGCGTACGGGCCGCCGGACCGGTGCGTCGACGTCTGATCCCCGGACCCGACCAGCGCAAAGGCCCGGCACACCGGCCGGGCCTCGCGAATACTGGACCGCTTCCCCCAGCCGTCAGACCCTGCTCCTGGGCTGGGCTGGGCTGGGCTGGGCTGGTGACGGTACGGCGGGCGCGGTACAGCTTCGCGCCCGGCGCCTCGAGCGGGTGCCGGGCGGCTGCCTTCAATCGGGCGGGGTCCAGAAGTCCCGTATCTGCTTGTCGGATTGCCGGTCGGTGTGGATGTCATCCTGTCGGACGCGCCTGAAGACCTTCATCAACACCCGCATGATCGAAGGCGTGAAGTACCAAGAAGGCTGGGACCTCCTGCACTCCGTCGGCGACGGCCAGAGCCTCACCGGCATCTTCAACACCCCGGCGTTCAGCAGTACACCGGTCTCGCCACCGACCAGTACAGCGTCCAGATCCGCCGCTCGATCACGGAGGCGCTGGCCGAGTACGACCCGACCGGCATCGTCCTGTCGCCGACAATGTGGGAGCACGTCAAGGTCGAAGAGGATAAGACCGGAGCGTTCCGTGTCGCCTTGCAGATCGCCGTCGGCGCGAAGAAGCAGGTCTGGCGCCTGAACGTCGTCGAAACCACGGCGATGGCGGATGACAACTTCCTGGTCGGTGCCTTCGGGCTCGGCGCCCAGCTCCACGACAGGGAGAACGTCAGCGTCACCGTCAGCTCAGAGAACGCGGACAACTTCGAGAAGGCCTGATCACGTTCCGAGCTGATGAGCGCGTAGCGCTTCAGGTTCCGCGCCCCGAAAGCTTTGTCATTGGCGCGTGGACCCAACCGACTGCCTAGTCAGCCGGGTCGGCCGTGCGCGCCCTCTCAGCATCGTCTGCGAGGGCGCAGTCGCCTCGTCCGGTCGACCCCCAGGTGGGACACGTAGAGCTCAAGTATTTCGAGTGCGTAGTCCAGCTTCGGGCCGACTTCTTGGCCTCGCGGCTGGGACGAGGACCGGACCACAAGGATTCCCGACCGAAGCCTCCCCCGCTCATCCATCAAGAAGGGCCCTTCGGTTACGTTGTGATCCCTGCGGCCGTCGACGTGATGAATTTCCTCCTCCGGCCTCAGCAGGCGCCCCAAGAGCTGTTCAGCGATGTGGTTGTGCTCATGCCGCATCGCATAGGAGGTCCCACCACCAGGCGATGGAGGTCAGAGGGAGTGGGGAGGCGTCGATGTCGGAACCGTCGTCGGTCCAGACCGGGGAGCAGAGGGGTGGCTTGCCGGTGTCGTATCGGTGGGTCACGGACTGGTGCCACTGGAGGTTGCCGCGCACGATGTGTCCGAGGTCATGGATGTAGCGGTACAGAACGGGCCGTGTTTCAGTGTCTTCAGGTTCGTCGCGCAGCCGCGTGTAGAGCAGCATGAGGCGGTTGCGCAGGGTGACGGAGGCTGCAAGGGCGCGGGCGAGGTCGTTGTCACAGTCGGGGAGCAGGATGTGCACGGCGTTCTTCTGGCCCTCGGCGTCTTCACGGTGGAACGAGAAGATGTCGTTGTCGAGAGTGGCTGTGAGGATGACGGCTTGTGCTGCGGCGCGTGCCCGTGGGTGCTGCTGGATCGAGGCCGGCAGATCGTAGCCACCGCATGCTGCGGTGAGGGTGGCAACCCAGGTTCCGCCTGTGTCGCGGATGCGCATGCTCATGTAGTCGCTGAGGGCGGGGGTCAACCCTCGTTCCCAGAGGCTGTGCTGCCACAGGGAGCACAGCAGGTATTTGCGCATGTCGTCGGCGACCTGAAGGGCCATGTTCAAGCCAGCTGCCGCTTGTAGCCGGGTGATGATGTCGAGCAAGCCTCTCTCGTAGGGGTCAGTCGTGGGTGCCTCAGGCGCATCCAGAACGGCGAGAAGTTTCCCGATCGCGGGGGCCAAGGTTGCCGTGGTGCACAGTTCCGGGTTGGCAATTTGCGTGTCGTCGTAGGCGAAGCCGAAGTACAGGAGGTCTGTTGCGATCTGGAGGCATTCCTTGTTGAGGGTGAACGGATACATCAGGGCGGCGTAGGAGCCGACGTTGTTCCGTGTCATCGGGGAGGTCCTCTCGCACATCCCGAGATCGAGCATCCATTGCACGGAACGGGCGTCGATTGCGTTGCTGGATGGGGGAGGGATTTCAGGTACCGGGCAGTAAAAGGGCAAGGGCTGGAGTGAGGGATAGTTGTCGACCATCTCGACTCTTTCCTTGGAAAGGCTGTCGATCCAGGAGATCGCTCCGAGCTCCGCGTCCTCCACCTACGGGTACATGGGCGAGCTAATGGGGGGGCACAACACCGCTGCGGGTGCAGGAGCGGGCATGCCGCCTGGACAAGTCACAGGTGGGCACGTTGCTGGGAGGCAACCACGCCGCCTGCTCCGCGAGCGCCCTTCCTCGGCTCTCCCTGTTCCTGAACTGGGGCTGCCACAATGAAGCTCTTTGGCAACCGCGCCAAGGAGAGGGCCCGGTCGGCACCCCGGGGCCCTCCATGCAGTTCACCAGAGTTGCCCCTCAAAGGGGACAACCACGTGTCGGCAAAGGCGTGAACGTGTTGAACGCTTGTGCATTGATGAATAATCACCCGCCACCAACCACGGCCGCCGGCCGGTTACTGCTTCCGCCTGGTGAAGCTGCCGGCGTCGACCTCAGTCAGGAGATCGAGCTTGACCAGGCGTTTCAGCTTGGCGCGGGTGCCTTCGATGTTTCTTCGGCAGCGTTCTTCGGCAGCAGTTCGTGATCGAGGGCGGGGCCGGCAGATTCCGCCTGCACCCACACCATCAGGCGATGGCAGAACCTTCTAAAGACTCACGAACCGCCCTCTCAGAGCTCATTCTGCCCGACCGGCCGTATTCTTGAATGGATTGGCTTCGCTGTGGGCCGGGGAAGGTCCGGATTCGGCGGCGACGCAGTGCGGAGTGTGGCTCGTGGGTGGCTGGCCTGGGGTGTTCCTTGCAGGGGTGGGCTTACATGTGCCGGACGCCGTCGAGGTGCGTGCCGGTTCGGGAGCTCATGCCGCGGGCTTCAGCGCGGTCGCCGTGGCCGACGTACCGGGCTGGAGGTTGGCGGCGACAGCAGGGCGGCATGCCCTTGAGCAGGCGGGGTGCGGGCCGCGGGAGGTCGATCTGCTGGTGCACGCCTGCTCGCACGATCAGGATCACCTCACCCCGGTGAGCGCAGTGCAGCGGCTCCTGGGCGCGCACCCGGCGGCGGTCCTTGAGGTGCGGCGCGGGAGCGACTCCGGGATGAGCGCGCTGGTGGTGGCGGCCGATCACCTGGCTGCACGCAGCGGGCGAAACACGGCTCTGGTGACGGTCGGTGAGCGGTTCGCTCGGCCGGGTTTCGACCGATGGAAGACCGTGACTGGGATGGTCCTGGGCGATGCGGGCGCGAGCGCGCTTCTCTCGCGCAGTGGCGGGTTTGCCCGGTTGGCGGGGATGGGTTACTCGACGGCCGCGGAGCTGGAGGAGTGCACCCGCCTCGCGGTCCTGGAAGCGCACGAAGGGCGTATCGATGGCTTGGCGGCGAAGCGCCAGTTGGGGCTGCGGGTAGATCTTACTGCCGTCGGGCTGCTGCTGGCCGCGCACACGCGCCGGGCTGTTGCCGCTGCGCTGGCCGACGCAGACATCGATGCAGGGCTTTTGTCCTGGGTGGCCGTGCCCTACCTCGGTGAGCGGATGGTTCGCGCTGTGCTCTGCGAGCCGTCGGGCATCCTCACCGAGCGTACGACATGGTGGGCGGGACGGTCCTTGGGTCACGCAGGCGGGGCGGATCAACTACACGGCCTGGGCGCGCTCCTTGCTCAGGGGCGAGTCAGGCCGGGACAGTACGGACTGCTTCTGGGGATGGGCGCGGGTTTCTCGTGGACTGCGGTCGTGCTCCATATCGATTCAGAACCATCCGCATCCGTACATGCCACGAGGACCGAGTGATGGTGCCGCCAGGAAATGCCCGCCATGTGACCGCTAACCCGTACCCGTGGTATGCGTGGCTGCGTGAGAATGCTCCCGCCTATCCTGTGCGTGGCCGGTGGTTGGTATCGCGCTCACGTGATGTGCACACGCTCCTCGTGGACCACGGGAGACTGTCGAGCGATCTGACGCTTGGCGGATCGCGAGTGGCAGCGCTGCCAGTAGGGCAGGAAGCCGGGGCGTGCAATCTCCTGAATGCCGACCCGCCCGCGCACGCGCGGCTGCGTGCCGCGGTGCCGCTGCCCGCGGGGCGTGTAGCAGCCTTGCGTCCTTGGGTGCAGGAACTGGTCGACCGGCTGATCGATGAGTTCGCCGGGCGCGGCACCGTGGAACTGGTCGGGGCACTCACCGCGCGGCTGCCCTTCCACGTGGTCTGCGAGATAGCCGGGTTCGCACCAGAGCTTCGGGTGGACCTGGAGCGGGCGGTGGATGCTGCTGCGCGCTACGGCCACGGCGAGGCGGGGGCACGCGCCCATCGCCAACTCACGGCAGTGGTTAGCCGGCAGCTCTCCCACCATCACGCACCGCCTGGCAGCCTGCTCGATGCCCTTGCCCGTGCGCGCGCAGCGGGCAAGATCGATGCTGCCGAAGAAGTCGGTCAGGCCGCGATCGTCGTGTCGGCCGGCCACGCAACCACCGTCAACATGCTCAATAACGCGATCGTGGCCCTGCTGACCCATCCTGAGCAGAACGCACAGTTGCGCGAGTGCCCCTCGATGATGGACACCGCAGTGGAGGAACTGCTCAGGTTCGACGGCCCTGTCTGGGCGGCCCCGCTACGCGTGGCGCGTGAGGACGTTTCGATCGACGGCATGATTATCCCGGCGGGAGACGTCGTATCGCTGCTACTCGGCTCGGCCAACCGCGACCCCGAGGCGTTCACCCACCCGGACGCACTCGACCTGACGCGTGCTCCCAACCCACACGTAGCATTCGGCCGGGGCATCCACTACTGCCTCGGCGCACAGCTCGCCCGGATGGAAGCCGAGGTCGCGATCACCACGCTGCTGCGGAGGCTGGCCGGCTTGCAACTGGCCTGCCCGCCTGACGAGCTCAGGTGGCAACGCCGCCCTGTCGTGCGAGGACCGGTGGCCGTGCCCCTTCGCTTCAACCCATCGTGATCCTTTTCTCGGTGGTCAGAGCCAGGCCGCCTGGATCCTTGATGGACTGGGTTTTTGCGCCCTTGGCCCAGTCATAGTCGCTCTGGACTGTCGAGGGCTCGCCGTGCACGGTGGGGTGACGACCCCCTTGATCTTTGCCGGTCCGTCAGTCGGGCGTCCGCTGTCGTACTCGTCTCCTTGTGACCCTTCAGACCGCACCGAGCCTGCCCCTGCGGGTCTCACTGCTGCGGTGCAGGCTCACGGAACGGAGGCAATGCCTCTCCGGAAGCGGCGCGCGCTGGCACCACTGCTCCCACTTCCGGTGCCGCCTCATCCGTCCGTACAGCGGGTCCGTCTGACATCGATGGTGCGCAGCTCCACCGCGCCTGATGCCGTGTGCAGCACGGGATCAGCCCGAATGTGCTACGCGGCAGCGCGCAGAACTCCGCTGGAGACGGGCGGACCATGCCCTCTGTCATCGAGTCCCCCCGTGAAAGCTCTCACCGACCGTGTCGGCGGTGTAGGCCATCGCTGCCGGTCGAGGGGCTTGCTCAGACCACGCTGCGCGCCGCTGAAGCTGGCCGGATCTCGCCGGACGGTCGGCTCACGACCACGTTGAGACTGCCGACCATCGGCCATTCACTGTATGTGACAACCACCAGGTGGATAGGGTGCGGCGCAGCAGCGGGCAGGCGGCCGACCGGACGGATCGGGGGACGGTAGGTGGGATGGCGCGAGGAAATCGCCTCGGCACTCGGCGAGTGGATCGCCGTGGAAGGAGGCGCGGGCAAGCAGCCACGCTGGCAGCTCGTCGGGCGGGCGGCCCGGAGCGGTGATCCGGGCCGGTATGTGGTCGATCTACGGGGCTCCGACATCGGACCGGAACAACTGGACTCCCTGAGGCTGGCCGGACCGGACAATGACGGCATCGAGACCAAGGGCTTCACTGTCTCCGAAGTGGTACAGAACGGCTCCCTGCTCACACTGTTGGTACCGGAGTTCGCCGAGATCGCCGACCCTCACCTGTGGATGCTCAAGCAGCCGCCCACCTTCCTGATCGAGGCCCTGCGTGACGGCATCGCGGGGCTGGGTGAACATCCCCTCGCCACTGCACTCGCGACAGCGACAATCGGCGGCCCCTCGGTGCACGCCGTCGACCCGCCGGGCTTCCATCGTGCCCAGGCGGACGCCTACCGAGCGTGCCTCGGCGAAGGCGTCCACCTGGTGTGGGGGCCACCGGGCACAGGGAAGACCACCGTCCTCAAGCGGGCCATCGGCGACCTGATCGCCCAGGGTCGGCGTGTGCTGCTGGTGTCGGCGACGAACATCGCCGTGGACAACGCCCTGCTGGGTGTGGTGCGGGGGAAGCGCCACGAGTTCGGTGACATCGTCCGGGTGGGGCCGCCACACCTGCGCGAAGTGGCCGAGGACCCTTCCGTGTCCCTGCCCCTGATGATCCGGGCCCGGCTGACGGAGGCAGCGGCCCGGCGTGCGGAAATCGAGACCGAACTCGTCGCCATCAGGGACCGGGCCCAGCAGTTGACAGTGTTGGAAGGCAACCTCTCGGGATTCGACGCCCCGTCGTACTTCGCGGCGCTGAAGTTCGTACGGACGCCCGGACAGGACGTGGCGGCGACGCAAGCCTGGGTGATCAAGGTGGAAGCGCGGCTCAGCCAAGCGGTCCAACGCCTGCACCACCTCGGGGAGGCCATCGGGACAGCACAAGCGCGTCAGAGGGCCGCCGAGGCAGTGAAGGACCGCTGGCGCGAAGTCGACGACCTCTCGGAGGAGATCACCCGCGTGCGAGAAGCGGCGGGGAACAGCGAGTCCGACGCCCTGCTCGCGGACGACCACCGCCGTTCCCTGGAGCTGAGGCTGAAGGAACTTGAGGCAAAGGGCGCCGTCGGCAGGTGGCGACAGCGCGGCACGATCACAGGCCTTCAGGGCGAGCTGGCGAACGCCCGGCGGGCAGCCACCGACGCCCGTGCAGCAGCACAGGAGGCCCGCGCCACCGCGACCGCGCACATCGCCCGTATCGGTGCCCGCATCAACGCACTGGTCGAGACGATCCCGCTCACCCGGGACCAGATCTCCCGGCTCGAAGCCGACGTCATATCGCTCGTGGCCGAGAGCAAAAAGGCTGAGCAGCAGGCGCTCGCCCTCGAGCAAGAGGCGATCCGGGCCTCCGAGACCGCCGCCCGCGCCCAACAGGCCCATGACCTGGCCGAACAGGCCGCCGAACGAGGCTGGCCGGCCGAGCATGATCGGGCCGAACGGCTACGTCCCGCCGTGTCCGCCGACCGCACCCGCCGCCCGGAGCTGGAGAAGCAGTACCAGCTGGCTCAGGAAGGATACGAGCGACTCGCCCGCAACGCCCAGGGCGAGATCATCAAGTCCGCCAAGCTGGTCGCCACGACCCTGGCCCGGTTTCGCACCAACCGGACGGTCCTCGAGGGGCCGTACGACGTCGTCCTCATCGACGAGGCGGGTGCCGCAACCCTCCCCGAGGTCCTGCTCGCCACTGGCAAAGCAGACCGGGTGGCCGTCCTGCTCGGGGACTTCATGCAGCTCGGGCCGGTGATCCCGCCGGCCCTCGGCAACAGCGACCGTCCCGACATCAAACGGTGGTTGCACCCGGACGTCTTCCAGCACTGCGGCATCCACGAACCGTCGGACGCCGAAGCGCACCCGTCGTGCGTCACGCTCACCGAACAGCACCGTTTCGGCCCCGCCGTCATGCGCCTGGCCAACGATCTCGCGTACGGCGGTGTCCTCACGGGCGGCCCCCAGGTGCTGCGGGAGAGGCCGGACAACGACCCCGAGATCGTCCTCATCGACACCGACGGCCTGGACGGACTGGCTCGCGCCCACCTGACTGGCAGCCGCAAAGGATGGTGGCCCGCCGGGTCGCTCATCGCGCGGGCTCTGGTGGAACTCCATCGCGAGCAGGGCGAGGAGGCCGGCATCGTCACGCCGTACGGCGTCCAGGCCGAGGCCACCCTGGAGGCACTGCGCGACGTCGAAGGCGCGGGGCGTCCGCTCGCGGAGGTCGGTACGGCCCATCGGTTCCAGGGCCGGGAGTTCGACGTCGTCGTCTTCGACACAGTGGAAGGCAGCGGCGACAGCCGCGAGCTGTGGATGGCTCTCGCCCACCGGCAGCCGGGGGCCGACGCCTGGCGCCGCAACGGCATCCGCCTGTTCAACGTGGCAGTGACGCGGACGAAGACCCGGCTGTACGTCGTCGCCGGCGGAGCCCGCGTCAGAAACGCCAAGCCCGGAACTGCGCTGGCCCGGCTCGGCGCACTGATCGGGTCCCCGGGCGTTCGGGTCCTGAAAGCCAAGCACCTCATCGCTCCGCCGACGGCACCGGTCCCGCTCCGCGGCGAGTTCGGCACGGCTCTGGCGGAAGTGCTGGGTCGGCACGTGGAGGTCACCGACGTCCACGACGAGACGACCTTCTACGACACTTTCGCCGAGGAGATCAACCGAGCAGAGCGCTCTCTGTGGCTCTGGGCGCCGTGGGTCGCAAAACGGCTCCGCTCCCTGTTGCCCGCCCTCGCGGCCGCCACCGACCGGGGCGTACGGATAACCGTCTTCATCCGCGACGACACCGACCAGTTGCAGCGCAAGCCTGCGAGCCAGGCGCTGATAGCGGATCTTCGCGGCGTGGCCCACACAGTGATCCCGATGAATGTCATGCATCAGAAGATCGCGGTCTTCGACGAGCAGACTGTGCTGCTCGGCAGCCTGAACGCTCTGTCCCAGAGCTGGACGCGGGAAGTGATGGTCGCGATGCGCGGCGCGTACTTCGCCCGCAAGCTGCTCGCGCACGAGCACGCGGAGACCTTCGCCCGCCCACCGCAGTGCGGCCGGTGCCAGGGCACGGAGATCGAGATCCGGCGACGGAAGAACGGCAACTGGTTCTGGCGCTGCTACGCCACCACGTGCAAGACGACCCCTTCAGGGCGTTCCAACGCCTGGACCCAAGACATACGTCTAGGGGGCAACCGCTAAAGCCCCCGGTCCGTACTCAGTCACCACGATGAACGCGCATCCATGCCGTTCACTCGGTTTTCTCGTGCGCCACGACGTCGACACGATGTGGGCACACCGCGACCGCGCAGTCCTCGACGAGAGGCTCGCCCGTCTGGTGGACCGGCACCCGCCAGCTGGCCAGCGCCGAGCGGCGTGACCCGCTACCGCACACCGCTGCCGCGTTCGCCACGCTGGAGCCGATCGAGAGGCCGCCCGCAGCGCACTCCCGGGCATGGGCAGCCGCACCCGACGCAGCGTCACCAATCAGACGGCATCCGACCACACCGAAGCCTTGGGGCCGACAGAGCGCCCCGTCGTCAAACCGCACCGAGCCGGCGGAATTCATGTGTGGCGCGGGGAAACAAGGATGAGGGGATGCTCGACTGCAGCTCTCCGTCAAGGGCGGACGCGAGGAATTGCGTGCAGGATACGGAGAAATGCTCCCATCGGTCGCCGCGCGCCTCGTTCACCATGACGGTTCATTGGTCCGGCTCGAGGCCGGGCCGAACGAGCCAGTAGTTCCGGGGCTCGTCGACTGTGCGTACCGGAGTTGGCGGGCCGGCCGTCGCTGCCGTCGGGAGTTGGTGGAGGTAGCGCCGGGCGGGCCGCTGGGACGGTTGGGATCGAAGCAATGGTGCAGGCCGGCCGGACTACCACGGATCAGGAACGCTGAGCCACGCCGACCGAGCCCAGTGATGAGTTTTCGCGCCCGCACCCGTCACACCTGCGACGGGACACGACGAGGCGGAAGGATGACGTGATGAGTGCGGACACGCGGCTGGAGGAGCTGGGCGTGAGCGGGCTGGGTGAGGTCGACGAGCCGGCGTTCTCGGGGCTGGCGGAGCGGCACCGGCGGGAGCTGCACGTGCACTGCTACCGGATGCTCGGGTCGTTCGAGGACGCCGAGGACACCGTGCAGGAGACGTTCCTCCGTGCCTGGCGGCGGCGGGAGACCTTCGAGGGGCGGTCGACGTTCCGGGCCTGGCTGTACCGGATCGCCACCAACGCCTGCCTGGACCTGCTCGCCAAGTGCCGCCCGGAGCCTGCGACCGGCGGCGAGGTGCTGTGGCTGCAGCCCTACCCGGACCGGCTGCTCGACGAGCTGCCCGCGGGCGACGCGGACGAGCCGGAGACCGTCGCCGTCGCGCGGGAGACGATCGAGCTGGCGTACCTGGTCGCAGTCCAGCACCTCGCGCCGCGCCCGCGGGCCGTGCTGATCCTGCGGGATGTGCTCGGCTGGCCGGCGAAGGACGTCGCGGAGCTCCTCGGGGACTCTGTCAACTCCGTGAACAGCGCGCTGCAGCGGGCCCGCGCCGGCATGCGGGTGCACCTGCCCGCCGAGCGGCAGGACTGGACCGGCGGCGAACAGGACGCCGGGACGCGCGAGTTGGTGCGCCGCTATACCGACGCCAGCGTGGCCACGGATGTCGCCAGGCTCGCCGCACTGCTGCGGGATGACGTCCGCTGCTCGATGCCGCCCACGCCGGGCCTGTACGTCGGCCGCGACGCGGTGGTGAACGACTGGATCGCGAGCGGCTTCGAGGGCATGAAGGGCCTGCGCACCGTCCTCACCTCCGTAAACCGGCAGCCCGCCGTCGCCTTCTACCACTGGCGGAAACAGGAGGGCGCGTATCTGCCGCTGACGATCGACGTCCTGCGCGTCACCGGCGGGGCGATCGCCGAGATCCTCACCTTCCACGACGACCGGTTCCCGCGGCTCGGGCTGCCGGAGCGCCTGCCGGCGGACGGCGCGGAGTAGTCCCTGTGTGGACGCTCGCGCTGCGCGGTGCCGCGCGTGCCGCGCGTGCCGCGGTGGTCGCGGTGGTCGCGGCGGAGTGGTGCGACGCGTTCGGCGTCGTCACCCGCGCGCGGGTGCAGCTGGAGCTGACGACGGTGAGCGCGATGCCGTGCGGAACGTGCGGGGCGCGACGGGAGGGCACCGTTCGGGCTGCCGGCGTCGATCTCCGTCACCGGCTGCCGGGCGGTGCGGCAAGGAAACCGGGGGTAGCAGTGAGCCGTCACTGCTGCGTATGAGTCAGGACCGGGAGCGGGGAGGGCGCCGGGGCACGGCGTGACCCGCTGGATGCTTCCTCTCGCTCGCGGGTGCTACGACCGCGGTACTCGCCTGGGCACCGCCGGCCCGGCCCGGCATCCATGGCGGCCGGAGAGGGCCCAGACGGCGAGCGGGATCAGCGCGCCGCCGAGGGCGATGAGCGGGAGGTCGACGCAGAGCACGCTGCGGTCCCGGTTCCGGCCCTCTCCGTACGGTGGCTGCGCAGCCCCTGGCTCGCGGCGGCAGCGACCGTCGCCGCGGGGCGAACGCCATGCCGCTGGAGGGGCGGCGTCCCGTCACGGCGCGAGGCCGCCGCCCGCTCTCCGTCCCACCGTTTGCTTGATCTATCGATATTCGATAGATTCCCATCGTGACTCGATGGAAGGATGGGCCGTGGGAAAGCTGACAGTGGGTGCGCTGCGCGCGGTGCTCGTGGTGGTGCTCGCCGGCACCGTGTTCGTACAGGCAGGGATGGTGTGGGCGTTGGTCAGCGGGAACGACCCGGAAGACGGATCGCTCCCGCTGACCCCGCTGCGCGTGATCACGATCCTGGGCATGGTGTCGGTCCAGGTCGCCCTGGTCTGCGTATGGCAGCTGGTGACGATGGTGCGACGCGGGACCGTGTTCTCCCGCGCCGCCTTCCGGTACGTGGACGTCGTGATCGGCGCGATCGTGGCAGCAGCCCTCGTATGGTTCGCGGTCACGGCCCTCAACGCGCCGGGCCAGCGGGAAGATCCGGGCGTCTCCGTGATCATGGGCGGGGTCGGCGTGGCCATCCTGGGGGTCGCGCTCCTCGTGCTCGTACTGCGGATGCTGCTCGCCCAGGCCGTCGCGCGCGACGCCGAAGCGGCGCAGATGCAGGCCGAGTTGGACGAGGTGATCTGATGCCGATCACCGTCGACATCGACGTAATGCTGGCCAGGCGGAAGATGTCCGTAGGTGAGCTCGCGGAGCGCGTAGGGATCACCCCCGCCAACCTGGCGGTACTCAAGAACGGCCGCGCCAAGGCAGTGCGCTTCGCGACACTCGCCGCGCTCTGCGACGTGCTGGAGTGCCAGCCGGGCGACCTGCTGCGATGGGAAACCGAGGGCACCGCCGGCGGATGACACGCCCCAGAGCGGACGTGCAGCGGACGTGCAGCGGGCATGCAGCAGACGTGAAAACGCCTGGCACCACCACACCGAGGTGCCCGACCCTCGCGATCCGCCCGGCAGAGGGCATGCTTTCGTCGTCGTCCGAGTGAGCGGCCCGTGACCTGCATGTCGGGTCACGGGCCGCTCGCTTTGTGCCGGAGCCGCACTGGGCAAGCACCGCGACCGGCTCCAGCGCCGGACGAGCAAGCTCGATCAGCCTCCCGATGGCAAACGATCGTCTACGGCTTTCCGGGGCCGTCGGGTGCCTGCCCGCTCACACGTCGAGGGCGGCGGAGACGGCGCTCGGGTCCTGGTAGACCCGGTCGAGCGCCAGGTAGGCGCCACCGCGTGCCGCGGCGCTGAACCCCAGGGTGGAGAGCATGACTTCGCAACGGCCCGCCTCGGGAGCCATGACCCGGGCCGACAGCTCGCCGCGGACGCGGTCGATGAGGTAGTCGCCGAAGTGGGCGAAGTAGCCGCCGAGGACGATGGCCCGGGGGTTGAGGACGTCCGCGAGGAGTGCGAGGCCGAGCGCGAGGCCGTCGGCGATCCGCTCGAGTGCCGCTCGGGTGGCGGGGTCGTCGGCGTCGGCGCGGCGGCGCAGCTCGGTGAGCCGGTGCTCCAGTTCGACGGTGGGATCGTGCACCGGGTCGTCGGGCTGCGCGGCGAGTCTCAGCAGGGCCGCGAGACCGACCATGGTCTCCCAGCAGCCCTGCCGGCCGCAGGCGCACGGCTGTCCGCCCGGGCCCAGGGGCATGTGGCCGATCTCGCCGGCGAATCCGGCCGATCCGCGCAGCAGCCGGCCGTCGGAGATGATGCCGCCGCCGACGCCGGTCTCGCCGGTCACATAGATCAGGTCGTGGATGTCGGACGCGGCGACGACCAGGTATTCGGCGACGGCGCCGAGCTTGGCGTCGTTCTCCAGCCGGATCGGCGGTGCCGTGGGGCCGAGCCGTGTGCGCAGACCTTCCGTGACGGCGACGTCCCGCCAGCCGATATTGGACGCGTACGAGACGACGCCGGTGTCCATCCCGATCACGCCGGGGGCCGCTATGGTCACCGCGACGGGCCGGACTCCCCGCGCACGCAGGCTCTCGGACGTCTCGGCGATCGCCTCCGCCACGTGGTCAAGCACGGCCTCCGGCCCGGTGCCGCGTGCGTCGAGAGGGGTGTGCCGCTCGACGATGGTCTCGCTGCGCAGGTCGAAGGCGATGAGGCTCACGTAGTCGACGTTGATCTCGACGCCGATGCCGCAGATCGTACGGCCGTCGATCTCCACGGTGCGGCCCGGACGCCCGACGGAGCCGTGGCGCTCGGTCTCGCCCTCGCGCACCAGGCCGCGTTCCACCAGCTCGGCGACCAGGTTGGTGATGGTGGCCTTGGGCAGGCCGGTCTCGTCCGCGATCTGGGCGCGGGGGCGCGGCCCGGCGTCGCGCAGCAGGCGCAGTACGAGGCCGAGGTTGGAGCGGCGCAGCGACGCGCGGTCGTTCGCCCGGGGCGGTCCTTCGCCGCCCAAGTCACGTACGCCTGCTGCGCGTAGGTCTGCCTTCACCCGGCCTGCTCCTGTTCCATTGACGCGGTTTCCCGTCAACCTACGCGGTTGCGGGGACTGCGGGGAGGGGCACCCGGCTCAGGACGTACTCGCTCCCACCTGCTTGACGAGCCACAACTAAGTTTAGATTGTAGTCGAATTAAATACGGCCGAGGAGATGCCTGTGAAGTTCCGCCGGATGAAGGCGGTGGCACCCGCCGCCGCTCCCGTGGTTCCCGGACAGCTGAGTGCCGCAGGGAGGGACCGGTGAACTCACCCGCCAGGCGGGCGCGCTACCACCTGCGCTTCCAGCTTCGCCCCGGTGACGACCTCGCCGACCGGGCGGGCGCACTGGCCAGGATGTGCGGGGAGAACGGGGTCGACGAGGTCGTGCTGCTCCTCGGGGCCGAGCAGCTGTACACCGGCCACCTCGCCGGACCGGAGGAGACCAGCTGGTTCGCGGCGGCGGCCGAAGCCCTCGCGGTACTGAGCGACGCCGGCCTGGACGTCAGCCTCAACCCCTGGGTCACCGCCGGGCATGCCGACCGGGGCCGGGCCGGCACGCTCGGCTTCGCCCCCATGGTCTCGCCGACCGGCAGGACCGCGGCCGCCCAGGCGTCCTTCGCCTGCCCCCGGTGGCGGAAGTGGCTGTACGCGCACTACGGGCGCTTCGCCGAACTGGGCTTCCGGGTGCTGTGGGTGGAGGACGACTTCCGCTTCCACAACCACGCGCCACTGGACTGGGGCGGCGGCTTCGAGCCGCTCATGCTGGAGCGTCTGGCCCGCCTCGCGGGCGAGCCGGTCACCCGGGAGCAGGTGGTGGCCGCCGTCACCGCACCCGGCCCGCCGCATCCCTGGCGGACGCTGTTGCAGCAGGTCTGGCGCACCGCGCAGCTCGAAGTCGCCGAAGAGCTGGCAGAGGTGGTGCGGGAGCGCTCCGGCGGCAGGTCGCAGCTGGGGCTGATGAGCTCACCGCCGGCGGCGCACTCCGTCGAGGGGCGGGACTGGGCCGCCCTGTTCACCGCGCTGTCGGTGCGGTCCCGCGTGGTTCACCGACCGCACTTCGCGCCCTACTCCGACACCCCGGCGCGCGGCCTGACCTCCGCGATCTGGTCCCTGGAGCTGCAGCGGGCGCTGCGCCCGCGGCATGCGACCTGCGAGCCCGAGATCGAGAACTGGCCGCACACGTCGTGGTCGAAGTCGGACACCCAGACCTGGTCGGAGATGGTCACCGCCCAGCTGTCCGCGGCCGATGCGCTGCTCCTGAACGTCCATCCCACCCACGCCGAGCACGCCGGGCGCTTCCCGCGCATCGACCGGCTGCTGCGCCGCTCCCGGCCGGCCCTGGACTGGCTGGCGGAACGCGGCCAGGAGCGCCCCGTCCCGCTCGGTGTCGGACTGCCCTGGCGGCAGGACACCGCCTCCCGTCTGACGACCGTCACGGGCCGGCTGGAGGAGCTGGAGGCCGACCCCGGAGCGGCAGCCGACTTCCTTCTCGGGTACGGGGTTCCGGTCACCGCGCAACCCGCCCCGGTCCAGGCCCTGTTCGGGCGGATCGCCGACACCTTCAGTGACGACGAGCTCCATGACATGCTGCGTGGCGGGCTGCTGCTGGACGGCGTGGCCGCGGCCGTCCTCACCAGGCGGGGATTGGCCGGTCTGCTGGGGGTGCGGGCCGGAGAGCCGGTCTCCCGCGACGAGCATGCGCCACCCGGCCCGTACGCCGTGGAGCGCGTGGTGACGGACGTCCCGGCGGGCGAAGGCACATTGCTGAGCGTCGACGTCCAGCCGGCACTCGCCCGGCTCGAACCGCTGGACGGCGCCCAGGTCGTCACGAGCATCCACACACCGGACGGCCGCCTCTGGGGCACCGGGCGCTGCCACTTCGTCAACTCGCTCGGCGGACGCGTCGCCGTGCTGGCCGCGACGGCACCCGCCGAACTGGCGCGCAGTGACGAGGACCGGCTGCTGGTCCATGCGGCGGTCCGCTTCCTGGAAGGCAAGAATCCACGGCTGCCGCTGGTGAGCGGGGCGCCCCATCTGATCCCGCACGCGTCGCGATCGGGCGAAGCCCGCCGGCTCGCAGTGGTCAACGGCAGCGCCGATGCCGCCCGTCCGCGCGTTCACCTGCCGTCGGGCCCCGAGCTGCCTTCGGACCACGGGACCGTACGGGCCACCCTGCTGGCACCCCTGGACGAGCCGGTTCGGTCCGCCGTCGAACCGACCGGTGATGTGCTGGAACTCATGGACGCCCTGCCGCATCGCGGCTGGGCGGTCTTCGAGTGGTGAGCCGCCGGACCATCTGCCCACCGGATCCCGGATGTTGAGGGTCTTGACAGCCTCTTAAATAGTTCGGATTCTATCAAAACTAATTAGCAAGGCACTGAACCCCAGGCCGCCGCTCCCCCGGCGGCCTGCCCACAAGAGGAGACCTGTGTCAGCTCGTTGGAGAACGACGGTCCCTGTCGCGCTCGTCACGGTGGCCGCGGCGCTGGCCGGCACGCTGTCGGCGGCACCGGTGGCCGCATCCGCGTCCGTATCCGGAACCGCGGGCGAGTCCGCGGCCGCGCCCGCTGATTCGCCCACCTACAGCGTCACCATCGGCGCCAAGGGCCCGTGGACCAATCCCGACGACACTCCCGCCGGTACCTACATCGACAAGAACGGCGCCTTCTACTACCAGTCCGCCCACGCCCTGTACGAGGAGGACGCCCCCCGCAAGTGGACGTTCCACCGCGGCAAGGACTTCGACACCGCCCAGCGCGACGCCGCCCTGAGCGACGCGGTGAACCCCGCCAACGCGCTGGACCGCAACGACGACACCACCTGGCGCTGCAACAACAGCCCCACCGGCCGTGAGTCCACGTACGCCCCGGACACCTCGCACTACTCGCAGCGCAACTACTGCGACCTGATGGGCGTGTGGGTGGACCCGGACACCGGCGACTGGTACGGCCTCGTCCACAACGAGTTCACCCCGGACCCGTTCGGCGACGGCCTCCACTACGACGCGATCGACTACGCCGTCTCCCGTGACCAGGGCAGGACCTGGGACATCAAGGACCACGTCCTCACCTCGCACTACAGCACCGAGCGCGGCGACAACGAAGCGTTCCCCAACGACCTGTACCACTACGGCAACGGCGACCCCCGACTGTTCGTGGACACCGCCTCCGGCTACTTCTACGTCTATTACAACTCCCGCGCCATCCCCAAGGGCGGCGTCCCCGGCGGATGGACGGACGGCAGCAGGGGGCACGTCGCCCGCGCGCCGATGTCCGCCAAGATGGCGGCCGGCTCCTGGAAGAAGTGGTACGACGGCTCCTGGTCCCAGCCCGGCATCGGCGGGCTGGAGAGCAACATGGAGCCGGTCGACGCCGACAACCAGACCGGCTACACCCCCGTCGAGAACGACTACGACCCGGCCAACCCCGGCACCGTCGCCGAACAGCAGGCCGCAGGGGAACTGCCCGCCAAGTCGGACCTGCTGACCATGAACATCGCCTACAACGCCCACCTCGGGCTGTACATAGGCCAGCCCGAAGCCATCACGCAGGACGCCACCCAACCGCAGCGCTTCTACGCCACCGACAACCTCGCCACCCAGAAATGGAAGCTCATCGGCGACTCCGGCGACTACCTGTCAGGCTCCTGGTACCGCTGGATGCTCGACTCGGTCAACAAGACCGGCTCCACCATCCTCGGCAAGAACTTCCGCAGCTACTGCTCCTGGGAATGCTCCGACAGGACCTCCGGCGAGTACTACAACACCACCATCGCAACCAGCCACCCCGCCGCCCCCGTCCGCTCCCAAACGGCCTACACCATCAGCAGCGGCAACGGCCGCGTCCTCGCACAAGCCGAAAGCGGCCGGGCCACCACCTCGCTCCCCGCGGGAAGCGGCTCCAGCCGCAGCAAGTGGACCTTCACCTCCAACGGCGACGGCTCCTACCGCATAGCCAACACCGCCGGCGGGGAACTCCTCGGTGTCGACTCCCACCGCAACAGCGGCCGCGCCTGGGCCACCAAACCAACCATGGCCAAAGCCCCGGCGAGCGGCCCGACCGTCGGCCAGCAATGGTTCATCATCCCCGGCAAGAACACCAACGGCACATCCACCGGCACATTCCGCATCGTCAACCGCTACAGCGGACTCGTAATCGGCATGTCAGGCCACACGCACCGACTGGCCGAAACCACACCCACCCGCGCCTGGACCGACACCACCGGCAACCCCATCGGCAACGGCCGCACCACCACCGAGCAAACCCTCACACTCACACCCGCGGACCGGGCGGGACGACCCGGCCACGGTCACCGTGACACGGCCCAGGACGCCGCGCCGGTCCTTCCGGCCCTGACCGGCCGGAAGGAGGACTGACAACCCTCCCACCGGTCCCGCCCCGGCCGCCGTCATCCGGCCGGGGCGGGACGACCCACACCCCGGGCGCCCCTAGGTCGTGTCTTCAAAGTCCCGTCTGCCCGGTGACGCCTGGCACGCTCCCCCAGAGCTCGCGCCTAGGAGGTGCCCCCACCCCCGTAGCCCTTCGGGCACGGGAGGTGCCCCCCACGCTGCGTTGTCGTCGGTCGCCGATGTCCCCCGTGGCCCTTCGGGCACGGGAGGTGCCCCCACCGCATGGACTCCCCCTCCTCCGCCCTGCGATCGCACGCACCAGACACCGCCGGGCCCGCCCTCCGGGCGGACGACGCCACTTCGAAGACACTCCCTAGAGCGGCCGCTTCTCGGAGCGGGCCATGTTTCGTCACCGGTGAGCTCGACTTGCTCGACTCGGCATAGGTGTGCACCGACCAGAGACCGGGTCGCCTGGGGGTGTGCTCGATGGACTCGTGCCACCTGACCGGCAGGCGTCGTCGGTGCCATGAACGCTGCCGCGCCGGTGTCAAGCCGTCCCGCGTACCGCGATCGCCGCGAGGACGTACCACGACGCCACGGCGCCACGGCGGGTTTCATCGAAGAGCACCGAACCCCCAGGTCGGTGCCTTGCCGCGGACAGACTCATCGTCGGCGACACCTTCACGATAGCCCCGGCTCCGCGTTCCGGCTTCTCGGGGCAATGTGCATCGACCTGAAGCATGCGCCGCATCGAGCGGGCGGGTGTCCCACGCCGGGTGCCAACGTCGTGGTGGAGCGCAGCGTGACGTGGTGGAGTGCACAGCGTGCCCAGCAAGACACCCACCACGAACTCCTCGACCCCGGGCGCCTGTTCACCGCGTTCCCTGGTCCTCGGCCGGGCCCCCTCCCGGAACCGGTAGGACAGCGGGCCACCCCGTGCGGAAGCGTGTCCGTGGCCCGCCGCTCGGCGGGCGGCACGGCCTTCGTGGAGCAGGGCGTGTTCATCGGCGATACGCTGAGGGAGATCGGTTCGGCCGGCCCGGCACCCAGACCGAGCCCGGTATCCAGAGCGAGAGTCACTCGACGCCGGTCATCGAGAAGTACATCGAGCAGCTCCACGGCGACCGGGTGTTCGCCCGGCACCCTGACTGCGACCGGCCTGGCTCCGAAAGCCTCGACGAGCCGGCCGGAAAGCCTGCCGATCAGCAGCCGAACGCCGACGTGACGAGCACGCGACCGCGCTGGACGGCTGGAAGTGGACGAGCCCGGGCAGTGCGGAGGCGGCGGTCCCGGGCTCGACGACAACCGGAAGGCGGTGGTCACGTGAGTGCTGACCCTGAACTCTCCGGACGGCACGCCCTTGTGACGGGCGCGGGCCGTGGCATCGGCAAGGCGGTGGTGACGGCGCTCGTCGAACGGGACGTCCGCGTGGTCGCCACCGACCTGGACCCCGAGGGTGTGCAGGCCCTTGCCGAGAAATACGGCGACCAGGTCACCGCCCGCCCGCTCGACGTCACGGACGGGGCGGCCGTCGAGGCCCTCGTGGCCGAGACCGAGCGCACGCTCGGTGCGGTGGACATCGCAGTCAACGTCGCCGGAATCCTGCGGGGCTCCCAGGTCGTGGACCTGACGGACGAGGACTGGGCGGCCACGTTCGCCGTCAACACCACCGGTGTCTTCCACGTCTCACGGTCGGCCGCCCGCCGCATGGCCGAGCGCGGCCGCGGCACCATCGTCACCGTCGCCTCGAACGCGGCCGGCATCCCCCGCGCGGGCCTGTCCGCCTACGCCGCCTCCAAGGCCGCCGCCGTGATGTTCACCAAATGCCTCGGCCTGGAACTGGCCCCACGGGGTGTCCGCTGCAACACGGTCTCCCCCGGCTCGACTCTGACCGACATGCAGCGCGCCATGTGGACCGCCTCCGACACCCAGGACCCGGAAGCCGCCGCGCGCCGCGTCATCGAGGGAGACCTCGCGACGCACCGCACCGGCATCCCGCTGGGCCGGATCGCCGACCCTTCCGACGTCGCCGAGGCGGTCGTCTTCCTCGTGTCCGACCGCGCGCGTCACATCACCATGCACGACCTGTACGTCGACGGCGGCGCCACCCTGCGGGCCTGAACCGCCCGCCCGCAGCGGCCTCGTCGACCACGGACCGTGCCGTCCCCCGCTGGAGCCATCCATGTCCGCCTCTCTGCGCGAATCCACCGCCACGCCGCTCGCCTCGCCCGGCGCGGCGACCGCCCTGCTCGACGCCTACAGCCCGGGCACCGGCCGGTTCATCGCTTCGCCCCACCGCACCTTGCTGGGCTCGGGAACCGCCGCCGACGTGCCCCACGACACACGGCCGTTGACATGGCGGGTGCGCGCCCTGCTGGACGCACGGAGACAGGCGGGTGCCCTGGCACCGGTCGTCATGGGCTCCGTGCCCTTCGCCCCGGACGCCCCGCATTCGCTGGTCTCCCCCCAGTCCGTCCAGTGGGCGCCGCCGCTGCGTGAGGACCCGCTCATCGCCCTGCCCGCGCCACTTCCGGAGGGGGTCACCGCGTGGCAGGTGCGGGAGGTTCCGGCGCCCGAGCGGTACGGCCAGGCGGTCGCCGAGGCGGTGATGCGGATGCGGTCCGGGGAGTTCACCAAGGTCGTCCTCGCCCGCACCCTGGAGCTGACCTCGCCCGACGAGCCCGACCTGCCGGCCATGCTGAGCCGCCTGGCCCGCCGCGACCCGGTCGGATACACCTTCGCCGTCCCCAGCGGCCCCGGTCGCACGCTCATCGGGGCCAGTCCCGAACTGCTCGTCGCCCGCAAGGGCGGCCGCCTGACCGCGAACCCACTGGGCGGCTCCGCGCCGCGCAGCACCGACCTGGCCGAGGACGTCCGACGCGCGGCGGCGCTGCTCGAGTCGCCCAAGGACCTGCACGAGCACGCCGTCGTCGTCGACGCGGTGCGCGAGGCGCTCGCGCCGTTCTGCATCTGCCTGGAGGTGCCCGAGCGGCCCACGCTGGTGCGTACGGCGGCGATGTGGCACCTGTCGACCACCGTGACGGGCGAGCTCGCCGACCCTGGCGTCACCTCCCTGGAGCTGGCGTCCGCCCTGCACCCCACACCGGCGGTGTGCGGCACCCCGACCGACGTGGCCCGTGCCGTCATCGCCGAGTCGGAGCCCTTCGAGCGCGGCCCGTACACCGGCATGGTCGGCTGGCAGGACGCGGATGGGGACGGCGAGTGGGTCGTGACCATCCGCTGCGCCGAGGCCGAAGGGCGCTCGCTCAGGCTGTTCGCGGGAGCCGGAGTGGTGGCCGCTTCCACACCGGAGGCCGAGACCGCGGAGACCGGCGCCAAGTTCCGTACGTTCCTCGACGCCGTGGGGGCTTCGCTGTGACCGCCCTCCCTCCGCCGGCCCCCGGCCGGGGGGACCCCACCGCGCTGCGTCCGGTGACTGCCGCCACCCCGGGGACCGACGCACCCACCTGGCCCCCGGAGTTCACCGAGCGCTACCGCGCGGCGGACTACTGGCGCGGCGAGACCTTCGGGGGCGTGCTGCGCGAGCGCGCCGCCGTCCACCCCGACCGGATCGCCCTCGTCGACCCGGCCCCCGAGCGCCGCACCTGGACGTACCGGGAACTGGACGAGCAGGCCGACCGGCTGGCCGCCGGGTTCGCGGCGCGCGGGATGTCCAAGGGCGACCGGGTCGTCCTCCACCTGCCGAACATCGGCGAGTTCATCGCTGTCGTTTTCGCGCTGTTCCGCATCGGTGCGCTGCCCGTGTACGCGCTGCCCGCGCACCGGGAGTCGGAGATCCGCCACTTCTGCTCCTTCTCCGGGGCCGTCGCGTACGTGATCCCCGACCAGCACGCGGGCTTCGACCACCGCGAGCTCGCGACGCGGGTGGCGCAGCGCACGCCGAGCCTGCGGGACGTCTTCGTCGTCGGCGACCCGGGCGAGCACACCGCGCTGTCCGACGTGCCCCGCGATCCCGTCGCCATGCCCCCGGGACCGGAGCCGCACGAGCTGGCGTTCCTCCAGCTGTCGGGCGGTACGACAGGAGTGCCGAAGCTCATCCCGCGCACCCACGACGACTACCTCTACTCGCTGCGGGGCTCCGACGACATCTGCGGCGTCGACGCCGGCACCCGCTTCCTCGTCGTCCTGCCGGCCGCACACAACTTCCCGATGAGTTCGCCGGGTTGGCTGGGGACGCTGTACGCCGGAGGCACCGTGGTGCTGTCCCCCAGCCCCGACCCGGCGACGGCCCTGGCCCTCGTCGAGCAGGAGCGGATCACGATGACGGGTCTTGTGCCGCCGCTCGCCCTCCTGTGGACCGAGGCCGGTCCGAAGAGCGGTCACGACCTGGCGAGCCTGGAGCTGGTGCTCGTCGGCGGCGCCAAGTACAGCGCGGAGGCGGCGCGCCGTCTGGAGCCCGCCCTGGGATGCCGGCTCATGCAGGTCTTCGGCATGGCCGAGGGGCTCGTCAACTACACGCGTCTGGACGACGACTTCGAGACCGTGGTCGCCACGCAGGGCCGCCCGATCTCCCCGGACGACGAGATCCGCATCGTCGACGACACCGGGCACGATGTCCCCGAGGGCACGGTCGGACACCTGCTGACCCGCGGCCCGTACACGATCCGCGGCTACTGGCGCGCGCCGGACCACAACGTGCGCGCCTTCACACCGGACGGCTTCTTCCGCACCGGCGACCTCGTGCGCCGCACCCCGACGGGCCACCTCGTCGTCGTCGGCAGGTCCAAGGACCAGATCAACCGGGGCGGTGAGAAGGTCGCGCCGGAGGAGGTCGAGAACATCATCCTCGCCCATCCGTCCGTGCACGACGTCGCCGTCGTCGGGGTCCCCGACGCGTACCTGGGGGAACGCTCCCTCGCCTACGTCATCCTCCGCGAGGGTGCCGAGCAGCTGAAGCCGGCCGCCATCAAGCGGTTCGTCCGTGACCGCGGCGTCGCCGGCTACAAGGTCCCCGATCTCGTCGAGTTCGTCGACGCCTTCCCAGAGACGGGGGTCGGCAAGGTCAGCAAGAAGCAGCTGCGGTCCGCCGCGGCCGCAACCGAGCCGCAGTGAAAGGCCCTCTCCCATGGCACTCCCCGCCATCGCCTCCTACCCGCTGCCGTCGGCGGACGAGCTGCCGGAGAACCGCGTCGCCTGGACCGCGGACCCCGCGCGCGCCGTGCTGCTCGTCCACGACCTGCAGAACCACTTCCTCGGCGCGTTCCCGTCCGGCGAGCAGCCGCTGACGGGGATGCTGGGCAACACCGGCCGGCTGCTGGAGCGCGCCCGCGGCCTCGGCGTACCGGTCGCGTATTCGGCCCAGCGCGGCGGCCAGACGCCCGAGCAGCGCGGGCTCCAGCTCGACTTCTGGGGCCTCGGCGCCGCCGATGACGCCGAGGCGCTCGCCGTGCCGGAGGAGGTCGCGCCACAGCCCGGCGACAGGATCCTGATCAAGTGGAAGTACAGCGCGTTCGTGCGCACCCGGCTGGCGCAGCTGCTCCATGAGACCGGCCGCGACCAGCTGGTCGTCATCGGTGTGTACGCGCACATCGGCGTGCTGGTGACCGCCTGCGACGCGTGGATGCGGGACATCCAGGCGTTCGTCGTCGCCGATGCCGTTGCCGACTTCTCCCGCGACGACCACGACATGGCCCTGCGCTGGGCCGCCGGCCGCTGCGCGTTCGTGACCACCACCGACGCGCTCTTCAAGGAGTTCTGAGCACCGTGGCCATCACTCTGGAACAGCTCCGCGGCGATGTCGCCGACTGTCTCGGCGAGGACCCCGCGGACATCCCCTTCGACGAGAACCTCGTGGAATACGGACTCGACTCGGTCCGCATCATGACGCTACTCGAACGCTGGCGCCGCGAGCACGGCGTCGACGCGGACTTCGCGGACCTCGCCGAGCAGCCGGCCATCAACGCCTGGGCGCCGCTGCTGGGGGCGTCATGACCGCCGCCGCCACGACCACCGGCGCCGGCACGGGCACCCCGGCCAGCGTGCTGCCGCTGACGGCTGCCCAGTCGGGCATGTGGTACGCGCAGGCCCTCGATCCGCTCAGCCCCGCGCAGAACACCGCGGAGTGCCTGGACATCGACGGGCCGCTCGACCCGGACCTCTTCGCCGCGGCGCTCCGCCGCGTCACCGCCGAGGCCGACGCCCTGCGCGTACGCATCGAGAACGGCCCGGACGGACCGCGCCAGCACATACGCGCGGCCGTCGAGCTCCCGCTGACCGTGCTCGACCTGCACGACGGTGACGGCGCCGAGCTGAAGGCCGAGACGTGGATGCGCGCCGACCTCGCCAAGCCCTGCGATCTGACGACGGGACCGCTCTTCCGGCAAGCCCTGTTCCGGGTCGGCGCACAGCGGTGGCTGTGGTACCAGGGCATCCACCACCTCGTCATCGACGGCTTCGGCTACTCGCTCCTCGTACGGCGCACGGCCGAGCTCTACACGGCGCTCGCCCGAGGCGAGATGCCCGCCCCGCGCACCTTCGGCACCCTCGCCGACCTCGTCGCCGAGGACGCCGCCTACCGCTCGTCCGACGCCTTCGCGGCCGACCGGGCCCACTGGACGCAGACGTTCGCCGACCTGCCCGCCGCGCCCCGGCTCGCGGGCCGCGGCGCGCTGCCCTCGCGCACGTTCCGCCGCCGCACGGTCGAGCTGCCTCCCGAGACCACCGAGCGTCTGCAGGAACTGGGCACCCGGCTCCGCGCGACCTGGCCCGACGTACTGCTCGCCGCGCAGGCCCTCTACGTCTCGCGCGCCACCGCGCGGTCCGACGTCGTGCTCGGCCTGCCCATGATGGGCCGCCTGGGGTCGGCCGCGCTGCGCGTGCCGGGCATGGTGATGAACGTGCTGCCGCTCAGGCTCACCGTCTCCCCCGACGCGACCTTGGCCGAACTGGTGCACCGAGTGGTGCTCGGCATCCGCGAAGCGCGCCGCCACCAGCGCTACCGCTACGAGGACATCCGCCGCGACCTGGGACTGCTCAGCGAGAACCGCGCCCTGATCGGCCCGGTCCTCAACATCATGCCCTTCGACTACGCCGTCGACTTCGCGGGTGCGCCCGCTCGGGCACGCAACCTGGCCGCGGGACCGGTCGACGACCTGAGGGTCAACGTCTACGCCCGCGCCGACGGCCGTGGTCTGTGCATCGACCACGACGGCAACCCCGCCCTCTACGAGGACGCCGACCTCGCCGCCCACCAGAACCGCTTCCTCCACCTGCTGGACCGTCTCACCGCCACCGACCCGCAGCAGCCGCTCGCCGTCCATCCCATCGCCACGCCCGCCGAACACGCCCTGGTCCTCAGGGAGTTCAACGAGACCGAACGCACGCTGCCCCCGACCACGCTCATCGGCCCGATCGAGGCACGCGCCATGGACACTCCGGACGCGACCGCCCTGGTGTACGGGGACGTCTCCTTGACGTACGCGGAGCTGAACGCCCACGCCAGCCGGCTGGCCCGGCACCTGCAGACCCTCGGCGCCCGGCCGGGTGCCGTGGTCGCGGTCTCGGTGCCCCGCTCGCCGGAGCTGGTCGCCACCGTGTTCGCCACGCTCAAGTCGGGTGCGGCGTATCTGCCGCTCGACCCGGACTATCCGGCGCAGCGACTCGCGTACATGCTCCGGGACGCGGCGCCGGTGTGCGCCGTTGTCGACCGTGCGGGACGCCTTCCCGAGGACGCCGGGGTCCCGCTCGTCGTCCTCGACGAACTCGACATCTCCCCCTACCCGCCGGTCAACCCGGCACGTCCGCTCACGCCCGCCCACCCCGCGTACGTCATCTACACCTCCGGCTCCACGGGCCGCCCCAAAGGCGTCGTCGTCTCGCACGGGGCGATCGACAACCGGCTGCGATGGATGCAGCACACCTACCCGCTGGCCGCCGGCGACCGGGTGCTGCACAAGACCCCGTCCTCGTTCGACGTGTCCGTATGGGAGTTCTTCTGGCCGCTGCGCGAGGGCGCGGCGCTGGTCGTCGCCGAGCCGGGGGTCCACAAGGATCCGGTCGAACTCGCCCGTCTGATCCGCGAACGGTCCGTCACCGTCTGCCACTTCGTGCCGTCGATGCTCCATGCCTTCCTGGCCGAGGCCGACACGTCCGCCTGTACGGGGCTGCGCCGGGTCTTCTGCGGCGGCGAGACCCTGCCCCCGGAAACGCTGAACGCCTTCGTACGGGCGCTGCCCGACGTCGAACTGCACAACCTGTACGGGCCGGCGGAGGCCGCCGTCGACGTCACGTACCACCTGTGCGCCCCGGACAGCAGCGGCCCGGTTCCGATCGGCAGGCCGGTGTGGAACACCCGCCTGTACGTGCTGGACGCGGCCCTCCAGCCGTGCCCGCCGGGCATCCCGGGTGAGCTGTACCTGGCGGGCCGGCAGTTGGCCGACAGCTATCTGAACCGCCCCGCGCTGACGGCGTCCCGGTTCGTGGCCGACCCTTTCGGGCCGCCGGGCAGCCGGATGTACCGCACGGGCGACCTGGCGCGCTGGACGGATCAGGGCGAGCTCGACTACCTCGGCCGCACCGACCGCCAGGTGAAGCTGCGCGGGCAGCGCATCGAGCTGGGCGAGGTCGAGGCCGCGCTGGTGGAACAGCCCGACGTGGACGGCGCGTGCGCCCTGGTGCGGGACGACCGGCTCGTCGGGTACGTGACCGGTGACGCCGATCCCGCGGCCGTACGGGCCCGACTGGCCCAGGTGCTGCCGGAACACATGGTCCCGGCGGCGGTCGTCCGCCTCGACGCCTTGCCGCTGAGTCCCAACGGCAAGCTGGACCGCCGCTCGCTGCCCACCCCCGTCCTCACCGGCGCCGAGGACGCCGGGTGTCCGTCCGACCCGCTCGAGGAGGCGCTGAAGCGGCTGTTCGCGGAGGTGCTCGGGGTCGGACGGGCCGGTCCCGACGACGCGTTCTTCGACCTGGGCGGCACGTCTCTGTCCGCGGTACAACTGGTGGCGCGGGTGCGGGAGGAGTACGGCACCGAGCTGACCATCGGCTCGCTGTTCGAGGCGCCGACCCCCGCCGCTCTCGCCGCCCGGCTCAAGGCCGCGGGATCGCCACACGGTGCAGGACTCGGAGGGAGCTCGGCCGAAGAGGCCCTCGACGTCCTCCTTCCGCTGCGCACCGACGGCGGGCGGACCCCGCTGTTCGCGTTCCACCCGAGCGGTGGCATCTCCTGGTGCTATGCGGGTCTGTCCGCCCGCCTCGGTCCGGACCAGCCCCTGTACGGCATCCAGGCGCGCGGCCTGGTCCGCGACGAGCCGCTGCCGGACACTCTGCGGGGACAGGCGGCCGACTACGTCGAGTGCCTCCGCGCGGTGCGGGCACATGGTCCGTACCGGCTGCTCGGCTGGTCCCTCGGCGGAATCCTCGCGCACACCGTGGCCTGCATGCTCCAGGAGGCCGAGGAGGAGGTCGACCTCCTCGCACTGTGCGACGCGTTCCCGACCGAGCAGTGGCGGGAGCGGCCGGCGCCCGAGGAAGGCGACGCGCTCACCGCGGTGCTCCGCATGGCCGGCTTCGACCGCACCGACGAGCGCACCCGCGAGGACGTGCTGGCCACGCTGCGACGGGCGGGCAGCCCCCTCGCCGGGCTCAGCGACCGGACCCTGTCGAAGATCTTCGAAGTCGTGCCCCACCACGCGCGCATGGTGCGCGAGCACCGGCACCGCCCCTACGACGGCAACCTGCTCTTCTTCACGGCAGCCGCGCCGCGGACGGAGGACTGGCTCACATGGCAGGCATGGCACGCGCACGTCAGCGGCGCGATCGTCAACCACGACCTGGACTGCACCCATCCACAGCTGCTGCAGGACCGCCACCTCGACGACATCGCCGCCATCCTGACGGCTCGCTTGAAGGAGCTCGACGCATGAGCAGTGAAGTCGGTCCGTTCGATCCGGGCCCCGACGGCAACGACACCCACCTCGTGCTGGAGAACGCCCACGGGCAGCTGTCCCTGTGGCCCGCCTGGCGCGCCGTACCGCCGGGCTGGAGCGCCCGCTTCGGCCCGGCCCCATACGACGCCTGCGTGCGCCTGGTGGATGCGGCATGGCGATGATCCTCGTCGGCGCACGGGGCCCCCGGCCCGCGCGCCGGGGCACGGCGTCCTGGCACCCGGTCAGCGTGCCGGACCTGCCTGTACGCAGTGGGTGCTCGCGGCAGGGTCGGTGTAGTCGAGGGTGATCTGCTGCCATGCGCGGTGGAACGTCAGGTCGGTCACGGCGAGCAGGCGCCCCTGCTGGTCGCACAGGTGCCGGCGCACGGCCAGTTCGGGGGCGGCCCCGGGACCGTGCTGCGCGGCGTGGCGGGTGAGCGTGATCGTCTCCCTGACCGTGGGACGGAATCCGGCCCGGACGACCCATTGGTGGAGAAGCCGCAGGTCGGGGTCGGTCACCGGCAGGCGGGGCAGGTATCGGGAGAGTTCGGGGACCTCCACCGTCGCGACGGGTGTGAAGCGGGTCACGGCCTCGTGCATCGGCTCGCCCGCGACGGTGACCGCGCGCTGGTGGTGCACCAGCGCCTGCCGGGTGGGCGGGATGCCGAGCAGCTCGGCCATGGCCGCGGAGACCGATGCGCTGAACAGCTGCCCCGAAATCAGACAGCCGACGACATCGACGGGGAAGATCGGCACGGCCTGTTCCACATCCGCGCCTTCCGCACGGGCGGTGCGGAACGTGGCGGAGCCGGAGCGGGGCGCTGCGGCGGTCCCGGCCACGAAGGTGCCCCGGCGGTCCGTGACCACGAGCCCCCTCTCCCGCAGGTGCTGCAGAGCCGCCCTGACGGTGTACCTGTTGACGCCGAACCGAGCGGTGAGCACCCGCTCGGGAGGCAGCTTGGCGTGTACGGGCATGCAGCCCGCTGCGATCTCACCCTCGAGATGTGCGGCGATGCGCAGATAGGCCGGAACGGCATCACGCTGACGGCGCGACGGGGACACAAAGACTCACCTCACGGAATGTGACGGTCCGAGCGCGGTGCGGCATCAAGCTAGCATTGGTCTACACCTCTGAGGCAAGTCCGATCCCGGACATCCCACTACCTGAAACACACGCCACCCCCACGGCGCGCGCAGCCGGGACCGGGCGGTCCGCATGCGGCATCGGATGGAGTCGTGCGCAGGTGATGAACGTGTTCACCCCAGCCGTTCACCGCGGCTCCGCCTGTGGCATACCACCGCTTGATACCACCATGGCATGAACATGAAATTCCGTCGCCGGGCGGCCGGACTGGGCCTCGCCGCCGCGCTCACCCTCACTGTCGCCGGACCCGCGCCCGCCGCGTCCGCCGCGGACACCCTCACCGTGATGAGCTTCAACACCTGGCACGGTGGCACCCAGGTCACCGACGGCGTCAGCAAGATCGCCGGCGAGATCACCAAGGCCGGGGCGGACGTCGTCTCGCTCCAGGAGTACTCGGGCAACTCCACCAAGCAGATCGCCGACAAGCTCGGCTGGTACGCCACCAACACCGGGACCCACGTCGACATCATCAGCCGTCTGCCCTTCGAAGGGCAGGACTGGACCTCCAGCGGCAACGGCACGGTCGCGGTCAAGATCAAGGGCGTGTGGATCTACTCGGCGCATCTCGACTACACGAAGTACGGCCCGTACAACGCCTGCTTCGACAACGACAGCTACGCGACGATCTACGCCGACGAGGCCAACCGCAAGAAGCAGGCCCAGGAGATCCTCAGCTGGGCCGGTTCCAGCCCGGCCATCATCGCCGGTGACTTCAACACCCCCTCGCACCTGGACTGGACGGCGAGCACCCAGGCGACGCACTGCAACTCGGTGGTGCAGTGGCCGGCCACCAAGGTATTCGCGGACGCCGGGTACTGGGACGCGTACCGCGAGGTCAATCCCAGCGAGCTCCTGACGCCCGGCAACACCTGGTCCCCGGTGGTGAAGTGGAACGCGGGCCGCCCCGAGCCGCAGGACCGGATCGACCTCATCCTCTACCGCGGCGGCTCCCTCGACGCGACGAGGGCGCGCACCTGGGGCGGAGGCAGCAACTGGCCCTCGGACCACCTGGCCGTGGTGGCCACGTTCAACCTCTGACCGAGAGGACGCCTGCGGCCACAGGCGTCCCCAGAGGGTGCGGGCGCCCGGCAGGCCCGGGATCCGCCTGCCGCGCGCCCGCACCAGAGGGCGACGCGCACGCCCGCACCAGAGGGCGACGCGCGGGCCCGGGCCAGGGGGCGAGGCGCGGGCCCGGGCCAGGGGGCGAGGCGCGGGCCCGGGCCTCGGGGCACCCGCCGTCGGCGCTCCCCCGAGATCTCCGGCAGGGACCAGGTGGACCCATGCACCGGTACCGGAAGTCCGCCGGGCGACGGGACCTAGGTCGCCTCGCACTGCTGACCATGGCCTCTCACCTCCCGCTGCCCCCGGGAGAAACCTGGAAGAGCAAGGACTTTCCTACTCACCCACCAGGACAGCCATGTCAGCCGTTCAGGAAATGGCCGCCGCGACCCGGCGGTCTTTCGACCCGGCGCAGTACCGACCCGGCCGCGACATCACCGACTGGGAGCCCGAGAACGACCTTTTCTGGAGCTCCATCGGCAAGCGCGTCGCCCGGCGCAACCTCTGGATCGCCGTTCCCGCCCTGCTCGTCGCCTTCGTGGTGTGGCAGGTGTGGAGCGTCACCGCCACCAATCTCACGGACGTCGGATTCGGCTACAGCACCTCGCAGCTGTTCTGGCTGACGGCCATCCCCGGCCTCACCGGCGGCACGTCCCGCATCTTCTACACCTTCCTGGGACCCAAGTTCGGTCAGCGAACCTTCACCGCGCTGTCCACGCTCGTCCTGGTCGTCCCCCTCGTCTGGCTGGGCCTGGCCATCCAGGACACCTCGACGTCGTTCACCACCATGGCCGTGATCGCGGCCCTGTGCGGCGTCGGTGGCGCCAACTTCTCCTCCGCGCTGGCCAACATCGGCTTCTTCTTCCCCAAGCGCGAGAAGGGCAACGCCACCGGCATCAACGGCGGCCTGGGCAACCTGGGCGTCTCCGTCGTCCAGCTGCTCACGCCGATCGTCATCACCAGCTCGGTGATCGCCATCGGCGCCGGCCAGCACAACGCCAAGACGGGCGGCGAGGTCTACCTCCAGAACGCCGCGTTCCTGTGGATACCCGTCCTGGTCCTGCTCGCCGCGCTCGCCTGGTTCGGCCAGAACAACCTGAAGACGGCCGCCACCTCCTTCCGGCAGCAGCGGATCATCTTCCGCCGCAAGCACACCTGGCTGATGACCTGGCTGTACATCGGCACCTTCGGCTCCTTCATCGGTTTCGCCGCGGCCCTGCCGATGCTGATCAAGACCACCTTCCCGGACTACTCGGTCGCCACCTACGCCTGGATGGGCCCCGCCCTCGGCGCACTCGCCCGCTGGGCCGGCGGCTGGATCGCCGACAAGCTGGGCGGCGCCCGGGTCACCCTCCTGTCGTTCGCCGGCATGGCGGCCTCGATCACCGGCGTGATCTTCTTCCTGCCGACCGGTGGGAACGGCGGGAACTTCACGGGCTTCTTCCTCTGCTTCCTCGCGGCCTTCGTCTCCTCCGGCATCGGCAACGGCTCGACGTTCCGGCAGATCCCGGTGATCTTCCGCAGTCGGCACCTGAAGGGCCTGGCAGAGGACACGCCCGAGTACGCCAGGGCCCTGAAGCAGACCGAGATGGAGTCCGGTGCCGTCACCGGCTTCACCGCCGCGATCGCCGCGTACGGCTTCTTCTTCATCCCCGCGCTGTTCGCCAACTTCGCCGTCACCAGCGCGATGTGGGGCTTCGTGGGCTTCTACGCGACGTGCATCGCGATCACCTGGTGGTACTACGCCCGCAAGGGCGCGGAAGCCCCGAGCTGACCGCCGGCGGCCGTGCCACCGCCGCGCCCGCCCCCGCCCCGCCCCCATGAGCCACAGGCCCGGCCAGGGCCGCTCCACCGCACGCAACCCGGAAGGCAGCAAAGCCATGACTTCCACCCCGCCGATGGCAACCACGGAACGCGAAGCCTGGGCAGGCTTCCAGGGCGGCCTGTGGCGCGACACCGTCGACGTCCGCGACTTCATCCAGTGGAACTACACGCCGTACGAGGGCGACGGGTCCTTCCTCAGCGGCCCCACCGAGCGCACCACAGCGGTGTGGAAGGCGATCACCGACAAGTTCCCCGAGGAGATCCGCAAGGGCGTCCACGACGTCGCGTACGACATCCCGTCGACCATCACCGCGCACGCGCCCGGCTACATCGACCGGGCCAGGGAGCTGATCGTCGGCCTCCAGACGGACGCCCCCCTCAAGCGCGCGATCATGCCCTACGGCGGATGGCGGATGGTCGCCACCTCCCTGGAAACCTACGGCTACCCGGTGTCGCCGGAGCTGGAGAAGGTCTTCACCGACTACCGCAAGACCCACAACGCCGGTGTCTTCGACGCCTACACCCCCGAGATCCGCGCCGCCCGCAAGGCCGGCATCGTCACCGGTCTTCCGGACGCCTACGGCCGCGGCCGCATCATCGGCGACTACCGCCGGGTCGCGCTCTACGGCGTCGACCGCCTCATCGAGGCCAAGAAGCAGGAGAAGACGGAGCTCGACTCCCTGTCCGCGGGCGGCCGCTCACCGGAGGAGACGATCCGGCTGCGCGAGGAACTCGCCGAGCAGATCCGGGCCCTGGGCGAGCTCAAGGCGATGGCCGCCTCCTACGGCCACGACATCTCCGGCCCGGCCGCCACCGGCCGCGAGGCCGTCCAGTGGCTGTACTTCGCCTACCTGGCGGCGGTGAAGGAGCAGAACGGCGCCGCCATGTCCCTGGGCCGCACCTCCACCTTCCTCGACGTCTACCTGGACCGCGACATCCGGGCCGGCCGGCTCACGGAGGAGCAGGCCCAGGAGCTGATCGACGACTTCATCATCAAGCTGCGCATCGTCCGCTTCCTGCGCACCCCCGAGTACGACGAGCTCTTCTCCGGTGACCCGACCTGGGTCACCGAGTCGATCGGCGGAATGGGCGAGGACGGGCGCCCGCTCGTCACCCGGACCTCGTTCCGCTACCTCCAGACCCTCTACAACCTCGGCCCGGCCCCCGAGCCGAACATGACGGTCTTCTGGTCGCCCCGGCTGCCGCGCGGCTTCAAGGAGTTCTGCGCCAGGGTGTCCATCGACACCTCCTCGGTGCAGTACGAGTCGGACGAGCTCATGCGCCCCCGGTTCGGCGACGACACCGCCATCGCCTGCTGCGTCTCCGCGATGCCCGTCGGCAAGCAGATGCAGTTCTTCGGCGCCAGGGTGAACCTCGCCAAGGCCCTGCTGTACGCGATCAACGGCGGCCGGGACGAGAAGTCAGGCGCCCAGGTCGGCCCGGACACCGGTGCCATCACCTCCGACGTCCTCGACTACGACGAGGTGCTGGCGAAGCTCGACGCACAGATGCGGTGGCTCGCGGGCGTGTACGTGCACGCTCTGAACGTCATCCACTACATGCACGACAAGTACGCCTACGAGCGCATCGAGATGGCGCTCCACGACCGCGACGTACGCCGCACCATGGCCTGCGGCATCGCCGGCCTTTCGGTGGCCGCCGACTCGCTCTCCGCGATCAAGCACGCCAAGGTCACCGTCCACCGCGACGCAACCGGCCTCGCCACCGACTACACCGTCGAGGGCGACTACCCCGCCTACGGCAACAACGACGACCGTGCCGACGAGATCGCGGTGCGGCTGGTCCGGGAGTTCATGGCGATGCTGCGCACACACCCGACCTATCGGGACGCGGAGCACACCCAGTCCGTGCTGACGATCACCTCGAACGTGGTGTACGGCAAGAAGACCGGGAACACGCCGGACGGCCGCCGTGCCGGCGCCCCGTTCTCGCCCGGTGCCAACCCGATGAACGGCCGGGACAAGCACGGTTACGTCGCCTCTGCGCTGTCGGTCGCCAAGATCCCGTACGGGAACGCGGAGGACGGTGTCTCCCTGACCAGCACGGTCACCCCCGACGGCCTGGGCCGCACCCACGAGGAGCGGATCGCGAACCTGGCGGGCGTCCTCGACGGGTACACGGCAAGCGACGGCTTCCACATGAACGTCAACGTGCTCAACCGTGACGTGCTCGAGGACGCGATGGAGCACCCCGAGAAGTACCCGCAGCTGACCATCCGCGTCAGCGGCTACGCGGTCAACTTCGTCAGGCTCACGCGGGAGCAGCAGCTCGACGTGGTGAACCGCACCTTCCACGGCTCGCTGTGAACGGCGTGGCCGCGCGGCCCCGGGAGTGCGTTCCGGGGGCCGCGCAGACCCCGGCCGCGGCGGCCACGAGGCGGCCCAGCGAGGGATCCGTGCACTCCTGGGACCTCTCCACCGGTGTGGACGGTCCCGGGACCCGGTTCGTCACCTTCCTCTCCGGCTGCCCGCTGCGCTGTCTGTACTGCCACAACCCCGACACCTGGCGGATCCGCGACGGCGTGCGCACCTCGGCCGACGACGTGATCGCGGAGGCGGGGAAGTACACCCGCTTCATCGCGGCCGCCGGCGGCGGCGCCACCGTCTCCGGCGGCGAACCGCTCCTCCAGCCCGTGTTCACCGGCGAGTTGCTGCACCGGATGAAGCACGAGCTCGGACTGCACACCGCCCTGGACACCTCGGGCTTCCTCGGTGCCCGGGCGAGCGACGCGCTGTTGCGCGACACCGACCTCGTCCTCCTCGACATCAAGTCCTGGGACCCGGACACCTACCTGAAGGTGACCGGGCGCCCCGTCGCGCCGACCCTGGACTTCGCCCGGCGCCTCGCCGGACTGGGCACGGAGGTCCATGTCCGCTTCGTGCTCGTCCCGGGGCTCACCGACGACCCCGCGAACGTCGAAGGGGTCGCCTCCTTCGCCGCCGGTCTCGGCAATGTCTCCCGTGTCGACGTCCTCCCCTTCCACAAGCTCGGCGAGGCGAAGTGGGCGGCCCTCGGCAGGGACGTCCCCCTCCGCGACACGCCCGTACCGACGGCCACGGAGGTCGCCGCGGCGAAGGCGATCTTCGTGGCCGAGGGTCTCACCGCGGTCTGACGGCCGTACGAGCACGGTACGTTGCGCCGTACGAACGCTGTACGCGCTGTACGGAGGCCCCGGGTCCGGGGCCCGTGCACCTGCCGTGCGTGACCCCGACGGCCGGGCGATCGGCGTGCCCGGCCGCCGGGGACCCGCTCGCGGCTACCCCTTGACGGTCTTCCTGACCTCGTCGACGAAGGCCCGCTTGCTCACCGGCCGCCCCTCGTCGTCCAGCACGGTCACACGCTTCCCGTCGACCATGAAGGTCGGAGTACCGCTGATCCCGTACTCGTGGAACTTGTCGGCGGTCTTCTGCGCCCAGGGCAGATAGGTCTTCTCCTTGACCGCCTTGTTGAACTGCGCGGAGTTCAGCCCCGGGACCTTCTTGGCCAGGTCGACCAGTTTGGCGGTGGAGGCGAAGGAGTCCTGCTCCTCGGAAGGCTGGTTGGCGTACAGGACGTGCTGGTACTCGAAGAACTTCCGCGGGCTCTCGTTGGCCGCTGCCCCGAGAGCGGCCAACGCGGTGTGTGACCCCTTGCCGCCGAGCGCGCCGTCCAGGAAGGCGGCCATCCTGTACTCGACCTTGATCGTTCCGTCCGCGACCAGTTCGGAGACGGCGGGACCGAGTTGCTTCTCGACGGCCGCGCAGTACGGGCATCGCATGTCCGCGTAGACGGTCAGGGTGCCTTTGGCGTCCTTGTCGCCGTAGGGAACCACGACGCCGTCCTCGCCGGAGGTGTTGGCGGGAACGACCAGCGGCCGCGCGGAACCCGAGGCCGAGGAGTCGTCGGCGTCGGCGGTGCGCCCTGTCAACTGGGTGCCCACCAGGACACCGACCGCCAGCGCGGTGCCGATGGCGCCGACCGTGAGCAGCGTCCGGCGCCGACGGGCACGAGCAGCCTCGGCCTCGCGAAGGGCGGCCGCCTTCTGCTTCGCGGTCGCCCTCTGCGTCGGCTTCGGGGAAGTGGCGCTTCCCCGCGGATTCATGGAGTTGTCGCTCATCGGTTCCTCGGCAGTTCGTCGGACGGGTGGCCGCACATGCGCCCCTTTCCATGGCACTGCGCCCGAGCGGCCGCCGCGCCCGGCAAAAGTCCCCGTCTTCGGCCCGAAGGTCCCTTGTTGCGCGACCTGGCCTCTGTGTCTGCGGTGAGCAGGCGCTATTTGCTGCGGACCGTCTCCGTCATCTCCAGGCCCGTCGTGTAGTCGAGCATCCGCGGCTGGTAGCCGGGGTCGTCGGGACGCTGGCGGGTCATGCCGTCGTACGCCCACGTGGCCTCGCGGGCGTCGGTGCGCCAGTGGCGGCGTTCCCAGTAGCTGCCGCGGAACGGGTCGCGGGTGTCGTTCATCCAGGCCAGGAGGCGGTCGTGGAGGCCGTCGCGGATCCTTGTGTGTGCCGGGTCGGTGATCAGGTTGCGCATCTCGCCGGGGTCGGACTCCAGGTCGTAGAGCTCGTCGTCGGAGAGGAGGTTGACGACGAGTTTGTGTCGGCCGTCGTGGATGCCGCGCATCGGCTGGAAGCCCCCGAAGCCGTCGTGATCGACCTCGTAGCGGCCGAACTCCACGAAGACCGCCTCGTTGACGCGGTGGTCCGGGTCGGCGAGGGCCGGCGCCAGACTGCGGCCGGGCAGGAAGTCGGGTACGGGCACTCCCAGGTGTTCCAGGACCGTGGGCGCCAGGTCGATGTGCGAGACGGGGTGCGGGCTGACCGTGCCCGGAGCGGTGCTGCCGGGGAGCCGGACGACGAGCGGGATGCGGGCGATCTCGTCGTACATCGCCGGGCCTTTGGCATGGAGCCGGTGCGAGCCGAGCATGTCGCCGTGGTCGGAGGTGTAGAGCACCATCGCCTGCGGGGTGCGCTCCGCCACCACCGCGAGGATGCGGCCCATCTGGCTGTCGACGTACTCCTGGGCGGCGAAGAAGCTGCCGGTGTCGACGTTGCGGCGGTAGCCGTCGCCGCGGTCCTCGGTCAGCCGGGGACCGGCCCAGGTGCGCTGGTGGGCGGGCTTGTCCGCGAGGTCGTCGAGCACGTTGTCGTCGTACGGGAAGACGTAGTCACGGTACTTCTCGCCGTACGGGGGCGGGGTGATGCCCGGGTCGTGCGGCTCGTCGTACGAGACGACGAGGAGGAAGTCCTCGTCCGCGTGAGCCGCGATGAAGGCGAGGGCGCGGTCGGTGCAGCGGTGCGCGTAGGTGAAGGAGCTGTCCACGCCCGGGTCGGCGGTGGTGGCCGGGTCGCGGGAGGCCACGCGCTCGTCGGGGGTGAGCTCTTCGAGGTAGCGGCGCATGTCGTACCAGTACGCCTCGTCCCAGCCGTCCGGGCAGCGGCCGTTGCCGAAGTAGTCGGTGCCGTCCAGATGCCATTTGCCGATGTACGCCGCCGGGGTGCCCGCGTCACGCAGCCGCTGCCCGAGCGTGGGCACGTCGAGACCCGGCGCCTGGTTGTTGGACCAGGTGCCGCTCGTGTGCGGCCAGACGCCGGTGAACAGGGCGGAGCGGGCCGGGGCACAGACCGGCTGCGTGGTGTACGCACGCTCGAAGCGGGTGCCGGTGGCGGCAAGGGAGTCCAGATGCGGGGTGGCTGTGCCCGTGTCGCGATAGCAGCCGAGCATGTCCCAGCGGGTCGCGTCGGTCATCAGCATCACGGTCTGGCGGGGATGGCGCTCGTTCACGCGGGGCCTTTCGGTGCACTCGGGAACTGGAGCGGGAAAAGCAGGGCAGCGGAATCGGGAACTAGGGGGCGGGACGTCCGGTCACCATGCGGAAGCCGACGTTTCCGCCGCTGCTGTCGGGAGAGTTGCGGGTGCGGGCGGCGACCCGGTAGCGGTTGCAGTACGAGGCGTGGCACAGGTACGAGCCGCCGCGCATCACCCGCTCCCGGGCGTCCGCAGTCCAGGCGTCGGCGCACCACTCCCACACGTTCCCGACGGCGTTGAACAGACCGAAGCCGTTGGGGCGGTACGCGTCCACGGGAGCCGTGCCCTTGTGGCCGTCCTCGGCGGTGTTGCGGGTGGGGAAGCGGCCCTGCCAGATGTTGCAGCGGTGCTCGCCGTCCGGTGTCAGCTCGTCGCCCCACGGGTAGCGGGCCTGCTCGAGACCGCCGCGCGCCGCGTACTCCCACTCCGCCTCGGTGGGCAGCCGGCCGCCGGCCCACGCACAGTAGGCCGCGGCGTCCCGCCAGGAGACGTGCACCACCGGGTGGTCCCAGCGGCCCTCGACCGAGGAGCCGGGGCCTTCCGGCCGCCGCCAGTCCGCGCCCCGTACGCCGCACCACCAGGGAGTCCCCGCCGGTCGTGGCGAGTCGCGGCGCAGCACACCGGGCAGGAACCCGGCGAAGACGTACGACCAGCCGAACTCCTCCGCGTCACTGCGGTGACCGGTCGCCTCCACGAACTCGGCGAACAAGGCGTTGGTCACGGCGTACCGGCCGACCGCGAAGGGCGCCACATCCACCGGCCGTACCGGCCCCTCGGCGTCCTGCGGATATCCCTCACTGTCGTCGGAGCCCATCAGGAACCGGCCGCCGGGCAGTTCGGCCGCCGCGCGGTGCCGGTCCGGCACCGTTTCCCGGACCGGTGCCGGGGTGCCCACGGCCTCGGCGACCGCGCCCGCAGGCACGGTCTGTCCCCGGGACGCCGCACAACAACCGCCGGTGCTCCGGGCGTCGGGGACTGCAGGCGTCTTGGGGCGGCTGTGCATCACGGGCGTCCTCGCGTGGCTCGAAAGATCCCCGCATTGATCGCACCCGCGGCCGATCACTGTCAAGGGTCGCTCCCGCCGGGCCTTCGCACGCGCCGAGTGCGCCGGGCGGTCCAGGTGCAGCCACGGCAGGTCCCCCTGGGGCGTGGCGACACCCCGGACGGGGTACCGCTCCCCTCGTCAGGTCCACGGACCATACTGGTCGGGCCCCGATCACTCACAGAACGATTCCATGGCCAAAAACAGCAGCTCCTCGACCACCGTCCCCGACACCGTGTGGCTGGGGCGCGGGCGCCACCTCGGGCCCGAGCCCGAGCAGGACGTCCGGCGCAACCTGATCGCCCTCAAGGCGGCCGGGGTGCTCGACGGCTTCCTCGACCTCGGCCCCGCCGAGGCGGCCCGCTCCACCGTCATGCACCCGCGCGACGAGTCCGCGGACCTCGGCCCCTCGGCCCGCCGCCTCTTCGAGGCCCGCTGGCGCGTGGCCGACGACGTCACGGTGCGCGCACAGCTGACCACGTACGATCCCGAGGCACGCCGCAAGGAGAGCGAGGGCATCGCCTGGGTCCTCGCCGCCGAGGCGGAGCGGCCGTGGGACGCGCACTGGCCCTCGCCCGCGACCATGTTCTGGCCCGACAGCGACCTGGTCGCCTGGGACCAGGACACGGTGCCGGGCGTGCGCCTGCGGACGACGAACCACCTGCCGAAGGACGACGACGAGCTGCGCCACCGGCTGCGGGACTGCGCCCGGCAGAGCTGGTTCATCCATGTCGTGGTGCACGAGGCGATGACGCCGGACGTGATGGGGCAGCAGCCGGTCTCGGCGTTCCTGCCACCGAGCCTGCGGCACCGGGTGGTCGAGCACCGGGGCACACCGGAGCAGGCGCAGATCGCCGACTACGCGATGAAGCGTGAGCTGAACGTACGGATGCCGCGCGGCGGCGCCGTCGTCCTGCCCACGGCGCCGCAGGGCGCGGGGTACGACGCGGAGCGTTTCACGGTGCGCAATGTCTTCCTCGACGGCTCGGAACCGACCGAACTGCTCGACAGGATAAAGGAGTTCGCCGCACTGCCGCGGCCGCTGCCGGCCGAGGCCGAGCAGGCCCTGACCCGGCTGCGGCGGGGCTGGCACCTGCTGACCGCGGACGAGGAGCTGGTCCACGCCCGAGGCATGGTCGCCAGGTACGCCGAGGCGCTCGATGCCATGACGAACTCCCGCGACCTGTACCGGGAAGCGGCCGAGGCGGCGCTGGCCGCGCTGGCCGAGGCGACCGGTGGCGACGGCGTGCCCCGGCTGCCCGCACAGGCGCCGGTCAAGACGGACGGCTCTCCGCTCAGTGCCCTCACGAAGGCTTTCGGGCGCTTCCGGGACCCGCAGAAATAGCGCGGCGCCGAGGACGGTCCCGAGGTCCGAGGTCCCGAGGAGGGCTCAGCGCTTGAGCGTGAAGGTGAAGTCGCCGGAGAGCTTGCCGCTCAGCCGAGCCGCCGAAACGAGTTTCCCCTCCGTGATCAGCCTCTCGACCTCGGCCCGCGGAAGACCGCACCCTTCAGCGATCAGGCGCACCGGCCGGACAGGGATCCGTGCCGCAAACCGGACCGAGACGTCGATCACCTCGCGGTCCAGGTGATCCGTTCCGCCGGTGTCGAGGCGCCAGGCGTCGTCCCAGTCGAGGGCGATGCGATTGCGGCGCTGCACGACCGGATGCTGGAGCAGTTCGGCTGTCAGGCCGGGGTCGTTGTCATGCAGCCGGTCGAGCAGTTCAGGTCGTACGGAGCGCACATTCGTCCGCTCCAGGGCCGTGAGCTTTGCCGTTTCCCCGCAAGCGGTACAGAGCGCGAGGAGCCAGGCGTCGATGAGCTTGTGGTGCGCGTTGACGCGAAATTTGCCGCTCGCCCGGAAGCGCACGGACACGCAGGCGTGGCAACGGCGGAGAACGAGCGGATTGGCGCACACCGGCGCTGCTCCACTGGTTTTCGAGCGCCTCACCGCGCGAGCAGGCCCTTGCTTCCCTCCGGTGGGAAGGCCGGGACGGTGCCGGTCACTTCGGCGGCGAGGGCACGGATCAGAGGCGGACGGTCATCTCCACCGTCACGTCGTCACCCACCGAGAGGCCCTGCGGCTTGCGCACGGCGTTCTTGAGCGGCAGGAGGTAGCCGCCGTCCTTGGGGAAGAGCGACGTGGCGAAGGCGACCTCACCGATCCGTGCCTCGACCGGGATGACGCCCCAGCCGTACGTGGCCGCCGCGGCCACCTCGCGGATGTCGGTGGACTGTTCGTGCGGCACGGGGATGAAGTAGTAAGGCGACGGCCCGCGCCATTCGATCACCCGGCCCGCGAAGACGAGCTGCATGAGGTCGGTCCCCTTCCGCGGTGACGGCCACGCCGCGCCAGCGTACCCGCAAGCGGATCCGCGCTTCGTCGAAACCACTCCTGACGGCAGGGTCAAGGGAGAGGAGACCGACCGGCTGCGGGGCCGGGCGGTGGCGCGGCGTGCTCGGGATCGTCCACGGTCTCGGCCTCGGCCTCCGAGGCCGGGTTTCCGCTCCACCGCGACCCGGAGGGGACTTCCTCGCCCTTCATCAGGAAGGAGTCTGCGGCGAGTTGGGCGCCGTCGCCGACCTTGGTGCCGTAGTGCACGAACGCGCCGACGCCGAGGGTCACGTTCGCGCCGATGCTGATGTGGTCGGACTTGAAGGCGCCGTCCTCCTGTGAGTGGCACTGGATGACGGTCCCGGCGTTGAGGGTGCAGTCGTCCCCGATGCTGACGAGGGTGCGCTCGGCCATCGCGCAACCGTCGTCGAAGACCCGGCGGCCGATCCTGACGCCCAGCAGCCGCCAGACCAGGGACTTGAACGGGGTGCCGTTGAAGACCTGCATGTAGTGGTGTATCGCGCCCAGCTTCCAGAAGCGTTCGTGTGCCCAGAAGGCCGGTTCGTAGATCGAGCAGTACAGCGGCCTGAGCGGGCGGAATCCCATGGCTGCCCGCTCGACCAGCGCGAAGTAGCCGACGGTGAACGCCAGTGTGAGCAGTCCGGACACGGCGAACACCAGCGGCCCGAGGGCGTGGTAGAGATCGAAGGCGGCCATGGCGATGAGGGCGAGCACAAAGAAGTGGAACCATCGCGTCAGCAGGAACAGGCCGGCGGTGGACGCGTTGTGCTTGTTCTTGGCGGCGAGCCGGCGGCGCAGTTCGTCGCCGCGGGCCAGATGGTCGAGCCTGCTGTCGCGGAGAACGGTGCGCGGTATCTCGAAGCTGGGTGAGCCCAGCAGACCGACGCCCTCCCGCACCGGCCCCTCGATGGGGACCATGACCTTCGTCGCGAGCAGGCAGTTGTCGCCGGTCCGGGCCCGCGGGGGGTAGACGATGTTGTTGCCGAGGAAGCTCTTCGCCCCGATCACGGCCCGGGAGGCGCGGAACGACGTGCTGGAGAAGTCGGCGTTGATGACCGACAGTCCGTCGGCGATCATCGTTCCCGTGCCGACCTGGCTCAGGTAGGGGGTGTCGTACTTGACCAGCAGGCCGAAGTTCGACCCGGTCTGCCGGTAACGGCACAGGTCGTAGCCGAGAGTGCGCAGGTAGTGCACGATCGCGGAGCTGTCCCCGAACAGCGTGGTGAAGAACCTGAAGTTGGTCATCCGGGTGACCGCCCGCTGGATGCTGTAGTGGAAGCCGTACAGCGGGTAGATCCTGCCCCGCTCGATCAGCAGGCTGAGCAGCCGCGGCACCGTGCTCATCGTCAGCAGTCCCACGAGCAGGCCGCCGACGAAGACGACCAGGGAGGCGACGAGCGCCTCCAGGAAGAACGCGAGGCTCGTGAAGACCGGCGGCCCGGCGGACACCACCGCATCCAGCTGCGGCGCGGCGGTGAGGACCAGCGTCACACCGGCCACCGTCAGCGGCAGGTACACCAGCACGATGGCCATCAGCCGCCACAGGCTGTAGAGGGCCCTGCGCAGAGTGCCGCATTCCACGGGCTCGACGGCCCGGTAGTCGGTGCTCGCCGGCCGCGCCGGTGTGCCGTGCCATGCCTCACCGGGCGGCACGGTCTGCCCCGGATGAAGGGAGGAGGCGTGGGCCAGCTGGGATCCGTCGCCCATCGACGTGCCGATGTCGAGCACCGCCTGCTCACCGAGGGTCACGTCCGCGCCGAGGGTGACCGGGCCCATCTCGATCCAGCCGTCCTGCGCCCGGTAGCCGGACAGGAGCACGTCCTTGCGGACGACTGTGCGCTCGCCCATGGAGATCAGGTCGGTGCAGGCCGGGACGAAGCGCGTGAAGATGCTGACGCCCTTTCCGATGTGCGCACCGAGGGCTCTCAGGTACAGCACGTACAGCGGCGACCCGGCGAACAGGCGCGCGGGGCTGGTTCGGATGAGCGTCCTGACCCACCAGAAGCGCAGATAGGCGAAGCTCCACACGGGGATCCTGCGGGGGGTGAAGCGGCCGATGAGTATCCACTTGGCCGCGAGAGGAAGGGCGCACAGCCCGACGAGGACCACCGCGCCGAACGCGACCGCCCGGAGATAGACGTCGGCAGTCCCGGAGCCCGCCGCGATCCATGTGTAGCCGCGGAAGGCGACGAGGGCGCCGAGGCAGGAGAAGCCGAGGAACGTCAGCAACTGGGCCGTTCCGCACAGTGCGTAATGCCACGGACGGGACCCGGGCGGCGGCCCGCTCGGCGGCTCGGCCACCATGCCACCGGCTGTGGCTGTGGCGGCGGGGTGGGCGGTGGCCGTCGGGCGGGCGGCGGGTCCGGCGGTGGGGGCCGTGTCCGTGAACGCGGCGGCCAGGCTCTCGATCGTGGAGTGGCGATAGACATCCTTCATCGACACCGCCGGCAGATCATCCCGCTTCCGCACCCGCGCACAGAACTGCGCCATCACCAGGGAATCCGCGCCCAGATCGGCAAAGAAATGCCCATCCACCGGAACCCGGTCGACATCGACACGCAGGACGCCCGCCAGCACCTCGGCCAGCAGCGTCTCGGTGCCGGCCGTTGCCGAATGCGTCACGACAACTCCCTCCAGGACTTACCGGCTCGCGCCGGTCCGTGCGGCACGCGTCCGTACCGGAGGAAGCAGTCGGGTATGCAGCCGAAAGGCAGTGGACCATCGGCAATGATCCCGTCACAGGAGGCGAACTCATGGGTCACCCATCGTTCGCGACTACAACTGTGTGGATTCTTCGTCGGAATCGCCTGGCTCTCCCGCGCAGTCCTGGAAACTGCGGTATCGGCCGCTCGATACGTCCCGATTTTCAGCGCCGGGCGGCGCTCGCTCCAGTCGGTATGAACGGGCAGGTTTTCCACTGCTGCAGCAATTCCGTACCGAACACAAGGAAGCCTGCTCTGATGGCCGATGAAGACCTCTCCGGTCGGCCCGAACAACTCACAGCAGCGCTAAGACTGAAACATACTTGAGATTCGATCTCCTGTCACAGGGAGCCCTGTTCCCCCCGCCGACCGGCTGGAGCGTCCCCACCGACCGGCGGGCAGCACCCCCGCCGACCGGCGGGGGTGCTGCCGGCACCGAGCGTCGGATGCCGTCACGGCAGGACCGCGGTGTGCAGGACCGCGGCGTTGTTGATCTCCCGCGTGCCGAGGAGACGGTGCGGTGCTCCGGCCGCCGCGACGGCGATCATCGCGCGTCCCAACCGCTCGGTGGACGTGACCTGGTTCGGCACAAGTCTCCGCAGGAGGGGGTAGAGGGGCGCGGCGACCGCGTAAACGGCCCGGTACAGGGGGGTCTTCGAGGTGATGCCGTGCATCGGCTGGATGTACCCCGGCCGGAACATGTACGCGTCGACAGGCAGCCGGAGCAAGTGGTTCTCGGTCTTCCCCTTGACCCGGGCCCACATACTCCGTCCCCGCTCGGAGCTGTCCGTCCCCTGTCCCGACACATACGCGAACGTGAGGTCCGGGTTCCAGGCGGAGAGGGCGCGAGCCACCGTCAGTGTCAACTCGTAGGTGACACGGTGGTATGCCTCCTCCGTCATGCCCGCCGAGGAGACCCCGAGACAGAAGAAGCACGCGTCGTACCCCGACAGCTCCTCCTGCATGCCCGGCCGCGCCATCAGCTCCGCCAGATCGGCGTGGACGATCTCACGCAGCTTCGGATGCCCGACGCCGGTCTTCGAGCGCCCGACCACCACGACCTCGCTCACCGCCTCGTCGCGCAGGCACTCGCGCAGAACACCCTTCATGAATGGCTGGCCCATCGTCCGTCATCCTGGATCACGCCCATCGGGGACGCGCTGTACGTGACCCCTTCAATGTAGGCGCCGACAACAATGATGTCAACGACAACATCGGGAAGGGGGCCGGTCGCCTCACCCACGGACCGGGGCGAGGCCCCCGACCCGGGGCGCCGGAGCGGAGGAGCCGTCCGGCTGCCGCGGGCAGGCGACGGGAACCATCAGTTCGAACCACGTGGTCTTGCCGGTCGCCGTGGTGAGGCTGCCCCACGCGTCGGTGAGCAGGTCGAGGATCTCCAGGCCGCGTCCACCCTCCGCGTCGGCGTGGGCGACACGAGGGAAGGGGCGGGCGTCGTTGGTGTCCTCGACCTCGCACCGCAGGCGCGACCCGGACATCCGGAGGTTGAGCCGCATGGGACCCGGCGCGTGACGCAGCGCGTTGGTGACCAGCTCACTGGTCAGCAGCACCGTGGTGTCACCCAGGTCGGCGAGATCGGCCACGCCCCAGGCGTTCAGCTGCGCGGCGACCAGCCGCCGAGCGTGGCCGACCGAGGCCGGCTCGTCCGGCATCGGCCAGGAGGCGTCCCAGATGCTGGCACGGGCGGCCGGCGCGTCGAGCGGGCGCAGCGGCTCCACGTTGCGCGCCCACAGGGTCATGCAACGTCCGAGCCACGTCCTCCGGCAGCCGTGCTGCGCACGGGCGGTGTCGGGCCGGTCTCCGCCAGTGGGAACCCACCTGCCGGGACGGCGCCCTGAATCGGCGTGGGCGACCATGCGGATCAGCCTCTTTCCTGCTGCGGAGGTCACGCAGCGTTCATGTAGCACTCGCTACACGAACAAATATACATGTAGCGAGTGCTACGGTAAAGAAGGTAAGGAAAAGGATCAATCAGACATCGCACAGGTCACCACCTGACTACACCCCCGGGGAGTTCCCATGGCGCGGCCACCCGACCCCGCCAAACGGCGCGCTCTGCTCAACGACGTCCGCGAGTACGTGATCCACCACGGGCTTGCCGACCTGTCCCTGCGCCCCATGGCCCGGGCGCTGGGCACCAGCGACCGCATGCTCCTCTACTACTTCGGCACCAAGGAGCGCCTGGTGGCGGAAGCCCTCGCCGTCGATGAGCGGCGCCCGCTCCTGCGGTTCCGTCACGCGCTCGACGGCTTCGGTCCCGTCGACGACCCGGAGGCCCTGCGGCGGTTCCTCGAAGAGATGTGGCGACGGGTCTCCGCGCCGGACCGCCGCCCCGTACTGCCCCTCTACTTCGAACTGATGGCTGCCAGCCTGATGAACCCCGCGCCGTACGGGCCGGTCGCGCACGACGCCGTGAGGGAGTGGGCCGCCCTGCTGGCCCCCCTCTTCCTCGGACTGGGCCTGCCCGAGGATCGTGCCAGGAACGAGGCGACCCTCCTGGTCGGCACGGCCCTCGGACTGCTCGTCACTCCGCTGGCCGACGGCGACTGGGACCGGGCGGACGCGGCCTTCCGCACACTCCTCGACAGCCTCGCTCCCGGCTGGCACCTCGCCCGGTGAAGCCCGGCCTCCGCCCGGCCGGGACGCCATGGCCACTGCCCCCTGACGCCGGCGCCGACGTCGACGCCGACGACCACTGAGCCGACGGCTCAACTCCCCGCCCCGGAGCACCGGTTCCCGTCTGTCCGTTCACTCGTCGACGCCTGGCGGGCGGCAGCCTGAGCTCGCGGGTAGGGCCTCAGGCCGGGGTGAACCGCAGGAGGAACTCCGTGCCGCCCTCGTGCGGCGCGTCCACGGGCGCGTACGTGATGTGGAGGAGGCCGTCCGAGTGGGCGGTGACGGCGTCGATGCCGGCCGCCGACTCCACCCGTACGGTCAGGCCGGGCAACCGCCAGTGGCCGGCCGTCACATCGTCCGGCGCGGACCGTGGTGCATACGCCACAAAGCGCAGCGGCCGTCCCGGGTTCCGGCGGGCGTAGTGGGTGAGCCGCAGGGTTCCTTCCCGGTCGACGGTGGCGTCGACCGGGGTCCCTGGAGCCGCCCTCAGCCAGTGGACGCCGTGGGAGGTGCCCGGTGCCCGCCAGTGCACCGCGACCGGGCAGGACTGGTCGTCCCACTCGTCGTGGGAACCGCCCGCGTCCTGGGCGCCGATCAGATGGCGTTCGCCGATCCACGACGTGGCGACCCTGCGCGGTGCTGTCGTGACGGTCGTGGCCACGTGGCGGCGCCCGGAGAAGGCCGTGAGCCGCGCGGTGACGTCCGCGGGCGGTGTGCTCGCGAGGAGGGCGAAGCAGGGTGCGAAGCACCAGTCGTGCGCGTGGTCCGCGGCGCCGGGTCCCCCGGCGGGGAGGGGGGCCTGGGCGCCTCGCGTGGCGAGCTGGATCCACAGCCCGAGCAGCGAGACGTAGCGCTGGAGGTCCATCCCGTAGGTGCGGTCGTAGGGACCGGCGATGTTGCGCAGGTCCGGGTGGTAGCGGGCGGCGATCTCCTCCCACAGCCGCCTTTCCATCACCGCGCCGAGTCCGCGCAGGACGGGCGAGGGCGCGAGGCCGCGCCACAGGGCGAGACCGAAGAGGTCCACGCCGTAGTACGTGGGCGAGTTGAACTCGGGGAAGGCACCGGTCCGCGCCCACACGGTGTGCACCTCGGTGGCCAGGAGCTCTCCTGCCCCGCGCAGCTCGGCCCGGCCGTGCCGGTCGCCGACCGCGTCGTAGAGGTACGCCGCCATCAGTGCGATGTTGGTGTAGTGCGCCGACACCCCGCGCTGCCGGGAGCCGGCCGTGGCCAGGGTCAGGGCGTCGTCGATCCGTGCGACCAGCGCGGCGGGCAGGTCGGGCTCGAACTCGTGCAGGACCAGGAGCAGCGCGGTGCCGATGAACTCCCGCCAGTTGGGGTCGTAGTCGCGCCACTCCGCCGCGTCGGGAGCCGGGTCCTGCTCGTCGGGCCAGCGGCGCCAGGTGCCGTGCCCGACATGACCGGGAAGCGTGAACTGGTGTGCCAGTACCCTCTCGACCGCCTCGACGGCGCGCGCTCTGTCCGACGTCCCGGCCCGGGTGAGCAGCCCCACGGCGTACCAGATCGTCTCGCGGACCATGTGGGTGTGCGGCGCCAGCGAGGCCGGGGCGCGCAGCAGGCGAGCCCCCGGGTCCCACAGGCTGTCCATCCAGGCGGTCGCCGTCACGCTCGACTCCTGTGCGTACGGGACGAACCCGCGATCCGGCGTCATCCATGCCCCCGGCCCGGGGCCATGGCCCGGTGGACGGGACCGTGCGGATCGGCGCAGTGCGCCTCGGGCTCGGCCGGCGCGGGGCCGGCAGGGGCGTGGTCGACCTGGAGCGTGGTGTGCTCGATGCCGTACCCGGCCGCCAGGTGGCGCTGCAGTCCGGCCCGGACGGCGTGGCAGTCGAACTCCTCGGCGACCAGGACGTGCGCGGACAGCGCCGGATATCCGGAGGTGATGGTCCAGATATGGAGGTCGTGGACCTCCACGACCCCGTCCGATGCGGCGAGTTCGCGGCCGATGGCATCGGGCGCGAGGGTTGCCGGCGCCGCCTCGAGGAGGATCGTCCAGGACGCGCGGACGAGTCCGTAGCCTGCCTTCACCATCAGGGCCACCACGACGAGCGAGGCCAGGGCGTCGGCCCGGGTGAATCCGGTGAGCAGCACGACCAGACCGGCCGCCGCCGTCCCGACGAACGCCCAGAGGTCGTTGAGGATGTGCTGGAAGGCGCCTTCGACGTTGAGACTGGAACGGTTGGCCTTGCTGATGAGCCAGGCGGCGGCGACGTTGACGGCGACGCCGGCCAGCGCCGTGGCCAGCACCGGTCCGCCTGCCACCTCCGGTGGTGCGATCAGCCGGCGTACGGACTCGTACGCGAGGACCGCGCCGAGCAGGAGCAGGGTGATTCCGTTGACCTGGGCGGAGAGGATCTCGGCCCGTCTGAGCCCGTAGGTGAGGTGTCCGCGCGCCGGACGGGCGGCGAGGCGCATCGCCACGAGAGCGAGGACGAGGGAGACGGCGTCGGTGAGCATGTGTCCCGCGTCGGAGATCAGGGCGAGGGATCGGGCCGTGATGCCGATGACGACCTCGACCGCCATGAAGCCGGTGATCAGGACGAGGGCCGCCGTCAGACAGCGGCGATCTCCGTCGGGGCTCAACTCGTGGTGGTGACCGGAGTGATGGTGACCGGAGTGGTCATGACCGGCGTGGTCATGACCGGCGTGGTCATGACCGGCATGACGCCGCTGCTCGTGAGGGGTTCCCATCCTGCTTCCTCCCGCGTCAGTGGGCCATCACCATGAGGGTTCCGATGGCGGAGGCCGCGACGATGGAGATCGCCATGTGCCGGCGGCGCAGCTCCCCCGACCTCCGCTTGCTCGCGGCGAGCCTCAGCCCGACGATCCCGGTGCGCAGCAGCACACCGCCGACGAGCGCCAGCAGCACCGGCACGACCGTCATCGGCAGCGGTCGGACCGTGGCAACGACGACCCCGACGGCCGGGCTGAGCGCGGAGATCACCAGCCAGGGTGAGAGCCGTTCCCTCGCCTCGCCGAGCATGGCGGTGAGAGCGAGTCCCTCGCTCGCCGAGTGGACGGTCAGCGCGAGGATGATCGGCAGCGAGACGATCAGCGCCAGCGTCGCGCCTTCGACGACCCGGTGAGTGCTGAGCGCGGCGGCTGTTCCCATGCCGCCGAAGGCGATCGCACCGACTGCTTGCCTCACTCGTCTGTGACGCCCGGGTGCGTGCCGGCCGGGGCGCTGTGCGGACTCGTGCTCGGGGCCGTGCTCGTGGCCGTGCCCGCAGCCCTTGCGGGTGAAGTACGCGACCACGGTGAAGCCGGCGGCGGCGGACAGGGCGGGGGCCCAGAGCGGGAGACCGGTCGCGAGCGAATCCCTCAGCACGTCCGGAACGATGTCCGTCACCGCGGTGACGAGCATGACCGCCGAGGCGATGGAAAGCCACAGGCCGATGCGTTCCGCGTTGCGCCGGGCGAGCCAGGCCCCGATGAGCGTGGCGGTGCAGATGATCAGGACCGCGATCCACGCACCTGTGTCGGGGGGATTCTGTCCGAGGGTTCCACCGGCCGGGTTCAGTGCGTCATTTCCGAGATGGACAGGAAATCGCGAATATGTCGACGCCACGTTGACCACCCTTGTGTTTCATTTCCGGGAATGGCGAGATCACGGCGAAGATTCCTCGGGGTAAAGCTGTGAAAGCTCTGCTCTGAAAGCTGTGCTCTGAAAGCTGTGAACCTGCCGGTGCTCGACGGACCGTCCACTGCGGCGCCGGTGGTGCCTTTTCGGAGCACTCGGAGCACTCGGAGCACTCGGGGCGCTCTCCCGGGCGCTCAGGCCCGGTGTTCGTCGGTGAGGTGTCCGTCCCGCTGCGCGCCGACCCGCCAGTTGTCGGGACCGTCTTGGTGAAGCATCGTCACCGGCGTCTCATAGCGGCCGGTTCCTGTCGCTGTCGCGGGTGGTGTGGGGTCGATGGCGGCGTCCAGCCTGTTGAGCTGCTCCTCCACTGCCTGCATCTGCGTTCGCAGGCTCGTCTGGAGGCGCCCGCGGAAATGGGCCGCGAACTCGCTGAGGTGGCTGACCTCGCGCTGGATACCGGCCACTTGGTCACGAGCCCGCCGTTCCACCGAGGCAGCGCGGGTCTCGGCCTCCTTCACGATCTGCTCGGCCTTCTCGAACGCCTCGGCAACGGCCTCGTCGGCCACCTTCTGCGCGAGGGCGACGATGCGCTCGGCGCCCCCGCCCCGAACTGCCGCCCGCTCGGCGGCGCGTGCGGCGGTCTCCAGATCGGCGCGCAGGGTCGCATTGTCCCGGTAGAGGGCCGTCAGGGTGCCTTCCACCCGGCCGAGGAAACCGTCGATCTCACCGAGGTCGTAGCCTTCACGCAGACGTACGGTGGTGAACACCTGGTTGTGAACGTCTTCCGGTGTCAGCCACGGCTGGTCCCTGCCGCAGATTTCATGGACCGGGCGCAGCGCATGGGCGTCGCTTTCTTCGCCCGACTGATATTCATGTCCGAGGGGCGCGAGATTCACAGCCCTTCACCAACCCCTTCTCCTGCACGGAGATTCGTTCGTGAGAATTTCTCCGCAGCGAGCATTTCCCGGACGGTTACACCGAAAACACGACACGCCGGAATGCTTCAGCGGCACGGTAATCCATATAGGCGGATGACATGACCGGTCCCGGCCGCCCGCCGGGCTTACGCGAGGTCGAGTCGCGGGCCGTACGGGGACCGGAGAGGATGGGCGGCACACGTACTCCGGATTCCGTGCCGCGCAAGCCGGCCGGGCCGAACGGACGACAAGGGGAGGTCATATGCGGGTGCGCAGACTCATCGCCGGAGGCGCCGTGCTGTTCCTCGCCGCGTCCCTGGGCGCCGCCGCGCCGCAGGCCGCAGCCGTGCCTGCGCAAGAAGGATGCTCCTACGCCCCGAAGGCGGACCGCCCCGTCCTGCGGTACGGCCGCGACGGACGGGAGGGCCGGGAGGACCGGGACAGCCGGGCTGTTCGGCAGGCGCAGTGCCTGAGCAACCGCTGGGGAGGCGAACCGCCCAAGCTCACCGTGGACGGTGTCTTCGACGGCCGTCTGCTCGACAAGATCCGCTGGATCCAGGGCTGCCACGGCCTGCCCCGCAGTGGCGTCGTCGACCCGAGCACCTGGCATGTGCTCTACCACCCGGCCCCGGACTGCTACGACCCGTATCCGGGCCGCGCCCGTGCCTGAAGCCGGCTGGCCCGCGCCTGAAGCCGGCTGCGACCGGTCCGCCCGCGCTGTCGCCGTCAGCAATGAGCTCTGATTCGACGAATGCCACCCCAGGCATTCATCTCATCAGCACGCCCGCTCGGCTCCGCGGAAGACGACCGCCACCAGCGCCAGGCCGACGACGGCGCCGGCGAGCTGGGCGACGATGAACCCCGGCACCGAACCCGGCGCGATACCGGCGAACGTGTCGGTGAAGGCGCGGCCTACCGTCACGGCCGGGTTGGCGAAGGACGTGGACGAGGTGAACCAGTAGGCGGCGCCGATGTACGAGGCGACCGCGACCGGCGCGAAGCGCAGCCGGCCGGTGCGGGCGAGACCGAAGACCAGCAGGATCAGCCCGGCCGTGGCGACGACCTCCCCCAGCAGCAGACTGCCCGCCGAGCGATCGTGCGTGGACCACTTCACCAGCGGCTCGCCGAACATCGCGTCCGCCAGGATCGCACCCGCGATCGCGCCCACCGTCTGCGCGGGTATGTACACGGCCACGTCACGGCCGGTTACCCCGGCGCCGCCACGGCGGGCCGTCCACCACTCCGCCAGGGTGACGGCGGGGTTGAAGTGCGCACCGGAGACCGGCCCGAGCAGGGCGATGAGGACGCCGAGGCCGAAGACGGTGGCGATCGAGTTGGCCAGGAGCTGGAGGCCGACATCCTGCGTCAGCGCGGTCGCCTGGATCCCGGAACCCACCACCACGGCGACGAGGGCGGCGGTGCCGACCAGTTCGGCGGCGGCTCGTGCGGCCCGAGGGGAGCCGGACGGCGAGGCGTCGGGCGCGGATGTGACCTCGGTGGCCATGGCTGCGGCGGGCTCCGCCGCGGTCCGGGCGGCGGTTTCGGGCAGGGCGGCGTCAGTGGCGCTCAACAGGACTCCTCGATGCGGTCGGGACGGTCGCGACGACGCGGGATGCTCAGGGACAGGACCGCTTGACGTTCGCCTCTGCGCCGGCGCGCGCCGTCTCCGCGAGGTCCGCGAACTGACCGGCGAGCGACTCGATGACCTCGGGGCGGAGCCGGTAGTACGTGAACCTCCCGCACGGCTCCGTGTCCACCACACCCGCCTCGCGCAGCACCCGCAGGTGGTTGGAGAGGTTGGTCTGCCGGGCACCGGTCTCCTCCACGAGGTGCGTGGTGCACAGCGTCTCGCGGGCCAGCAGGGTCACGATCCGCAGCCTGAGCGGGTCGGCGAGCACCCGGATCAGGTCAGTGTCGACTGACGTCATCATGGGCTGATACTGTCACATCAGTGGCTGCTGACGCCACCAGGCACTGACGTCAGAAGTACCTGATATCCGTGCGTGACATGGCACCACACCGTCCGCGAGACACGAGAGAGACCCGCGATGGCCGAGAAGCCCTCCGTACTGTTCGTCTGCGTCCACAACGCCGGCCGTTCCCAGATGGCCGCCGGGTGGCTGAGCCACCTGGCCGGGGACCGCATCGAGGTCCGCTCCGCCGGCTCCGCCCCGGCCGACCAGGTCAACCCCGCCGCGGTCGAGGCGATGCGCGAGGTCGGCATCGACATCTCCGCCGAGACCCCGAAGATCCTCACCGTCGACGCGGTCAAGGAGTCCGACGTCTGCATCACCATGGGCTGCGGCGACACCTGCCCGGTCTTCCCGGGCAAGCGCTACCTGGACTGGACCCTGGACGACCCGGCCGGCCAGGGCGTCGAGTCCGTACGGCCGATCCGCGACGAGATCAGGAAGCTCGTCGAGGGCCTGATCGAGGAGCTCGCACCGGAGCGGACCGCGTAGGAGGCCGTCTCGGTCGACATGCAGGATGAGTACGCACACTCAGGCGTGAATGCTGCTCCTGCGGCACGCTGAGGACACGGTGCGGGAAGCCTGAGGGGGGCGTGTCATGGGTGCCGAAAGCGCGGATGACGTGAACGAAATGGCGGGCGGCGGCTCCGCGTTGCGGCGGCGCCTGTCCTGTCTGGTGGTCGTGGTGGCCGTCCTCGCCCTGGTGGCGGGCGGCCTGGTCTGGCTGTTCCGGAACGAGTTGTTCCATCCGTTCGGGGACGCCCGGGCTTGCGAGGGCAGCGACACACGTCTGCCAGGCGTGATCCACGCCGGCGGGGCACCGATTCCCGCCGGTGCCTCCGACATCCACTACGTCACCAGGAACGGCAGCGCTGAGGTCACCTTCGTCAGCAACCGGATACCGGACTACCTCCACCGCGCGGGCATCCTCCCGGAAGGCAAGCCCCTGTTCGACGAGGAGTACGGCACCAAAGGAGACGCCGACGACGAGATCGAGCTCCCCGAGGGCCTGTGCGGGTCCCCTCTGCGGGGCCCCGTCTGGATCTACCACTCCACAAGCACCACCGGTTCGAGCGTCACCGTCATGGTCGAGGTCTCCCCCACGCACGGCGACGACTTCCGCTTCCCGGCCCGCGCTGTGGTCACCTACAGCCTCTGAAGCGCCGCGGAGGGGATCCGCGGGGGCCGTTCAGCCTGCCAGCACGATGGAGTGCGGTTCCCGCTCGAGTCGGGCCCGGTAGCGGCGTACACCCCAGCTGCGGTGTTCCAGTTCCGCCGCCACGACCACCTCCGCCGTGTTGACCTGCCCCGGCACAAGCTCCACCAGTGCGGCCACCGGGTGGTCGCCGGTCAGCGGGACGCGCCTGACGCCGCGGAACTCCCACTGCGGGTTCGGCTGGGAAGCGCCATGGCCGCGGACGACCCACTCCTCCCTCACCGATTCGGCACCCGCCGGCTTCTCCACGCCCAGGTCCAGCACACCTGCCTTGACGGTGAAGTTGAGGCCACCCGTGCTTGCGAGGGAGCGGGTGCGCTCCCCCGGCTCGATCAGCCGTGCGACGGGCCGTGCCGCGCCGTCCGGCACGGACAGGGCGATGCCGAGGGAGGCGTGGCGGAACGTACCTCTGCTCTCCGGTGTCTCCGGGCGGAACGAACACACCATGAGCAGTTGCCTGAACTCCCGGTCCGGCGTGGCTTTGACATACGCCGGCCACTCCGCGGGCGCCGCCTCGTGGTCCCCGGGCAGCACGTCCCAGCCGAACGTGAGCCTGCCGCGAAGTGGTTCGGCATCCACGGGACCGCCGAGCGTGCGCTCCGGCAGGAGTTCGACGTCGTGCATCCGGATCTCGGTCATGTGTCGGCTCCCATGCTCCGTCCTTGCAGATAGGTGAACGCTCCCCAGTCACGGTATGCGGGATACCGGACACGAGTGGCGAGTTGGGCGTCGCGGAACGCCTGGACCGCGTCCGCGCCGTGGGCGATCCGGCGATGCATGTCGTCGTAGAAGTACGTGGCCGGGTCCGGTCGCACAGGCCACAGACATCCGACGACGGCCTGCGCGCCGGCCGCGACGAGCGCCGACGGGATGCCGCGCACGTTGTCCCCGTGGTCGAACCGGCCGAGCGCGGACTCGCACGCGGCGAGCGTGACGAGACGGACGCCGCGCAGGTCGGCTCCGAGGAAGTCGTGGGCGAAGACCCGGCCGTCGTCGTCACCGTCCGGGCTGAGGTAGAGGCACTGCATCCACGGCGCGTCCTGGTCCATCGTCCCGTGGACCGCGATGTGGACCACGTCGGCCGTGGACAGCTCCGCGAGCAGTGCGGCCCGGGTGGCCTCGGGGCCGGTGACGGCGTCCACGCCCACGGCCTCGCCGACCTTCCGCGCGTGCGACTCCAGCTCCGGTTCGGCCTGCAGACCGTAGGGGACACCGCCCGCGGCCGAGGCGAGCACGGCAGTGCGCCGCTCCCGCACGGGGGCGGCGGGGGCGGCGGGGGCGGGGGCGGGGGCGGCCGAGGGTGCCAGGGCTTCGAGGCCGGCGATGGTGGTGACGGTCCAGTCGTCGGCGATCGTGCGGCCACCGGCGCGGCACAACGGGACCGGCAGGTAGTGCAAGGCTCCGTGCGGCCACACCAGCAGCCGGTCCTTGCCCTGGGCGCGCCACTCGGCCCACCGGTCGCCGACGCCGAGCAGGGTGTCGTTGAACTCCAGGAGCCGGGCGCCTTCCGGTGTGACGTCGGCGAAGAGCGGGTCGTGCTGGATCTCCGTCCGGATCGCCTCGATCCGGTCGGCGAGAGGATGCCTGCCGCGGCTCTCGCCGTCACCGCCCCCGAGGTGGACGAAGAGCGCTCTGCCCTGCCGCGTGACAGCCAGCAGGACGGCCGCGCCCCGCACGTGCATGGGGAGGAACCAGGTGAGCAGCACGGTCCTGTCGTCCAGCAGCTCGTGCACGTGTGCCCACAGGCGCTGCTCGTCGACGAACGGGGCGGAGCGGCGGCGCAGTTCGACGTCGATGAAGGAGGAGATCCGTCGGCGCAGGTTCCTGGCGACCTGGGTGTCGTCGCCGCCGGGGGGACGGCGGTCGACGTCCAGGACGTCCAGGAGGTTCGGTGCGTAGTTCGGGACGTCCGATGCCGAATCCGGGACGTCCGGTGCGGAATCCAGGCCGTCCGGAAGGTGCGGTGCGGCGTCCGCGACGGCGGCGGGGCCCTCCAGGTCGCGCAGCATGCCGACGAAGTGCTGGATGTGCACGGGCAGTTCGAGCGGGCCGTCGATACGCGACCAGGCGCCCAGCTCCGCTCCCTTGCCCGCCTGGTGCAGTCCGAGCATCAGCACCGGTGGCAGCGTCTCGTACTCCGCGGCCATCTGCCACACGGCGGTGTGCATGAGGTCGCGCAGCACCTCGCCGAGTTCGGGCGCGCCGCTGGTGTCGAAGTTCGGAAGGTCCACGATGAGCGCGTACAGCGCCCCCTTGAGATCCTCTCCGCGCAGGCTGCCCAGGTACTGCGCCAGCGGCACCAGGGCGGCTCTGGCCAGGTCCTCGAAGCCCAGCGAGGCATAGGAGAGCGCGGCGTACGTGTAGTAGCCCCACGGGAACGGCATCGGACCCGGGATCGGCTGGTCCAGTTCGGCCGCCTGGTGGTGCAGATCCCCCGCGAGCAGCCGCAGTTCCTCGCTCGCGCTGCCCGTCACCCGGCGGAGCAGGGTGAGTCCCAGCGCGGGCTGCCGCCGGTCGCGGGCGTGCGCGGCCATGTGGAGCAGTGCCGCCGACCGCTGCGCCGGTGTCCAGTGGTCGGGGACCGCAAGGGAGAGTGCCTCGTCGAGCGTGGAGCAGTCGGTGGGGTCGCCGGGCAGCGCGTGCAGCCGGGCCTCGATCAGCTGTCTGCGGTGCGCGGGGTCCGGGCGCATGTCGAGGCGCTCCGCCCAGTCCAGTGCGGTCTCCAGCAGCGGCCGGTGGGCGCGCTCCCGGGCCAGGTTGATCCCCTGGCTGATCACCCGGGACGTCACGGCCCTGCCGTGGTCGGCGACGAAGTCTGCCAAGGGCCTTGCGAACACCGCTGTGAGAACGGCGTCGGCCGCCTCGGGCGGGGCCCCGTCCACCACTCTGATCAGGAACAGCGCGAGATCCGGCTCGGAGAGGACGGGCGCGTCGAGCAGGAGCAGCAGCGCGGCGCCGGCGGCCTCCCGGCCGCTGCCCTGCTCGCCGCCGAGGCTCTGCGCGAGCGATGCCATCACGCGGGGCAGCTGCACGCCGCCGTCGAGCTGCAGCGCCCGTACCAGCAGGTGCACCGCCTCGGTCGCCAGGCGGGGAGAGTCCTTCTGCAAGGGCTCCTCGTCGGTGTACCACGTGCGGTACAGCTCCGCCTCCATCCGTGCCGCCCAGGTGGTCCGCCCCCCGCGGGCGTAGGCGTCGGCGGCGAAGTCCTCCGGGCCCCTGGTGGCCAACCGCAACCGGGCGGCAGCCAGGAGCGCGGCTTCCAGCTCCGCGCCTGCCTGATGCATGGCCGCCGTGTCGCCAGGGCCGCCGGGACCGCCAGGGTCGGCGGGAACTCCAGGGTCGCCGGGACCGCCAGGGTCGCCGGGATCGCCGGGATCGCTCAGCCTGTCGATCAGTCGCGTCGCCACCGCGTCCGCCGCCTCGAACACCTCGCGTTCGCACCGGTCCGCCACCAGCGGTACGGCCGACTCGGCGGTGCGGAGCGCGGCGCGCCCCCAGGCGGATTCCACCCCGCAGGCGTCGGCGAGCTCCGCGACCAACCGCCAGTAGACGTGGACGAGTTCCACCAGGCCGCGGTGGTCGACGAACTCCTCCCGCATCAGCAGGTCCAGCATCGCCTCGGCCGACATCGCGAGGTACCCGCCCTCGGCCAGACCGCGACGGATCCGTTCCGTCTCGCGCGCCCGCCGCGCCGCCTCGGCCGGCGACAGGACCCGCTCGCACACGAGGTTCGCCAGGTCCCACAGCCGACCCGCGGGATCGAAGGTGATCGTGACCGTCGGCGTCGTGTCCTCGGCGCGCGACGGCGTGCCGAAGCGCACCGGGCCGGCGCACACCATGCCCTGGCACGTCTCGAAGGCAAGGGCTTCCTGGGGATCGGCCGTGGCCGGGAACACATGGGAGACGACCAGGAGCACCGACCCCGTGGCCTCCCCCGCCTCGGCCCAGCCGGGCGGCCGCTCCAGGTCCAGGTCGTGCGCGAAGAGCGCTCCGTCCGGGCTGCGGACGCACAGCGCCCCGCGGGCGTCCTGGACGACGCACCACCGGGGGTCGGCAGGTGCGCCGAAGGGCAGTTCGTCGAGCGAACGAAGCACCGGCATGCCCCACGCACGCGCGCGGGCGAAGAGACTGCCGCCGGCCCCGTCACCCGTCGTGAACGGACTGACGCCGGCGAGGCCGACGGCAAGGCCCGCATGCCGGACTCCGCCCACCTCCGCCAGGAACGCCCACCCCGTGACGTCCCGCGACAACCGCACGGCCTCCCCCTTCGCGCCGGCCGACCGCCGACCACGGCACAGCGGTCAACTCTCCCACGGAACCGATGTCCTTGGCGGCCCGTACCGTCGTGTACGCCCCACCATGTACGCCCCGCCGTGTACGCCGCCGTGCGCCGTCCGTCAGCGGGCTCGGCTGGCCTCGCGCACGAAGAGCCGGACGAAGCGCAGGACGCCCCACACCATGCCCACGTTGAGCAGTGCTCCGCCGACGAGAAGGGCCACGGGGCCGAAAGGGCTCCCGGCCCGGGCGTCCGGGTCGAAGCCGCCGGTCGCGGCGGCCAGTGGCAGCACCACGAGGACGAAGACGAGCACGGAGCCGGGCCACGAGGCGAGGTAGAGCGTGGAGTACAGGCTCTCCGGCCCGTTCTCCGGGCCGCCGGCCAGCCCGTGGGCGACACCGCCCGCCGCAATCAGGGCGATGTACGCCGCTGCCAGGACCCGGGCGAGACGGCACGCACGCGTGATGTTCATCGTTGCTCTGTCCTCCGTACGGCCGGTGCGGCTCCTCGGCGAGGTCGCCGCACCCCATACTATTGAACACGTTCAGACGAACCCCAGGGAGCTGACGGTTCCTGTCCGCCACTGCCCGCAGCCGGCGCATGGCGGGCAGGCCGAAAACCGGGTGCGGACCGGGAATCCGGTTGACAGGCTGAGCGCATGGACGACCAGCACGACGAGCTCCCCGACACCGCCAGCACGCACCGGCCGACGGACTGGATCACCACGCCCGTCACCGCGGAGCTGCTGCGCGGCGCTCTCGATCTGGAGCGCACCCAGCACGGAGTGCTGCCGCACCGGCTCCCCGCCCGGGCCCGCGCACAGTGCGGAAACGGGCAGCTGGCCATGGTGGAGGCGCAGCCCTCCGGCGTACGACTGGTCCTGCGCACCCGGGCCACGGCCGTCGAACTGGACGCGCTCCGCACCAAGATGGCCTACCGGGGCGCCCCGCCGCGCCCTGACGGGGCGTACGACCTGCTCGTCGACGGCCGCCTGGCCGGCCGGTCCAGTGTGACCGGCGGCAACGTGCTGATGGTGGACATGGCCACCGGATCCGCCGAAACCCGGCCGGGACCGGTCGGCACCGTCCGGTTCACCGGCCTTCCGGACCGGATGAAGGACATCGAGATCTGGTTGCCGTACAACGAGGTCACCCACCTGGTCGCCCTGCGCACCGACGCCCCCGTCGAGGCCGTGCCGGACCGGGGCCGCAAGGTGTGGCTGCACCACGGCAGTTCGATCAGCCACGGTTCCGACGCCGCCGGCCCCACCTCGACCTGGCCGGCGCTGGCCGCCTCCCTCGGCGGCGTGGAGCTGGTCAACCTCGGTCTTGGCGGCAGCGCCCTGCTCGACCCGTTCACCGCCCGTGCCATGCGGGACACCCCCGCGGACCTGATCAGCATCAAGATCGGTATCAACCTGGTCAACACCGACGTGATGCGACTGCGCGCCTTCACGCCGGCGGTGCACGGCTTCCTCGACACCATCCGCGAGGGGCACCCCACCGCTCCACTGCTGGTCGTCTCGCCCGTCCTGTGCCCCATCCACGAGGACACCCCCGGCCCCAGCGCCGCGGACTTCACCGACCTCAGCGAAGGGAAGCTCCGCTTCCGGGCCGTGGGCGACCCCGCGGAGCGGGCCGCCGGGAAGCTGACGCTCAATGTCATCCGGGACGAGCTGTCCCGCATCGTGGAGATGCGGGCGACCGACGATCCCAACCTGTACTATCTCGACGGCCGCGACCTGTACGGCGAGGCCGACTTCGCCGAGCTGCCGCTGCCCGACCAGCTCCACCCCGACGCCGCCACGCACCACCGCATCGGCGAGCGTTTCGCCGCACTGGCCTTCGGCACCGGCGGACCGTTCACCACCGGCGGACCGTTCGCCGCCGGAGGCGCCTGAGCCCGCGGAGGCGCCTGAGCCCGCGGGGGCATCTGAGCCGGCGGCCGCGCCGCGATCAGGTGCTCAGGAGACGTCCGGCACGGGCTCCACGGTGCCGCTGTGCCGGGCACGTTCGGCCGCGAGCACCGCGAGATGACTGGCGAGGGAGTCGCGCGCGCCCGATGTCACGAGCGTGCGGTCCCCGGTGGCGACGGCCCCGACGAAGGCGTCCATCAGCCCCGCGTCGCCTCCGCCATGGCCCCCGGCCGCCGACATCTCGCCGTGCCCGGCGGGCGTGACGGTCTCCTCGGTGCGGGTGAGGAAGTCGTACACGCGGATGGTATCGCCGTCACCGGTCAGCTCGCCGCGGGTGCCGAAGATCCGGGTGCGGCGATTGGTGAGCTCGGTGAAGGCGGTCATGGTGAAGGTGGCGGTGGCCCCGCCGGGGAACTCCATGGCGACGACCTGGTGGTCGACGACGTCGTTGTCGCAGGCGTACACGCACCGGCCGTACGGTCCGGTGCGCAGGGCCTCGTCGAGCGCGGGGGGCGTGAAGTCGTCCACGACGACGCTGAGCGGCCAGACGTGCTCTCCCCGGTCGAGCATGCCGCCGTACAGGCGCCGGGCGGAGTACGGGCAGCCGGCCTCGACGGAGCAGTCCGCACAGCGGTCGGCGGCGTCCTCGGGCCGGTTGGCCGCGGTGAAGTGGGACAGCCGGCCGAAGCTGGACACCCGGGCGGGCGGGCTGCCGATGACGTACTGCAACCAGTCAAGGTCGTGGCAGGACTTGGCCATGAGCATGGACGTCGACTCGTCGTGGCGGCGCCAGTTGCCGCGTACGAAGGAGTGCGCCTGGTGCCAGAAGCCGACGGGTTCCAGGTGCTGGACGCTGATGATGTCGCCGATCCGCCCGGAGTCGACGAGCCGCTTGAGGGTGCGCGTGTAGGGGGTGTAGCGCAGGACGTGGCCGACGGCCAGCATCACCCCGGCCCGTTCGACGGCGGCGACGATCTCCCGGCACGCGGTCTCGTCGAGGGCCATCGGCTTCTCCAGCATGATGTGGTAGCCGAGGGCGGCGAAGGCCGCGGCCGGTTCCACGTGCAGCCGGTCGGGCGTGCAGATGAGCACCGCGTCGGCGATCCGGCCGCGGACGACGAGGTCCTTCCAGTCGGCGACGGCGTTCCCCGGAGCGATGCCGTGCGTCTCGGCGAAACGGGCGCGGCGTACGTCACGCGGTTCGGCGACGGCGACGACCCTCGCGCGGTCGGGGTGGTCGAGGGCCCACCGGGCGTGCCCGGTTCCGCGGTCGCCGGCGCCGACGACGAGCAGGGTGACAGGTGCCATGCGGCGACCCTAGCGACTCCCGAACCCCATAGGAAGCGCTTTCTACCACTCTCCCCCGAACACCCTCGCCGGCGCCGCCAGCCGGTGGTCGACGCGCCCTCGCACCTGGCTTTCCCGCCCCTGCCCAGGGGTCTGGCATGAAGCTCTGAATGGTGGTTCACTCTTTGTATGGCCTACCGCAAGACGCCCGCCGAGCTGGACCGCCTCGCCGCCGCCAGGGAGCACCTGGTGGAGCGGGCCACCGCCGTCGTCGCCGACGTGGGCTGGGCGAACGCCTCCGTCACGGCGGTCGCCGCCGCGGCCGGGTTGTCGGTCGGCTCGGTCTACCAGCACTTCCCCTCCAAGGGGGCGCTGGCGGTCGAGGTCTTCCGGCGCGCGTCGGGGCGGGAGGTCGAGGTACTCGGCGAGGTGCTCAGGGAGGGCAGCGGGGACCCGGTCGAGCGGCTCGCGCTCGGCGTCGGCGTCTTCGCCCGCCGCGCCATGGAGTCCCGCGGTCTGGCCCACGCCCTGCTCGCGGCACCGGCGGAGCCGGCGGTCGGCGAGGAGCGGCTGCTGTTCCGGCACCGCTACCGCGAGGTGTTCGCCGAGGTGATCCGCGAGGGCATCGCCGCGGGACTGCTCCCCGATCAGGATCCGGACGTCACCGCCGCCGCCCTCACCGGGGCGATCGGCGAGGTGCTGGTGGACCCGCTGTCCGCGCCCGCGGAGGGCGACGCCGCCGACCGTCTCGTCACCGAGCTGGTGGCGATGTCCCTGCGGTGCGCGGGCGCCGCACCCGCCCCGTGAGAGCACCGCGCACCATCAGCCGATCGAGCTCGAATCCCGAGGACCGTGATGACCACCACCGCAGGCACCACAGGCACCGCAGGCACCACAGGCACGACAGCCACCGCAGGCACGACAGCCACCGCAGGCACCGCACTGAGCAGCAACCCCACCGCGTGCACCCATGAGGTGACCAACCAGGCGCCGCCGCTCGTCGGCCACGATGTCGCCGACGACGCCGTCCTGCTGGAGGGGCTGCGGCGCGAGGGCGCCGGCTGGTACGCCGACGACCTGCACCGCATCGGCCGGCTGGCCGGGTCGGAGCAGGTCCAGCGGTGGGCCGAGGAGGCGAACCGCCACGAGCCGGTGCTGCGCACCCACGACCGCTACGGCAACAGGATCGACGAGGTCGACTTCCACCCCTCGTACCACGCGCTGATGGAGGTGGCGATCGGCGAGGGCCTCGGCGGCGCGCCCTGGGCCGACGTCCGGCCGGGCGCGCATGTGGCGCGCGCGGCCGGGTTCATGGTGTGGAGCTCGGCCGAACAGGGCCATGGCTGCCCGGTCTCCATGACGTACGCCGCCGTCCCCGCTCTGCGGTCGGCGCCCGAACTCGCCGCGGTGTACGAGCCGTTGCTGACGAGCCGCACGTACGACCCGGGCCTGCGCGCCCCGGCGGGCAAGCGCGGCCTGCTCGCCGGGATGGGCATGACCGAGAAGCAGGGCGGCACGGACGTGCGTGCCAACACCACGGTGGCCACCGAACAGCAGGACGGCACCTGGCGGCTGCGCGGCCACAAGTGGTTCACCAGCGCCCCGATGAACGACCTCTTCCTGGTGCTGGCGCAGGTGCCTGGGGGCACCTCCCGTGCCGACGGCCACGGGGGAGGGCTGTCCTGCTTCCTCGTGCCCCGGGTGCTGCCGGACGGCAGCCGCAACACCTTCCGCATCCAGCGGCTCAAGGACAAGCTCGGGAACCGCAGCAACGCCAGCAGCGAGCCCGAGTTCGACGACACCGTGGCCTGGCTGGTCGGCCCGCCGGGGCACGGGGTGCGGACCATCATCGACATGGTCACGATGACCCGGCTCGACTGCGTCCTCGGCTCCGCGTCGGGGATCCGGGCCGCGCTCGCGCAGGCGGCCCATCACGTCCGCCACCGCAGCGTGTTCGGCACGAAGCTGATCGACCAGCCGCTGATGCGCAATGTGATCGCCGATCTGGGGCTCGAATCGGAGGCGGCGACCACCCTGGCGCTGCGGATCGCGGGCGCGACCGACCGGGCGCAGCGCGGCGACGCGCAGGAGCGGGCGTTCCTGCGGCTGGCCACGGCGGTCGGCAAGTACTGGGTGTGCAAGCGCCAGCCCGCGGCGGTCGCCGAGGCGCTGGAGTGCCTGGGCGGCAACGGTTACGACGAGGCGTCGGGCATGCCCCGGCTGTACCGGGAGGCGCCGCTCAACGGCCTGTGGGAGGGCTCGGGCAATGTGAACGCGCTCGACGTGCTGCGCGCCCTGGCCCGGGAGCCCGAGTCCCTGGCGGCCTTCGGCGCCGAGATCGAGGCGGCGGCGGGCGGGGACGCCCGCCTCGACGAGGCGTGGCGGAGGCTGCGCGGTGAGCTGGTGCTCACCGAGGACGCGCCGCTGCGTGCGCGCAGGCTGGTGGAGCGCATGGCCCTGGTGCTCCAGGGCTCCCTGCTCGTCCGGCACGCCCCGGCCGCCGTGGCGGACGCGTTCTGCGCGTCACGGCTCGCCGGCGACCAGGGGCTTGCGTTCGGCACCCTGCCGCCCGCCGCGGACCTCACGGCCGTCATCGCCCGGGTGCCGGGCGCCACGGGCTGAGCGCCGGCCCGCCCTGCCCCACGGCGCCCTCCGGCCCGCGGGGCACCCTCGTACCCGACGCCGGCGACCAGGGGCTTGCGTTCGGCACCCTGCCGCCCGCCACGGACCTCACGGCCGTCATCGCCCGAGTGCCGGGCGCCACCGGCTGAGCACCGGCCCACCCTGCCGCACGGCGCCGTCCGCCCGCGGGGCACCCTCGTACCCGACGCAGGGGGATCGTCCGGCGTTGCCGGACGGTCGTCCGCCGCACGAGTGCACCCACCGTTCAGCGGCGTCAACAACGCTCCGGGTCAATGCACCTGGCGGCGGTGGCTGCCGTGCGGCCGGGCGAGATTGTCCGGGAGCAGGATGCGCTGGAGCTCGTCCTCGGTCAGCAGCCCCTTGTCGAGGACGAGTTCCTGCACGCTGCGGCCGGTCCTCAGGGCCTCCTGGGCGACGGCGGTGGCCTGCTCGTAGCCGATGTGCGGGTTGAGCGCGGTCGCCAGGCCGATGGAGTGGGCGACGAGCCCGGCGAGGTGCTCGCGGTTGGCGGTGATACCGGTGACGCAGCGGTCGGCGAGGGTCAGGCAGCCGGCCCGCAGGTGGGTGAGGCTCTTCAGGAGGCTGTGGGCGATGATCGGTTCGAAGGCGTTCAGCTGGAGCTGGCCGGCCTCGGCGGCCATGGTCACGGCCATGTCGTTGCCGATGACCTCGAAGGCGATCTGGTTGACCACCTCGGGGACGACGGGGTTGACCTTGCCGGGCATGATGCTCGAACCGGCCTGTACGGGCGGCAGGTTGATCTCGGCGAAGCCGGCGCGCGGGCCGCAGGACAGCAGTCGCAGGTCGTTGCAGGTCTTGGAGAGCTTGACCGCGATCCGCTTCAGCACTCCGGACAGCTGGACGAACGCGCCCGCGTCCTGGGTGGCCTCGACGAGGTCGTCGGCGACGGTGAGCGGCAGTCCGGTGATGGACCGCAACTCCCCGGCGGCCAGCGCCGCGTACCGGGGATGGGCGTTGAGCCCCGTGCCGATGGCCGTGCCGCCGAGGTTGATCTCGTGGATCAGCGCCCGGGCCTCGGTGAGCCGCTTGCGGTCCTCGCCGAGCATGACGGCGTACGTCGCGAACTCCTGGCCCAGGGTCATCGGCACCGCGTCCTGGAGCTGCGTACGGCCCATCTTCAGGATGTCGGCGAACTCCTCGGCCTTCGCCTCGAACGCCGAGCGCAGCACGTCCATGGCGTCCAGCAGCCGCTGGGCGGCGAAGTCGAGGGCGATCTTGACGGCGGTCGGGTAGACGTCGTTGGTGCTCTGGCCCGCGTTGACGTCCTCCAGCGGGTGCAGTCGGGTGTACTCGCCCTTGGTGTGGCCGAGGAGTTCGAGTGCCCGGTTGGCGACGACCTCGTTGGCGTTCATGTTCGTGGAGGTGCCCGCGCCGCCCTGGATCACGTCGACCACGAACTCGTCGTGGAGCTTCCCGGACCGGATCTCCTCGCAGGCGGTCACGATCGCGTCGGCCTTGCGGCCGTCGAGCAGGCCGAGTTCGCGGTTGGCGAGGGCCGCTGCCTGCTTGACGCAGGCGAGGGCGGTGACGAGGTCGGGGTAGGCCGAGATGGGGGTGCCGGTGATGGGGAAGTTCTCCACGGCCCGCAGGGTGTGGATGCCGTAGTAGGCGTCGGCGGGGACGTCCCGGTCGCCGAGCAGGTCGTGCTCGCTGCGGAACTCGGCGGGGAACGCGGGGTGTTCCCCGCGCTGGGCGTGGAGGTGCGTGGCCATGGAGGTGCGGACTCTCCTGTCGGGTGCGTACGCGAAGGGTGAGGGGATCCGGGACGGGTCGCGCCGGGACGGGTCGCGCCGGGACGGATTGCGGCGAGACGGGTCGCGCGGGGACGGCTTAAAGGGTCGCGCCGGGACGGCTTATGCCTGGACGAGTTCCGCCGCCGGGCGGTCGTCGGTGGTGACCGCCTCACCGAGCGCGTGGCGCAGCACGCGGCCTCGTTCCCGCGGGTCGGTGGTGGCGAGCAGTGCGCTGAGTACGGCGACGCGGGCCTGGCCGGCGCGGAGGGTGCCGGTCGGCACGGCGCCCGCGGCGACGAGGTCGACCGCGCCGCCATGGGTGTAGATCTCGGTGACCGGGCCGGCCTGGACCCGGGTGGTCAGGGCGACGAGCACGCCGCGGGCGGTGGCGGACGCGACGGCCTCGACGATCTCGGGGGTCGCGTTGCCGGCGCCGGTGGCCACCAGGACGAGGCCCTGGGCGCCGGCGTCCACGGCGGCGTTGAGCAGCAGGGGGTCGGCGTCGGCGTGGTGCATCACCATGTCGACGCGGGGCGCTGCGCCGGGTACGGCGGGCAGGGCCAGTGCGGCGGGGCGCTGCGGCTGCCGCAGTACGGAGACCCGGCCGAAGCCTATGTTGCCGATCCGGGCGCCGGACGGGTCGGCGAAGGCGTCGGCGGCGAGCGTCTGCGTCTTGAGGGTGCCGCGGGCGGCGTGCACCTTGCCGTCGAAGGCGACCAGGACGCCCAGGCCGCGGGTGGTGGCGGCGGTCAGCAGCGCGTCGTGGAGGTTGCCGGGTCCGTCGCCGTCGGCGGCGTCGAGCGGGAGCTGGGCGCCCGTGAAGACCACCGGGCGCGGGTCGTCGTGGTGGAGGTCGACCAGGAAGGCGGACTCCTCCAGGGTGTCGGTGCCATGGGTGACGACGATGCCGTCCACGCCGGGGTCGGCGAGCACCTCGTGCACCGTGTGGAGCAGGGTGAGCTGGTGGTGGGTGGTGAGGCGGGGGCTGTTCACGCTGAACAGGTCGACGATCTCGACGCTGACGCCCTCGGGCACCGCGGCGGTCGCCATGACCTCCCGGCCGTGCGCGTCGGCGGCGAACCCCGCTCCCTGCCAGCGGCTGGCTATGGTCCCGCCGGTGCTGATGACGACGATGCGTCCCACTGTGCCCTCCTCGTCCGTGGTGTGCGTGCCCGTGGCGTACGCGCCGCGGCGAGGCGGCGAATCCACACGCAATGATAGAAGGTGTATCGCGCAATTTGTTCGCCGGTTTCGCCCCGCTTGCGCCATCGACGTGGTGGATAATTGCGCCATGGACCAGATCGACAGGGCTATCTTGCGCGAGCTCCAGAACGACGGACGGCTGAGCAACCAGGAGCTGGCGCAGCGCGTGGGCCTGACCCCGTCCCCGTGCATGCGCCGCGTGCGCCAGCTGGAGCAGGACGGGGTGATCCAGGGCTATCGGGCGGTCATCGACCCGGAGGCGGTCGGGCGGGCCTTCGAGGTGCTCGTCTCCATCGAGGTGAAGCGCGACCGCGAGGTGGTCGAGTCGTTCGAGGCCGCGCTCCAGGACGTCCCGGACGTCATCGAGGCGTACCGGCTCTTCGGCAGCCCGGGCTGCCTGCTGCGGATCGCCGTGGAGGACCTGCGCGCCTACGAGCGGCTGTGGATCGAGAAGCTGACCGCTCTGTCCGGTGTCACGGAGGTCAACTCGCAGATCATCATGAAGCGCATCAAGGAACCGCGCGGTCTGCCGGTCGACGGCTGACCGGCCGCCCAGGGGACACCGCGGCGCGTGCACCACGAGGTGTGGTGCACGCGCGGGTGCCTCCTCGGTTCCGCTGTGCCTCTTCAGTTCGGCTGTACCGTCAGTTCAGCTGTGACAGCAGTTCAGCTGTGACGTCGTGATCACGACGTCACAGGCTGCTCCGTCGTGAACTGCGCGTGCAGACGCCGCCGGTGGTCCACCTCCCGTACGGCACCGGTGAGCATGACCCGCGCCGTCAGGCGCGGCTCGGTGCTGGAGGCGCTGAGCCGCAGCTCCAGCTCACCCGGCTCCACGATGCGCCGCCCGTCGCGGCCGGTGAAGGAGGCCAGGTCGGCGGGGACGGACGCGTGGAGCCGTACGGAGGCGCCGGGCGCCAGCTCCAGCCTGGCGTAGCCGATGAGCCGCTGCACGGGCTGCACCACCGAGGCGACGGGGTCGTGCAGATAGAGCTGGACCAGCTCGGTGCCCTCGCGGCCGCCGGTGTTGCGGACCGTGCAGGAGAGCCTGAACTCGGCGTCCGTGGCCGCCTCTTCGACGTCCACGGCCAGGTCGGTCCACTCGAACGTGGTGTACGTAAGCCCGTGCCCGAAGCCGAAGGCCGGGGTCGGGTCGATGTTGGAGACCTCGCTGGAGTGGCCGAGCCGCGCCGCCAGATACGTGGACGGCTGGGCCCCGGGGTGGCGGGGCACGCTGACCGGGAGCCGTCCCTCCGGGGCGGTCCGGCCGCTCAGCACCGAGGCGATGGCCCGGGTGCCCTCCTCGCCGGGGAAGAAGGACTGGACGACGGCGGCGGATTCCGTCGCCGCCCGGCCGAGCACGTAGGGCCGTCCGGCCAGCATCGTCACCACGACCGGGGTGCCCGAGTCGAGGAGCAGGTCGAGCAGTTGCTGCTGGACGCCGGGCAGGGCCAGCGACTCGGCGTCGCAGCCCTCGCCGCTGGTGCCGCGTCCGAAGAGTCCGGCGCGGTCGCCGAGCGCGGCGATAACGATGTCGGCGTCCCTGGCGAGCTCGGCCGCGGCCGCGAAGCCGTCGGTGTCGGTGCCGTCGACGCTCGCTCCCGGGGCCACAACGATCTCGCTGCCGGGGAACTCCGCAGCCAGCGCCTCGCGCAGGGTGGGCAGTTCGATGCCGACGGGGACCTCGGGGTGCTGGACGCCGACGTGGACGGGGAAGGCGTAGCAGCCGAGGACCGCGGTCGGGACCTCGGCGTTGGGGCCGATCAGCGCGATCCGCGCCGGTGCGGTGCGCTCCTCGGAGCCGGCGGCCGGGGCCAGCGGAAGGGTGCCGTCGTTGTGGAGCAGGACGATCGCCTGTTCGGCGACGCGGCGGGCGAGGGCCCGGTTGGCGTCCGTGTCGAGGCCGATCGTGCCCCGCAGCGCCTCCGATCCGGCGCCGGGGCCGGCCCCGGTTCCGGCAGCGGCTTCGGACAGCGCCTCGGGGAGCGGGCTCCAGTCCGGGTCGAGGAGGCCGAGCTGGGCCTTCTGGACCAGTACGCGCCGTACCGCACGGTCGATCAGCGCCTCGGGCACACGGCCCGCCGCGACCGCTTCGAGGAGCGGCTCGCCGAAGGTGTTGACCGTCGGGAGCTCCACGTCCACGCCCGCGGCGAGCGCGGCGCCGGCCGCCTCGCCGAAGGTGCCGGCCACTCCGTGCAGGGTCTTGAGGAAGGCGATGCCGAAGTAGTCGGCCACGACCGTTCCGGTGAAGCCCCAGGTGTCCCTCAGCAGTCCGGTCAGGAGCCGCTCGTCGGCGGCGGAGGGGATGCCGTCGGTGTCGGTGTAGGCGTGCATGACGGAGCGCACGCCGCTCTCCCGCACGGCCATCTCGAACGGCGGCAGGATGATGTCGGCGCGCTCGCGGGCGCCCATGCCGACCGGCGCGAGATTGCGTCCGGCGCGGGACGCGGAGTACCCGGCGAAGTGCTTGAGGGTGGCGACGATGCCGGCGGACTCCAGGCCCTGGACGTAGGCGGTGGTGACGGTGCCGACGAGGTACGGGTCCTCGCCGACGGTCTCCTCGACCCGGCCCCAGCGTGCGTCCCGTACGACGTCGAGCACGGGGGCGAGGCCCTGGTGGACGCCGACCGCGCGCATGTCGCGGCCGATGGCGGCGGCCATCTCGCGGATCAGCGCGGGGTTGAAGGTGGCGCCCCACGACAGCGGCACGGGGTAGGCGGTGGCGCCCCAGGCGGCGAAGCCGGCGAGGCACTCCTCATGGGCGAGTGCCGGGATGCCGAAACGGTTCGCTTCGGCGATACGGCGCTGGGTGCGCGCCAGCGAGAGCGCGCCGATCGCCGGGTCGACCGGGGCCGTGCCGAAGGGCCGGGTCAGCTGACCGAGGCCGTACGGCAGCAGCTCGTCGAGGTCCGGCGCCTCCTCCATGTCGTGCTGGTGCGGGGCGACTTCGGCGCCCTCGTTCGACGCGCCCACCCAGACGCCGAAGAGCTGGGCGATCTTCTCCTGGAGGGTCATCTCGGCGATCAGGGCCTCGGCGCGGGTCTCCGCGTCGAGGGACGGATCGCGCCAGAGAGTACGGGCGGAATCGGTCTCCACGGAGGTCTCCACGGCCAGGTTGTCCTCTACAGCCACGTTGTCGGTCACTTTCCTCCGACGCCCATCAGCCCCTGGACCAGGGCACGACGGGCGAACAGGTAGACGAGCAGGATGGGGAGCATGGACAGGACCACGGCGGCGAGGAGGCCCGGGATGTCGACTCCGTGTTCGGTCTGGAAGTCGTAGAGCCCCATGGTGATCACCTTGGTCTCCGCCGACTGGGTGAGCACGAGCGGGAAGAGGAAGCCGTTCCACGCCTGGAGCGCCGAGAAGACCACGATCGTCGACAGGCCGCTCCTGGAGAGCGGGAGGACGAGCTGGAAGAAGGTCCGCCAGGGCGAGGCGCCGTCCATGGTCATCGCCTCGTACAGCTCGGGGGTGATGTCCCGCATCACACCGGTGAGGATGAGCGCGCACACCGGCATCGCGAAGGCCGCCGTCGGCAGGATGACGCCGATGAGGTTGTCGTAGAGACCGGCCTTGCTGATGACGTAGAACATCGGGACGATCACGGCTTGCGAGGGGATCGCGAGGCCGAGCAGGAAGAGCCGGAAGACGACGGTGGTGGTGCGGCCCTGGCTGCGGACGATCGCGTAGGCCAGCGGCGGCACAAGCAGCAGGACGATGCCGACCACCGCCACGGTGACGATCACCGTGTTGAGGAAGTACTGCCCGAAGCCCTCGTTGAGGTCGTTGATGTAGTTGTCGAGCGTGAAGTTCTCCGGGAAGGCGAGCGGGCCGTTGGCCGCGTAGTCCGCGCGGCTCTGGAACGTCGCGATCAGCATGACGTACAGCGGCAGGCCGACCAGGAAGAGCCAGACGAGCGAGCCGAACCCCGCCAGGTAGTTGGGACGGCTCTTCATCACACGCCCTCCTGGGTGCTGCGCATCTTGTCGTAGCCCGACAGCTTGACCGTGATCAGCGAGATGATCGTGGCGACCAGGACGAGGAGCAGCGCGATGGCGGATCCCGTGCCGAAGTCGAAGCTCTTGAAGGCCTTCTGGTACATGTAGTAGGCACTGATCGTGGTGTCGGTGCCCGGGCCGCCCTGGGTGAGGATCAGCACGGTGTCGAAGGTGGTGAGACCGCCGACGACCATGAGGATCACCGAGGTGATGACGCTGTTGCGCAGCTGCGGCAGCGTGATGTGGAAGAACTTCCTGACCCTGCCGGCCCCGTCGATCTCGGCGGCCTGGTAGAGGACCTGCGGGATCGCGCGGGCCGCGCCTTGGTAGATGAGGGTGTGCAGGGGCGTGAACTGCCAGGTGGCCACGAAGACGAGCACACCGATCGCGGATGCCTGCTTGCCGAGCAGATTGCCGTCCCCGAACAGCCACTGGACCTGCGCGGGCACACCGAAGTTGGGGTCGAGCACCGCACGCCACAGCACGGAGACGGCCGTGATGGAGAGCAGCAGCGGGACGAAGTAGATGGCGGTCAGCACCGCCCGGTTCCGCTGGCGGCCCGCGGCCCAGACGCCCAGCAGGATGCTGATCGGGGTCTGGACGGCGACGCCGAGCACGGTGAGCAGCACGCTCAGCCAGAGGCTTTCCAGCATGACGGGGTCGTCGAGGAGCTTCTTCCAGTTGTCGAAACCGGCGAACTCGGGCTCGCCGAGGCCGTTCCAGCTGGCGAAGGACAGCACGACGAGCATGCCGAGCGGGACGATGGCGAAGAGTCCGAAGAAGAGCGCGGCCGGAGCCGCCCAGGCGAAGCCCGGGCGGCCCACTCCGATGCCGGACCGGCCGGGGGCCCGGCCGGTCCGTTCGGACTTCTCGCTGTCCACGGCGGGTGCAGTGGCAGTGGTCATGTCAGATGATCCGGATCAGTGGTGGGTCAGGCGGCCGGCAGGGACTGCATCTGCTTGATGAATCCGTCCGCGTCGATCTGGCCGTTGAAGAACTGCTGGACGGCCGAGTGGATCGTGGTGGTCGCGGCGGGCGGGTACGCCTGGTCCCAGGAGAGCTGGAACGCCGGGGCCTTCGCCACCAGGTCGTACTGGTACTTCGAGTACTCCGGGCTCGCCGAGGTGTCGAGGAAGTCCGGGGTGTTCGTCGTGGTGGGCAGGTTGCCGATGGACAGCTGCGACTTCACGAAGTCGTCCGAGTACATGAGCTTGAGGAAGTCGGCGACGGCCTCGGGGTGCTTGGTCGTCTTCAGCACCGAGTAGTAGTTGTTGGTGTTGCCGGCGAGGTTGCCCGGGTCGCCCTTGCCGCCGGTGACGGTCGGGAAGGTGCCGTAGCCGAGGTCGTTCTTGGCGAAGTCCGGGTGGGCGTCCTGGAGGGTCGAGTACTCCCAGGAGCCCATCAGCTCGAAGGCGGCCTTGCCGGTGGCCAGCAGGGCGGGCGAACCGCCGTCGGTGAACTTCACCGAGTCGAAGTTGGTGCCGAAGGCGCCCGCGTCGACCAGCTCCTTGATCATGGAGAGGGCCTTCTTGCTCTCGGCGCTCTCCCAGGCGCTCTTGTCACCCGTCATGGCCTTCTGGAACAGCTCGGGCCCGGCGACGCGGTCGTAGACGTACTGGTACCACATCTGCGTCGGCCACTTGTCGCCGCCGCCGAGCGCGATCGGGGTGACGCCCTTGCCCTTGAGGGTCTTGACCGCCGCGAGCAGCTCGTCCCAGGTCTTCGGCGGGGTGATGCCGGCGTCCGCGAGGACCTTCTTGTTGTGGAACATCAGGACGGGCTGGGTGCCGCGCATGGGGACGCCGTACGGCTTTCCGTCGACGACGGCGGTGTTGAACACCGAGGGAAGGAACTTGTCCTTCAGACCCGCGTCCTTGGCGATGAAGTCGTCCAGCGGCATCAGCAGGCCGGCGTCGACGAACGGCTTGATGCTGCCGCCGCCCCAGTTGAAGAAGACGTCGGGGGCCTGCTTGCTGTTGATGATCGTCTGCAGCTTGGCCTGGTAGTCCGCGCCCGGAATGGTGTCCAGGACCACCTTGACCTCGGAGGTCTTGTTGAAGGTGTCGACCAGCTGCTTCTCGACCTTGTTGGTCGCGTCACCGTAGACCAGGACGTGAATCTCGTTGGACCCGCCTGCCGAGTCGTCGGAGTCCCCGCCGCACGCGGCCAGTGAAAGCGCCATTGCCAGCGTCACACCGCCGATGACGGCGGTCCGCGGGAACCGTACGCGTCGCTTCATCGCCTCGCCTCTCGAAACTATTTCGGCACCATTACCGAAAGTTCACGAGAGGGGACGCTAGGCCCCGTCACCAGGGGGGTCAACCCTCGAACGGCGAGTTACCAAAGCGTTACGCTGTTGCGGCCGTTGTCCCGTGCCTTATGCTCCTCGCCATGCGCGATGACGAGGAGTTGGGCCGAATCACCCTGGCCCAGGTGGCCAAGAAGGCCGGCGTCTCCATTTCGACAGTTTCGAAGGTCCTCAACGGCCGGCAGGACGTGGCACCGCCGACGAGGATCAAAGTGGAGCGCCTCCTGGAGACCCATGCCTACCGGCGGACGGCGCGGTCGTCCCGGGAGGCCCCGCTCATCGAGATCGTCTTCCACGAACTCGACAGCATGTGGGCACTGGAGCTGATCCGCGGTGTGGAGAACGTCGCCAAGGCCAACCAGGCCAGCGTGGTGCTCACCGAGAGCGGCACCCGCCACTCGCCCAGCCCCGACTGGATCGAGGGCGTGCTCCAGCGCCGCCCGATCGGCGTCGTCCTGGTCTTCTCCGCGCTGCCCCAGTCGGTCAAGCAGCAACTCCGGGCGCGGTCCATCCCCTTCGTCATCATCGATCCGGCGGGCGACCCCGAGCCGGACGTGCCCTCCGTGGGCTCGGCCAACTGGACGGGCGGACTTGCGGCCACCCGCCATCTGATCGAGCTCGGCCACCGGCGCATCGGCATCATCACCGGCCCCGAGGACATGCTCTGCTCCCTGGCCCGCCTCGACGGCTACCGCTCGGCGATGAACATGGCCGGCCTGGAGACCGGCCCCGAGCTCGTCCGGTTCGGCGACTTCCATGTGGAGGGCGGGTTCGACCGGGCGACGGAGATGCTGGCGCTGCCGCGTTCGCAGCGGCCCACCGCGATCTTCGCGGGCAGCGACCTCCAGGCGCTCGGCGTCCTGGAGGCGGCGCGGGTGAGCGGGCTGCGCGTCCCGCACGACCTCTCCGTGGTCGGTTACGACGACGTCCAGGTCGCCCGCTGGTCCAGCCCGGCGCTGACCACGGTGCACCAGCCGCTGCGGCAGATGGCGGAGGAAGCGGCGCAGATGCTGCTGCGCCTTCGTACGGAGGAGCCGTCGGCGACGAGGCTGGAACTGGCGACGAGCCTCGTCGTGCGCAACAGCACGGCCCCGCCGCCGCGGGAGGCCGGGGCAGAGGCGGCCCCGGAGGCCGCGCCGCAGACCGTCCCGGCGGCCCGCACGGAGCGCTGACCCGGGCCCGGTGCCCCGCCCGGGCAACCTGGGCTCGGGCCGTCCGCCCCGGCCCCTCATGGACCACGTCGCGCCCTGAACCTTGAGGTCTGCATACGGCCCCGTGGGTGGGTTTGTACGCAATCGTCCCGACCAAGTGGTCGAACATCGGCCGCCTGGGCATCGGACCAAGACGGCACGCGCAGCGCACGCGCACCCGGCGACGCGCCCCGGGGCGGGGCGACTGCGACCATGGGACAGAGCCGTGGGACACCGGCCCACCCACCGGCGGAGGCCGCACCCCGCGGGGCAACCAGGCCGGGGCTCGTGAGCGGCTTCCACTCAGGCGGCAGCCGCAACGCGCCCGCCCGGCGCAGGGCGACCAGGGCAGCGGGGCCGAGCCCCGCCGAGCCCCGCCTGAGGCACCCGCCGCCGTGGGTTTCGCTCGGCGCCAGGATCGCGACGCCTGGGATTGGGGCAGGGCCCCTACCCTCCCCGCATGATCTCCTACGCCAAGTCCGCCTCCGTACGCGCCTGTACGGCCCTCGCCGTCATCGGCTCGCTGGCCGTGCTCAGCCCCGCCCCGCCGGCCCGGGCGGGCACCAGCCCCGCGCCCGGGGACGTCGTCGTGTCCGAGGACTTCGGGTCCGGCTCGCTCCCCGCCGGCTGGCGTGCCGTCGACGGCGACTGGCAGGTCAAGGACGGCCGACTGGTCGGCACCGCGGCCTCGGGCACCAGGAAGCTCACCTTCGGACCTCATCTGACGGACTACCGGTTCGAGGCCACCGCCCGCTTCGAGTCCGTCGCCGAGGCGACGCGCTGGTTCGCACTCGGGCTCGACGTCCCGGCCTCCGGGGCGACCCCGTGGTGGATCGCGACCCTCCGCAGTGGCAGCACCGCCGCCAACGGCGTCGAGTTCGCCCAGCTCACCACGGCCGGCACCTGGAACGTCACGGACACCGCCTCGGCCCCTTACGCCGCCGCCACCGGCCGGGACGTGAAGGTCCGCATCGAGGTCCACGGCCACCAGGCGGCCTGGTTCCTCGACGGCAGGCAGCTGATGCGCACGAACCGCCTCCAGCGCTCGGCCGACGGCGGTCTGGCCCTGGTGGTCAACGGCTCGCAGGTCTCCTTCGACGAGGTGAAGGTCACCGCGCTCGGCCCCAACGGCTACCTCCGCCCCGAGGGTGCGCCGGCCGCGGTCATCGCCCACCGCGGCGCCTCCTCGTCCGCGCCGGAGAACACGATGTTCGCGCAGGAGGTCGGCCGCCGCTCCGGCGCCGACTTCATCGAGGACGACGTCCAGCTGAGCAAGGACGGCGTGCCGTACCTGATGCACGACACCACCGTGGACCGCACGACCGACGGCACCGGGGACATCAGGACCCTCACCGCCGCGCAGCTCGACGGTCTCGACGCGGGCTCCTGGTTCTCGCCGCACTTCGCCGGTGCCCGCGTTCCCACGCTCCGGGCGCAACTGGCCGATCTGCGCCAGCGCGGCGGGAACCTCCTCCTGGAGGTCAAGCGCGCCGACACCAGGGACGAGGTCGCCTCGATGATCGACGTCGTACGGGCCGAGAACATGACCGGCCGTGTCTTCGTGCAGAGCTTCGAGCCCCAGCATCTGCGCTGGGTCCACGAGCTGGCCCCCGAACTCCCCCTCGGCCTGCTGCGCAGCACGCTGGACGCCGACCCCGTGGCCGTCGCCGCCGACCTGCACCTGACGTCGTACAACCCGAGCGGCGCCGCACTCGGCACCAGGCCGGGTGTGGTGGCCGACCTGCACGAGGCGGGTGTGGCGGTCATGGTGTGGACCGTCGACTCGGCGGCGCAGTGGCGCACCTACGACGAGTACGGCGTCGACGGGATCATCACCAACCGCCCGGCGGAGCTGGCCGGCTGGAACCAGGCACGGAGCCAGGCCGCTCCGGCCCCCGAGCCGGCCCCCGAGCCGCGGGCCGCGGTCACGTCGCCGGCGAACGGCGCCGTCCTCGACCGCGCCCAGCGCCCCGTGCTCGCCGTCGCCACCGAGCACGCCGATCCCGCGAAGATGGCGCTCACGCTGGACGGCGAGCCGTACGAGCCGGGATCCACGCTCGACCTGACGGCGCTGAAGGCCGGCGAGCACACGCTGCGGCTGACCGCGACGGGACCGGGTGGCACGACGGTCGCCACCAGCACCTTCACCGTACGGGCCTCCCGGGCCGGCCTCGGCCATCTCATCCTCGCCTCGGCCGGCCGGCAGCAGACGGTCGGCGACCTGCTCGACTGCCTCGCGCGCGGGCGGTACGACCGTCTGGAGAAGCTGGCGGAGAAGGCGGGCGAGCGCGGGGAACTGCCCACGGCGACGGCCGAGTTGATCGCTGCCGAGGCGAGGGAGCTGAGGGCGCCTGCCGCATAGGGCGTGCGGAGCGGCTGCCGCACAGCCGCACGCAGGGCCGCGGAAACGGAGCGGCACCCCGGGGGCCGGTCCCCGGGGTGCCGCGGCCCTGTTCCCGGCCCGGTGCGCAGCGGGTCAGGAGCGAGCCGCTCCAGGCCCGCGTGGCTCCGCCACCGCCGCCACCGCCACCGCCACCCATGAGTGGGCGGAAGCCGCAACTCAACTCGGGTGTGGTGTAAAGAGTTTCGAAGAGGTTTCGGAGCCGGAGCCAGGGCCTATGCCGCGGCGGCCACCCGGCCGGGATCGGCGAAGATCTCCTCCACGATGACGTCCGCCGCGCCGCGCACCGCCGCCGTGAAGCCCAGGGCCGAGCCGGTCACCCGGCACACCGCCGCGTCCCCCGCGACGGCCCGCTCGCGCAGTTCGCGCATGGCGGCGGGCATCAGGTACGGGGCGACGGCCGCGAAGTAGCCGCCGAGCACGATCACGTCCGGGTTCAGCAGGTTCACCGGGATCGCCAGGCCGATGCCCAGCCAGCGGCCGATCGCGTCCAGGCCGGTCAGGGCCTGCGGGTCGCCCGCCGTGGCGCGGCGCAGCAGCTCTGTGGCCTGCTCCTGGGGGTCGTACGCGGCGGCACCCGCGGCGGCGCCGTTCGCCAGGTCCGGCGCGGCGGTCCGCATCGCGGCGGGCAGTCCGACCTTGGTCTCCAGGCAGCCGATGCGCCCGCAGGCGCAGCGCTCGCCCGCGGGGTCGACCTGGATGTGCCCGAGCTCCCCGCTGAAGCCGCCCGAGCCGCGCAGCAGCGCCCCGCCCGCGACGATGCCGGCGCCGATGCCCGCCTCCCCGGTCACGTACACCAGGTCGGCGGCCCTGGACTGCCCGTGGCCGCGTTCGGCGAGCGCGGCCAGGTTGGCCTCGTTGTCGACGACGACGCTCACGTCGTCCGGCAGCCCGAGCAGATCGCGCAGCAGGGCGCCGACGGGGACGTTGTGCCAGTGCAGGTTCGGCGCGGAGCGCACGAGACCGGTGGCGATGTCCACCGGGCCCGGGACGGCGACGCCGATGCCCGCCGTGTGCGCCCCGGTCCCGCGGGCGCTGTCGATCAGCTCGGCGGCGAGCGCGGCGAGCGCCCGGATCGTGTGCCCCGCGTCCTGGCGCGTCGCGTCGTGCACGAGGCGCCGTTCCTGCAGTGTGCGGCCGGCGAGGTCCATCGACCAGGCGGCCAGATAGCGGGAGTTGACCTCCAGGCCGAGCGCGGCCACTCCCCTGCCGTCGATCTCCAGCCGCCGTCCGGGGCGTCCGACCGTGCCGTCCTGCTGGTAGTCGGTCTCGCGCAGCAGCCTCCGCTCGATCAGCTCCGCGACGAGGCTGGAGACCGTGGCACGGGTCAGCCCGGTGTGCCGGGCGACCGTCGCCCTCGACAGCGGGCCTGCCGAACGGACCTCGCCCAGCACCCGGACGAGGTTGACGCGGCGCACCGCCACCTGGTCGACAGGGGCCGCCCCGGCTGAGCGGGCCGCGTCGGCGGCGCTCTGTGACACGTACGCACTCCTACCTGCCCCGGGGCAGGACGGCCTGCCGCGGGTGCAGCTCACGAATCGGGCGGCAGACAAACATATCCCGCCGTTTCCCCGTACGCCTCCCGGCGGCCTGCGGACCACCGGCGGCCTGAGCACCTGCGGCTCGCCCGCCCGGCTTCGGAGCACATGGCTGCGGAACGCGTGACTTCGGAGCGCGTGACTCCGAAGCGCCTGGCGTCGGAGCGCGTGACTCCGGAGCGCGTGACTCCGGAGCGCCTGGCGTCGGAGCGCCTGGCGTCGGAGCGCCTGGCGTCGGAGCGCCTGGCGTCGGAGCGGCGGCGGCCACCGGGCGGGGGTCCCGGCGGCCGCCAGTACGGGGCGGCGTCAGCGGACGCCGAGCAGGTGCTCCATCGCCAGCTGGTCGAGGCGCTCGAACGCCATGGAGCGCTCGGCAGCGCCGTCCACGTCGAACTCCTCGTAGGCGGAGGCGTCGGCGAGCAGCGCCTTGAGGCCGTCGGCGGCGGTCGGCCGCGCGAGCTCGTCGAGCCGCGACGCCACGAGCGCCTCCTGGACCTCGGAGTCGGCGCGGAAGGCCGCGGCGCGCTCCTTGAGGATCAGGTAGTTGCGCATGCAGTTCTTCGCGGACTCCCACACGCCGTCGAAGCCGTCGGTGCGCACCGGCTTGAAGTCGAAGTGGCGGGGGCCCTCGTAACCGGCCGTCTCCAACAGGTCGACGAGCCAGAACGCCTGGCGCAGATCGCCCGCACCGAAGCGGAAGTCCTGGTCGTACTTGATGCCGGACTGGCCGTTGAGGTCGATGTGGTACAGCTTGCCCGCCCACAGCGCCTGGGCGATGCCGTGCGGGAAGTTCAGGCCGGCCATCTGCTCGTGGCCGGTCTCCGGGTTGACGCCGACCAGCTCGGGGCGCTCCAGGCGCTCGATGAAGGCGAGGGCGTGGCCGATGGTCGGCAGCAGGATGTCGCCGCGGGGCTCGTTGGGCTTGGGCTCGATGGCGAAGCGCAGGTCGTAGCCCTGCTCGGTGACGTACTCGCCGAGGAGGTCGAATGCCTCCTTCATCCGGTCGAGCGCGACCCGGACGTCCTTGGCGGCGCCGGACTCGGCGCCCTCGCGGCCGCCCCAGGCGACGTAGGTGGTGGCGCCGAGCTCGACGGCGAGGTCGATGTTGCGGATGGTCTTGCGCAGGGCGTAGCGGCGCACGTCGCGGTCGTTCGCGGTGAAGGCGCCGTCCTTGAAGACGGGGTGCGTGAAGAGGTTGGTGGTCGCCATCGGCACCTTGAGGCCGGTGCGCTCCAGCGCGTCCTTGAAGCGCTTGACGACCGCCTCGCGCTGGGCGTCCGAGGAGCCGAACGGGATCAGGTCGTCGTCGTGGAAGGTCACACCGTGCGCACCGAGCTCGGCCAGGCGCTCGACGGACTCGACGGGGTCGAGGGCCGGGCGGGTGGCCTCGCCGAAGGGGTCGCGGCCCTGCCAGCCGACGGTCCACAGACCGAAGGTGAACTTGTCCTGCGGGGTGGGAGTGAAGCGATCGGACATGGTGCGGCCCCTTGGGTAACGGCGTCGGCGGCGTATCGGGATTTGTTTGTTCCCTAACCAATACCTCAAGAATTCGCTCCCGCCAAGCCCCCACCCACCGGCCACGGACTCAGGGGAGCCGGCCGAGGCCCTCCCCCATTCTCCTACTCTGATCAGCATTGCCACGGTGTCGGCGCCTCTTGACGAGCGCTCGCCTGGTGGACATATTTTGTTGTTCGTATAACCAAAAGCCTGGGGGTATCCGGGCATCACCAGTGAGGTGCGCAGTGCCGACATCGCCCGTCGTCATCGGTGTGGACAGCTCCACCCAGTCCACCAAGGCCGCCGTCACCGACGCCGCCACCGGCCGGATCCTGGCCGTGGGCCGCGCGGCCCACACCGTCACCGGCGACGGCGGCGCACGGGAGTCCGACCCCGAGGAGTGGTGGCAGGCGCTGCGCGAAGCGGTCGCCGCCGGTCTCAAGGAGTCCGGTACGGACCCGTCGGCCGTCACCGGTATCGCGGTCGCCGGCCAGCAGCACGGGCTGGTCACCCTCGACTCAGCGGGCCGCCCGCTGCGCCCCGCCCTGCTGTGGAACGACACCCGCTCGGCCCCCCAGGCGGCCGCGCTCACCGAGGCGCTCGGCGGCCCGGACGCCTGGCTGGCCAGGACCGGCAGCGTGCCCGTCGCGTCCATGACGGCCACCAAGTGGCAGTGGCTGCGGGAGCACGAGCCGGCACTCGCCGGCGCGGCCGCCGCCGTACGCCTGCCGCACGACTTCCTCACCGAGCGGCTGTCCGGCGTCGCGGCGACCGACCCGGGCGACGCGTCGGGCACCTGCTGGTACTCCACCGCCACGGGCGCGTACGACCCCGGCCTGCTCGACCTCGTCGGCCTCGACCCGGCCCTGCTGCCCGCCGTGGCAGCGAGCGGCGCCGAGCGGGTGGGCTCGCTGACCCGGGCGGCCGCCGTCGCGCTCGGCCTGCCCGAGGGCATCGCGGTGGCCGCCGGCACGGGCGACAACGCGGCTGCCGCGGTCGGCCTCGGCCTCGGCGGCGCCGGGCTGCTCGACCACCCCGTGGTCAGCCTCGGCACCTCCGGCACCGTCTTCGCCGCGACCCGCACCCGGCCCGCATCGGCGGCGCTCGCCGGCTTCGCCGCCGCCGACGGCACCTATCTTCCGCTTGCCTGCACGCTCAACTGCACGCTCGCCGTCGACAAGATCGCAGCCCTGCTCGGACTCGACCGCGAGGACGCGGAGCCGGGCGGCGACGCGGTCCTGCTCCCGTACCTCGACGGCGAGCGCACCCCCGACCTTCCGGGCGCCTCCGGCCTGCTCACCGGTCTGCGCCACGCGACCACGGCACGCCAGCTCCTCGGCGCCGCCTACGAGGGCGCCGTCTTCACCGTGCTGCGCGCCCTGGACGAACTCCTGGTCGCCGCCGGCCTCGACCCGGCCGACCCCGAGGTCCGCTCCCGCCCGCTGCGCCTCATCGGCGGCGGCGCCCAGGGACACACCTGGGTCGAGACCGTACGCCGCCTGTCCGGCCGCCCGGTCCTGATCCCCGAGTCCCAGGAACTCGTCGCACTCGGCGCGGCGGCCCTCGCCACCGGCGCGGCAAGCGGCGACGACCCGGTGGCCGTCGCAACCCGCTGGGGCACGGGCCGGGGCCGCGAACTGCCCGCCGTGGCACGGGACGAGGCGACGTGGGGACGGATCGAATCGGTCCTGGGCGACGCGGGCGGGCTGCTGACGGGAGGCGACCGCTGAGCTCGGGGCGCGGCGCCGTCCGGTGTTGCGTCCGGGTCGGCACCGCGCCCCCGTTCGGTGGGCGCTGACGGCGCCCGGGCCACCATGGCGGCAGGCGGGCCGCAGGCGGGGGACCACCAGGCAGGGGGACCACATGGATGTCATCGAGCACGAGCAGACCGGGCCCTGGGAAGGCGTCCTGGTCATTCCTGTCGGCGGCAGCGACATCGGTGTTCTGGTCCTTGCGGGCTCCAGCGGGCGCATCGAGCGGGAAAGAGCGCGCATCCTCGCCCGGCGGGGCATGACGGCCCTGTCGATCCGCTGGTTCGGCGGGCCGGGCCAGTCTCCGGGTATCTGCGAGATCCCCCTGGAGACCTTTGTCACCGCCATCGACTCCCTCCGGGCCAACGGGGCGGAGCGCATCGGCGTCCTGGGCGTTTCCAAAGGGGCCGAGGCAGCCATGCTCACGGCTGTACACGATCCGCGCGTGGACGTCGTCATCGCGCTGTCGCCCACGTCCCGGGTGTGGGGCAATGTCGGCCCGGGCCGCGACGGAGTGCAGCGCCCCTGGCGATCGTCCTGGACGTGGCGAGGACAGGCGCTGCCCTTCGTCCCGCTGGACGACTCCTGGACTCCCGCGGAACCGCGCGGCGGACCCGTCGCGATCCGCGGATGGTACGAACTCAGCGAGCGGACCTTCGCGCACATGCTCCCTCCGGCGGAGATCCCCGTGGACACGGCCCGGGCCGACCTCCTGCTGGTCGCAGGCGGCGACGACGCGATGTGGCCGTCGCTTCCCTTCGCCGAACAACTGGCGCGACGCCGGCGCGCGTCCGGCTCCCCTGTGCGTCTGATCGCCCGCCACGACGCCGGCCACCGCCCGCGTCTTCCCGGCGAGAGCCCCTTGCCGGCCTCCCCGCGATTCCTGTACGGGGGCACGCCGGAAGCCGACGCGCTGCTGGGGGCGGCGGCCTGGCCCCACATCCTCGGCCTGCTCCGCGAGGAGGGCTGAACCGGCCTCATGCGGAGCCGGTACCGATGAGCCGGCTCGCGGCCGACGCGACCGGTCCGCCTGGTCGGACGCACGGTGGTCGCGAACGAACCCGGAACGACTGCGCGGCGCAGCCGCATGGCGTTGCCCGGACCGGCCGGCCAGGAGCGGGCGCGTATGGTCCGCCAGGACGCTCAGCGTCTGGCGATGGACCTGGGGGCCATGGGACTCGGGGTACCGGTCCGAGGGTACGGGGAGAATCCCGCCCCTGATCGCCCGCCTGCCCACGGGCGACGCCCCGGCGCACGTCGCGCAGATCGGTGCCGACCAGGCGTGGCGCCGCTTGCCCACGCCGCGTGGCTTCGGCGCGGAGGCCGCCCTGCGGCACTTCCGGCGGCGCGCCCGGCGGCTGGCGTCCGCCATCGACTCGGCCCCGGCCTCGGGCGCCGATGCCGGTGCCGGTGCCGGCACGTGAAGTGCCCTCCCGAGAACGGCCGGACATGGCCTGTCCCAGCTGCGGCGCTGCCGCCTATGAAGGCAGTCTCCGCCGTTGGCTCCGTTCGCAGTCCTGCGGGTGAAGCAGCGGCTGCGCGATGAGGGGAGACCGACATGAACTGTCCGAGTTGCGGTGGTGGCGCCACGCAGGGCAGCGACGGCCGCTGGTACTGCCTGAACCAGTGCGGGTGGGCGTCCGGGGTTACCCCTCCGCCGTCGGCGGTACTCTCCAGGCATGACCACCCCGCACCCCGGATCCGATCCCGTGCCCGCGCCCGCGCCCGCGATGGACATCGAGATCACGCGGACGGACTGTCATCAGTGCGGTACGGAGCTGCACGGGATCAACGGACGGTACGCATGCACGGTGTGCGGCTGGGTGAACCCCTGGTCCGAGGGCCACACCGATCTGCCTGTGGAGCTCGACGAAGAGGCCCGGTAGGGACTCCTGCGGATCCCCCGGGCGTGGGGCTCCGGGGGCGGCCGGCCCGTCAGCCGTGACGCCGGCCTCGGAAGTGGCCTCGCCGGACTCCTTCACCTACGTGCCTTGGCGCAGCCACCGCACAGCGGCGTCGGCGGTGTCCTCGGGGGTGCTGTCGAAGGCGATGGGCGTGTCCCACGCCGGCCAGGCCATGGCGGAGATCCGTGTCCCGCTGGAACCGTCCGCCGGGCGTAGCCACGCTTCGCGGTGACCGCCGGCCTCGTATCCCTGAGTGGGCCAACATCCCTGCCCACCTCACCGGTTCGAAAATGTTTCGACCATGACACTCCATTGTTTCGGCGGCGTTCATCACCCAGGATCTGTCTCGCAGGCGTCAACTCATGTGACAGATGCGCACAAAGGAGTGGCAATGAGCGAGAACCGCCCGTCCGATCCACGCCGCAGAGCGGTGCTCGGTGCAGGCGCCGGTGTAGGAGCAGGTGCGCTCGCGCTGACAACTTTCGGGGGCATACCGGGAATTGCGGGGCAGGCCGAGGCGGCCACCCCGCCACGGCCGCACACCGGGGGCGGGGCGCCCCGGGTCACCGACTTCGGTGCGTACATCTCGTTCGGTCCCCGCGAAGGGGCGTTCGCGCTGGCGCGGGCAGGGCGCGCCGCGGCCGTCGTGGTGGACGCCGGTGACCATCCCGGCGTCGTGCGGGTCGCGGCGGATCTGTGTGACGACATCGAGCGCGTCACCGGGGTCCGGCCCGCTCTGAGGAAGGCCAGGAACGGCGACGTCCCCGAGGCGGGCCGGGAGCTGGTGCTCATCGGGACGCTGGGGCGCAGCCCGCTGATCGACCGGCTGGTCGCGAACGGCACGCTGGACGCGGAAGGCGTCGCGGGGCGCTGGGAGACCTCGCTCCAGACCGTGGTCGAGCGGCCGTTGCCCGGCGTGGACCGTGCGTTCGTCATCGCCGGAAGCGATCCCCGCGGGGCCGTCTTCGGGGCGTACGACGTGAGTTGCGGCATCGGCGTCTCGCCCTGGTACTGGTGGGACGACGTGCGGCCCGAACACCGGGACGCGCTCTACGTCCTGCCCGGCCGGCACACCCAGGGCACCCCGGCCGTGAAGTACCGCGGGATCTTCATCAACGACGAGAACCCGGCGCTCGGCACCTGGGCGCCGGGCCACTTCGGGCCGGGCAAGGCCGAGGGCTACCCGGGCGGCTTCAACGCGGACTTCTGGGCCAAGGTCTTCGAGGTCATGCTGCGCCTCAAGGCCAACTACCTGTGGCCCGCGGTGTGGGGGCGCGCCTTCGCCGAGGACGACCCGGAGAACCACGCGCGCGCCAAGGAGTACGGCATCGTCATGGGGACCTCCCACGAGGCGCCCATGATGCGCGGTATCGAGGAGTGGAACCGGCACGCGGTCGCCGCCGTGCGCGACAGCGCCGGGAACATCGTCACCCCCGGCCGCGACCCCTACGGCGGCACGGGCGAGTGGTCCTTCCGCCGCAACGCCGGGGCGATCAAGGCGTACTGGCGCGACGGCATCCGCCGGATGGTGGAGCAGGACTTCGAGGGCGTCGTCACCCTCGGCATGCGCGGCAACGGGGACGTCAGCCTCCCCGACGGCGACGGCATCGAGCTGATGCAGGAGATCATCGCCGCGCAGCGGCAGATCCTCGCCGAGGAGACGGGCCGGGACCTCACCGACATCCCTCAGGTCTGGACGCTCTACAAGGAGGTCCAGCGCTACTGGGCGCGCGGGCTGCGCGCCCCCGAGGACGTCACGGTCGTGCTGTGCGACGACAACTGGGGCAACATCCGCAAGCACCCGGACCCGGCCGAGCCCGCCCGCTCCGGCGGCTACGGCCTCTACTACCACTTCGACTACGTCGGCGTCGGCCGCAACTACAAGTGGGTGGACACGACCTCGCTGCCGAACCTGTGGGACCAGCTGCGGCAGGCTGCTGCGTACGGCAATCGCACCCTCTGGATGACCAACGTCGGCGACCTCAAGGGAAACGAGGTGCCCACCCAGTTCTTCCTGGACTACGCCTGGAACCCGGACCGCTGGGACCTGGAGTCCATCCCCGCGTGGGAACGCCGCTACGCGGCGCAGAACTTCGGCGAGACGCAGGCCGCCGCGATCGCCTCCGTACTCGCCGACTACGCCCGGCTCCAGTCGCTGCGCAAGCCGGAGCTCCTCAACCGGCGCATCACCCTGGACCCCGCGAAGGACCCGGCGACCGACTCGTCCGCGATCGTCTACGACGACAAGGCGACCCCGTTCTCGCTCGACCACCACCGCGAGCTGGAACGCGTCACCGAGCAGTGGCAGGAGCTGGCGGAGCGCGCCGAGCGCATCGGCCGCCGGCTGCCGCACTCCGCCCAGGACGCCTGGTTCGAACTCGTCGGCTACGAGGTCGCCGCCACCGCCAACGTCTACGCCCTGCGCGAGGCCGAGTTCACCAATCTGCGCTACGCCGAGCAGGGCAGGGCGGCGACCAACGAGCAGGCGGCACGGGCCGAGACCTGCCTCGACAGGGACTTCGCCCTCGCCGACCGTTTCAACTCCCGTATCGCGGGCGGCAAATGGCAGGGCTTCCAGACCCAGCCGCACATCGGCTACGGCGACGTGGAGCGCTACGGCCCCAACGCTCCCTGGCAGCAGCCGGAGCTGAACAACGTGGCCATCCCCGACGAGATCTTCCCGGCCGTGCGCCGGATCGAGATCCCGGGCCCGGCGGCGCTCGGGGTGGCCGTCTCGGGTTCGAGCGCCTGGTGGCCCCATGCCGCGACCGCCGCGAAGCTGCCGCCGCTGAGCCGCTACGGCACGGCCCCCGACCCGTACGTCGAGGTCTTCAACCGCGGCGGCGCGCCCTTCGACTACCGCATCGAGTCCTCGGCGCCGTGGCTGCGGGTCGACCGCCCGGCCGGCCGGGTCGTGAAGCAGACGCGGGTGACGGTGAGCGTGGACTGGCGCAGGGCCCCGCGCGGCACCACGGAGGCCACCCTGGTCGTGCACGGCCCGGACGGGGTGAGCGTCCCCGTGACGGCGGTCGCCGAGAACCCCGATGTCCGGGGTCTGCGCGGCTTCGTCGAGGCGGGCGGCTACATCGCCGTCGACGCCGAGCACACCGACCGGATCGTGGGCGCACGGGGCATCGCCTGGCAGCGGATCGACGGCATCGGGCGCAACGCCGCGGGCCTCACACCGGTCCCGGTCACGGCGCCCTCGCAGACCCCCGGCGGCTCCTCACCGCGGCTGGAGTACACGGTCAGCCTGCTCACCGGCGGCCCCGTCACCCTCTGGGCGTACCTGTCGCCGCGCAACCCGGTGCTGCCCCACAGCGGGCTGCGCTATGCCGTCTCCTTCGACGACGACGCCCCGCAGACCGTGGACATCATCGCGGTCAGCGGGTCCGACGACGGGGTGATGAACACGCAGTGGGCGCGCAACACCTCCGACAACGCCAGCCGCACCGCCACCCGGCACACCCTCTCCCCCGGCGTCCACCGGCTGACGTTCTGGATGGTCGACCCGACCGTCGTCCTCCAGCGGCTGCTGATCGACACCGGCGCTCTGCCGGACACCTACCTCGGCCCGCAGGAGAGCCTCCGCCTGCGCTGACGCCGACCACCCGCTTCCCTCCAAGGAGTTCCCCATGATGTCCAGACCGCTTCCCGGGTCCCTCGCCCGCGCCCTGGCCGCGGGCGCCGCCGCCGTGCTCGTGCTCGGCGCCGCACCGGCCGTCTCCGCGCACGACCACCGCGACCGGCCCGGCCACGCCGACCGGAACGCCTCGCTGCGTTCCCTCGCCGCACGCCAGGACCTGCGCATCGGCACGGCCGTCGACACCACGGCGCTGGCCGGCGACCGTACGTACCGCTCCCTGACCGCCCGCGAGTTCGACTCGGTCACCGCCGAGAACGTCATGAAGTGGGAGGTCGTCGAGCCCGAGCGCGGCACGTACGACTGGTCGCAGGCCGATGCCCTGGTGGCCTTCGCCGAACGCCACGGCCAGGCCGTGCGCGGCCACACCCTCGTCTGGCACAACCAGCTGCCCGCCTGGCTCACCTCGGGTGTCGCGGACGGCTCGATCGGCCCCTCCGAGCTGCGCGGCATCCTGCGCGACCACATCACCGCGCAGGTCAGGCACTTCAAGGGCGACATCTACCAGTGGGACGTCGTCAACGAGGTCTTCAACGACGACGGCACCCTGCGCGACTCGCTCTGGCTGCGGCAGCTCGGCCCGTCCTACATCGCCGACGCCTTCCGCTGGGCCCACGCCGCCGACCCCAGGGCCAGGCTGTTCCTCAACGACTACAACGTGGAGGGCGTCAACGCGAAGTCCACGGCCTACCACGAGCTGGCCAGGACGCTGCGCGCCCAGGGCGTACCGGTCCACGGATTCGGCATCCAGGGCCACCTGGACATCCGGTACGGCTTCCCGGGCGACGTGCGGGCCAACCTCGAACGCTTCGCCGCGCTCGGCATGGAGACCGCGTTCACCGAGGTCGACGTGCGCATGGACCTGCCGGCGGACGACACGAAGCTGGCGCGCCAGGCCGACGACTACCGGCGGCTGCTCGACGCCTGCCTCGGCGTCCGCAGCTGCACGTCGTTCACGGTCTGGGGCTTCACCGACACGTACTCGTGGGTGCCCGGCTGGTTCGACGGCCAGGGCGCGGCCAACCTGCTGGACGAGGACTTCGCGCCGAAGCCCGCGTACGACGCCGTCCGCAGGGAGCTGGCCTCGGGGCGCTGAGGCCCCGCCCTCCGCTTCGCACCCGCCGCTGCCGGCGGGTGCGTTCTCACTCCTCGAAGCGGTAGCCCATGCCGGGTTCGGTGATGAGGTGGCGGGGGTGGGAGGGGTCGGCCTCCAGTTTGCGCCGCAACTGCGCCATGTAGACGCGCAGGTAGTTGGTCCGGTTGCCGGCGGAGTGGCCCCACACCTCCTCCAGCAGCTGCCGCTGGCTGATGAGGCGTCCGGGGTTGCGGATCAGCAGCTCCAGCAGATGCCATTCGGTGGGCGTGAGCCGTACGTCGTCGCCGCCCGCACGCTTCACCTTCTTGGCCACGAGGTCGACGGTGAACTGCTCCGTCATGACGACCCTGGTCTCGTCGGCGGCGGACGCGGCGGACTCGTTGCGGCGTACGGCGGCCCGCAGCCTGGCCAGTAGTTCGTCCATGGCGAACGGTTTGGTGACGTAGTCGTCGGCGCCTGCGTCGAGCGCCTCGATCTTCTCGTCGGAGGTGCGGCGGGCGGAGACGACCACGATCGGGACCCGGCTCCAGCGGCGCAGCCCCCTGATGACGTCCAGGCCGTCCATGTCGGGGAGTCCGAGGTCGAGAAGCACCACGTCGGGCGGGGCGGATGCGGCGAGCCGGAGGGCGGCGGCGCCGTCGGTCGCGGCCTCCACCGCGTACTTGCGGGCCTTGAGGTTGATCGTGAGGGCCCGGACGAGCTGGGGGTCGTCCTCCACGACGAGCACCCGGGTCATCGGTGTGCGGCCTTCCTGTTGTACGGAGTCGGGACGTGGGGCGGGGCCGTGGCGTGATGCGCCGACGGGAGCCGGCGGGCCGGGGATACGTCCCGGACTGCCGGCTCCCGCCTGACGTGCCACTGCTCGGCCCCTGCTCAGCTCTTGCTCGCCAGGTCCTTCAGCGCGATGTTGAGCTCGAGGACGTTGACCCGGGGCTCGCCCATGAAGCCGAGGGTCCGGCCCTGGGTGTGGTCGGCGACGAGCTTCTCGACCTCCGCGACGGGGAGGCCGTTCTTCTCGGCGACCCGGTGGGCCTGGAGCTCCGCGTACTCCGGGGAGATGTGCGGGTCCAGGCCGGAGCCGGAGGAGGTGACGGCGTCGGCCGGCACGTCCGATGGCGTGACCTTGTAGTCGGCGGTGGAGTTGTCCTTGACCACGGCGGCCTTGGCGTCCTTGACCCACTGGATCAGGTCCTCGTTGTCGCCGGAGCGGTTGGTCGCCCCGGAGAGGATGATCGAGTACTGGGTGTTGACGCTGTTGCTGCCGAGGCCGTTGGACGGGCGCGGCTGGAACCACTTCAGGTCCGGGACCGCCGCCTCCTCCGCGTCGTCGGCCGTAGTCGAATCAGATGCAGCCTTCTTGGGCAGGTTGTACGTCTGCCCGATCAGCGAGGAGCCGACGACCTTGCCGTCGCTCTTGATCTCGGAACCGTTCGCCTTGTCGTTGAACAGGCCCTGGGCGATGCCCGTGACGACCAGCGGGTAGATGACGCCCGTCACGAGGGTGAGGACGAGCAGGGCGCGGAGCCCGGCCCCGATCAGCCGTGCCGCGTTTCCGAAGGAAGTGTTCATGGCGTTCAGCACTCTTTCTGGATTAACGCAGCCCGGGGATGAGGGAGATGAGCATGTCGATGATCTTGATGCCGATGAACGGGGCGACGAGGCCGCCGAGGCCGTAGATCCCGAGGTTGCGGCGGAGCATCTTGTCGGCGCTGGTCGGCCGGTACTGCACGCCCTTCAGGGCGAGCGGCACGAGCGCGATGATGATCAGCGCGTTGAAGATGACCGCGGAGAGGATCGCGGACTCGGGCGAGGACAGCGCCATGACGTTGAGCTTGTCCAGGCTCGGGTAGGCGACCGCGAACATCGCGGGGATGATCGCGAAGTACTTCGCCACGTCGTTGGCGATCGAGAAGGTGGTCAGCGCGCCTCGGGTGATGAGGAGCTGCTTGCCGATCTCGACGATCTCGATGAGCTTGGTCGGGTTGGAGTCGAGGTCCACCATGTTCCCGGCCTCCTTGGCGGCCGAGGTGCCGGTGTTCATCGCCACGCCGACGTCCGCCTGGGCCAGCGCAGGGGCGTCGTTCGTACCGTCGCCCGTCATCGCGACGAGCTTGCCGCCGGCCTGCTCCCGCTTGATGAGCGCCATCTTGTCCTCGGGCGTGGCCTCCGCGAGGAAGTCGTCGACGCCCGCCTCCTCGGCGATCGCCTTGGCGGTCAGCGGGTTGTCACCCGTGATCATGACGGTCTTGATGCCCATGCGGCGCAGTTCCTCGAACCGCTCCCGCATGCCGTCCTTGACGACGTCCTTGAGGTGGATGACGCCGAGGACGCGGGCGCCCTTGTCGTCCTTCACGGCGACGAGGAGCGGAGTGCCGCCCGCCTCCGAGATCCTGTTGGCGAGCGTGTCCGCGTCGTCCGCGACCTCGCCGCCCTGCTCCTTGACCCAGGTGATGACCGAACCGGCCGCGCCCTTGCGGACCTTCCTGCCGTCGACGTCCACACCCGACATCCGGGTCTGGGCGGTGAACGGAACCCAGGTGGCGTGGGCGAGCTCACCCTGGTGGCGCTCGCGCAGCCCGTACTTCTCCTTGGCGAGGACCACGATGGAGCGGCCCTCGGGGGTCTCGTCGGCGAGCGAGGAGAGCTGGGCCGCGTCGGCGACCTCGGGCTCGGTGGTGCCCTTGACGGGGACGAACTCGGCGGCCTGGCGGTTGCCGAGGGTGATCGTGCCGGTCTTGTCGAGCAGCAGCGTGGAGACGTCGCCGGCGGCCTCGACGGCACGGCCCGACATGGCCAGCACATTGCGCTGGACGAGGCGGTCCATACCGGCGATGCCGATCGCCGAGAGCAGCGCGCCGATCGTCGTCGGGATGAGGCAGACCAGCAGCGCGACGAGCACGATCATCGAGGTCTGCGCATCGGCGCCCGCGTAGATCGCGAACGGCTTCAGCGTCACGACCGCGAGCAGGAAGACGATCGTCAGCGAGGCGAGCAGGATGTTCAGCGCGATCTCGTTGGGTGTCTTCTGCCGTGCGGCGCCCTCGACCAGGCTGATCATCCGGTCGATGAAGGTCTCGCCCGGCTTCGTCGTGATCTTGATGACGATCCGGTCGGACAGCACCTTCGTACCGCCGGTGACGGCCGAGCGGTCGCCGCCGGACTCGCGGATGACCGGGGCGGACTCGCCGGTGATGGCCGACTCGTCCACGGAGGCCACGCCCTCGACGACGTCACCGTCGCCGGGGATGATGTCGCCGGCCTCGCAGACGACGAGGTCGCCGATGCGCAGCTCGGTGCCGGGCACCCGCTCCTCGTTCGTGCCGACGACGCGGCGTGCCACGGTGTCGGTCTTGGCCTTGCGCAGGGTGTCCGCCTGCGCCTTGCCGCGGCCCTCGGCGACGGCCTCCGCCAGGTTGGCGAAGATCGTGGTGAGCCAGAGCCAGGCGGCGATCGCCCAGCCGAACCAGTCGCCCGGGTCCTTGATCGCCAGCACGGTGGTGATCACCGAGCCGACCAGGACCACGAACATGACCGGCGACTTGACCATCACGCGCGGGTCGAGCTTGCGGATCGCGTCCGGGAAGGACTTGACCAGCTGCTTGGGGTCGAACAGGCCCGCGCCCACGCGCCCGGCGTCGGGCTTGTGCCCGGTGGGAACGTCCTGGTGCGGGGCCCGCGTCGGGGTGGCGGTAGACGTCTGTTCCACAGCGTCCTCGTGCTTCTTTACGTTCGTGGTCATGACGCCAGCCCTTCGGCGAGCGGACCCAGCGCCAGGGCCGGGAAGTAGGTCAGACCGGTGATGATCAGGATCGTGCCGACCAGCAGGCCCGCGTAGAGGGGCTTGTCGGTCCGCAGCGTGCCCGCGGTGGCGGGGACCGGCTTCTGCTCGGCGAGCGAGCCGGCCAGCGCCAGGACGAACACCATCGGGAGGAACCGGCCGAGCAGCATGGCCAGTCCGATCGTGGTGTTGAACCACTGGGTGTCGGCGTTGAGGCCCGCGAACGCGGAGCCGTTGTTGTTCGCGCCGGAGGTGTAGGCGTACAGGATCTCGGAGAAGCCGTGCGCGCCGCTGTTGGTCATCGAGTTGCCCGGGGTCGGCAGGGCCATGGCCGCGGCGGTGAAGCAGAGCACCAGCGCCGGGGTGACCAGGATGTAGAGCGCCGCCAGTTTGATCTCGCGGGTGCCGATCTTCTTACCGAGGTACTCGGGCGTACGGCCGACCATGAGGCCCGCGATGAACACCGCGATGATCGCCATGATCAGCATGCCGTAGAGGCCGGAGCCGACACCACCGGGGGCGATCTCGCCGAGCTGCATGCCCAGCATGGTGATGCCGCCGCCGAAGCCGGTGAAGGAGGAGTGGAAGGAGTCCACCGCGCCGGTCGAGGTGAGCGTCGTGGAGACCGCGAAGATCGACGAGGCGCCGATACCGAAGCGGGTCTCCTTGCCCTCCAGCGCGCCGCCCGCGATCTCGAAGGCCGGGCCGCGGCCCGCGAACTCGGTCCACCACATGAGGGCGACGAAGCCGACCCAGATGATGCCCATGGTCGCGAGGATCGCGTAGCCCTGGCGCACCGAGCCGACCATCTTGCCGAAGGTGCGGGTCAGCGAGAACGGGATGAGCAGGATCAGGAAGATCTCGAAGAGGTTTGTGAACGCGTTGGGGTTCTCGAACGGGTGGGCCGAGTTGGCGTTGAAGTAACCGCCGCCGTTGGTGCCCAGCTCCTTGATGACCTCCTGCGAGGCGACCGCGCCGCCGTTCCACTGCTGGCTGCCGCCCATGAACTGGCCGACCTCGTGGATGCCGGCGAAGTTCTGGATGGCACCGGCAGCGACCAGGACGATCGCGCCGACCACGGAGATCGGGAGCAGGATGCGGACGGTGCCGCGGACCAGGTCGGACCAGAAGTTGCCCAGCTCACCGGTGCGGGACCGGGCGAAACCGCGCACGAGCGCCACCGCGACGGCGATGCCCACGGCCGCGGAGACGAAGTTCTGCACCGCGAGGCCGCCGGTCTGCACGACGTGGCCCATGGCCTGCTCGCCGTAGTACGACTGCCAGTTGGTGTTCGACACGAACGACGCGGCGGTGTTGAACGCCTGGTCCGGGTCGATGGAGGAGAAGCCGAGCGAGCCGGGCAGGCTGCCCTGGACGCGCTGGAGCAGGTAGAGGAAGAGGACACTGACGGCGGAGAAGGCGAGGACGCCGCGCAGATAGGCGGGCCAGCGCATCTCGGCGGTCGGGTTGGCACCGATGGCCTTGTAGATCCACTTCTCGACGCGCAGATGCCTGTCGGAGGAGTAGACCCGGGCCATGTAGTCACCGAGCGGACGGTAGGCCAGCGCGAGCGCCGCGATCAGCGCGAGCAGCTGGAGCACACCGGCGAGGACGGGGCTCATATCACCTGGAGCGGAAGCGACTGATGTCACTGTCAGAACCTCTCCGGCTTGACGAGGGCGAGGACGAGATAGCCCAGCAGGGCGACGGCGACGATCAGGCCGACGATGTTCTCGGCAGTCACAGCTTCGCCACCCCCTTGGCGGCGAGAGCCACCAGCGCGAAGACCGCGATCGTGGTGACGACGAAGGCCAGGTCGGCCATCGTGAGCTCCTGGAAGAGATTCGGATACTCGGACGATTCGAGGAAACAGCTTTTCGGCCACGACACGGCGCGCGTTAACGCCTCCCATACGGACCGCAGGGCCGTATTGACGCATCTCGTACGCGGACGGCCGCGCGGCGGCGGAAACAGGGCGCCGGACCTCGCCACCAGGACCTCAGACGGCGTGTCTGCGCTGTTCAGCGCGGCCCCTGGCGGGTTTCGGCGCAGGCTGCGCACGGGTTTGCCGCTTGTTGCGCAAATATGCAAGCATGGTCTCGCTCGGCCCGGTCCGCGCCGGCTGCCCTGTTGCACCGGCCGTCGCGGTGCCGGGCTATTGGATCCCGCGCGGGACGCACCCCGCGCCCGGCTTGAGAGGGGGCGGACATGGACACCAGCAGTCCTGGCCACAGTCCGGCCCCGCGTGAGACCGCGCGTCCGGCCGCGCTCCGCCGCGTCTGACCGATTCACGCGGCGCCGTTCACGGCGTCGGTGCGTGCCGTGCGTGCCGTGTGGTCCGCGCGTGCCTGCATGCCTACATGCGCTCCCGCATACCTGCGCGCCCGGTGCCTGCACGCATACCTGCCCGCCTGGTGCCCGCGCGCCTGCGTTTCGGGGACGGGCCGCCCTCCCCTGTCAGCATTCAGCACATCACCCGAGGGGTGTCCTCCATGGTCATGCTCACCAAGTCCGCCGCCGCCAGGACCAAGCGGCCCAATCTGGAGCGCCAGGCGATCGTCTTCACCATCGCCCTGTACCTGTTCATCTGCGCCGGACTCCTCGTCGTCCACTACGGCGCACCGGAGCCGCCGCCCGCCCCCGCGGGCTCCTCGTCCACCTCCCCCTACAACCCCTGAACTTCCGAGCGTCTTCAAGGAGGGGCACCATGACCAACCAGATCCTCACGGCCGCCCACGACGTCGCCGGCCTGCGCCGGCGCTGGGTCCAGGTCGCCGTCGGCGACCAGGAGGCCGCGGCCGAGGCCCGCAAGCTCACCGGCGTCGACTTCGGCACCGCGGGCAACCGGGTGTGGGAGACCGACAGGTTCGTCTACCTGCCGGTCGCCGTCAACATCCGCAGCGGCGACACCATCCGCCGCGAGCGGCTCGTCCTCGCGCTCGGCGACGACGTGCTCGTCACGCTCCAGCCCCGGGCCCACTTCGCCCCGTTCGACAAGGCCCTGGCCCGGATGCGTCGCCTTCCGCACCTCGCTGAGAGCGCACACGGCGTGATGTACGCGCTGCTGTACGCCCTCAACGAGGCGCAGGAGCGGGTCATCGAGCACGCCAGCGACGCCCTGGAGGACATGAGCGACGAGATCACACTCGCCACCCAGGGCTACGACGAGCACGGCACCGACATCGGTGTCAGCGACATGCAGGACACCATCACTCGGATGAACTCCGCCGAGGAGATCGTCTCGCGCTCCCAGGAGTCCCAGCTGATGCTCGCCCGCGCCGCCCGCCACCTGCGCGCCGAGGCCGGCACCCGGCACCCGGAGCTCGCCGTGCTGATCGACGTACTCGTCGCGGACATCAACGGGGTGAAGGACCACGCCAGTTACGAGCACGACAAGGTCCGCTACCTCCAGCAGTCGATCATGACCTCGCTGGACGTGAAGCAGAACCAGATCGTCAAGGTGTTCACGATCATCACGGCGGTCTTCCTGCCCCCGACACTGATCGCCACCTTCTACGGCATGAACTTCACCGACATGCCCGAGCTCTCCTGGGAGCACGGCTTCCTCGTCACCACCCTGCTGACGCTGGTCGCCGCGCTCATCCCCCTCTGGTACATCCGCCGCCGCGGCTGGCTGCGCTGACGGACGGCGTCCCGGCGCCGCCGCCGGGCGGACCCCCGGAATCCCCCGTGGATTCCGGGGGTCCTTGCCCTGCCCTCGCGCACCGGTCCCGGGCGGTTACGCTACTTGCATGGGAGCGCAAGTCACGTCGTGGGACTCAGCCGCAGCCGACCGGGCCGTCGCGGTCCTCAAGGCGATCGCCGACCCGTCCCGCTACCGGCTGCTGTGGGCCCTCAGCCACGACGAACTGCCGGTGAGCGCGCTGGCGGAGATGCTGGGCGCCCATGTCGCCGCGACCTCCCAGCACCTGGCGAAGCTGCGCGCGGCCGGTCTGGTGAGCTCCCGCCGGGAAGGCACCCGCATCTACTACCGCGCCGACGGCACCCGTGTCCGCGAGCTGCTGGAGACGGCCATGCTGGCGGCCGGTGACTCCGCGGCGCCCGGCGGCACGGCTGCGGCCCCGGGCGGCGCGACGGCCGCCGCACAGGAGGCGCGCGCGACCGCACGCGCCACGCCCCGGCCGCGGCGCCGGCCGGTGACCGAGTAGCGGCATCCGGGGGGTGTTCCCCGGACGCCGCCGGGCCCGCCCTTCGGGCGGACGGTGCATGTTCCGTACGCCTGGTGCGGTGACCGGGCAGGTCAGCCGAGTCGCTCGCGGCGTCCGGCCACAGCACCGGGGAGTGTCTTCGAAGGAGCGTCGTCCGCCCGAAGGGCAGGCCCGACGGGGTCCGGTGCGTGCGATCGCAAGGGGAGGACGGAGTCCATTCGCTGGGGGCGCCTCCCGTGCCCGAAGGGCCACGGGGGTGGGGCAGACCCCTGGCGCGAGCTCTGGAGGAGCGTGCCAGACGCCACCGGGCAGAGGGGACTTCGAAGACACCCCTAGGTCGTGTCTGACACATGGCGCCGTCCGCCCGCAGGGCGGGGTGCGCGGCGTCCGGTGCGTGCAATCGCAAGGCGGAGGATCATCCTCGTACTGGACGTACTCGGATGACTCCGACAACACAGCGTGGGGGCACCTCCCGTGCCCGAAGGGCTACGGGGGAGTGCGTGCCGGACGCCGCGCACCAGGCGGGATTCGTCAGACACGGCCTAGGCCACGTGGCGCCAGGACGCCGATGCGACCGCGGGCTCCATGCTGATGCGGGCGACCGCCGTCTCGACCGCCGTGCTGTCGGCGCCGTCGGCGGTGATCTCCGCGCGGATGCGGACCTGGCCGTCCTCGGGACCGCCGCTGGAGTCCACCGCGTGCAGCCGTCCGGCGGAGCCGGAGAGCGACTGGACGAGCAGCGTACGGACGTGGGCCTCGTCGCGGGCGGAGACGACGGCCTCGACCGCGTACGGCGTCGGGACCTCCTCGCCGGAGCCGGGCTGGCGGTCCAGGCCGTGGGCGAGGTGGCGCAGGGCGGTGTTGACGCCGACGATCGCCGCCGCGCCCGCGAGGGCGTACAGGGGCAGTCCCGCTCCGGCCAGGCAGCCGACCGCGGCCGAACACCACAGCGTCGCCGCGGTGTTGATGCCCGTCACATTGAGCCCGTCGCGCATGATGACGCCCGCGCCGAGGAAGCCGATGCCGGAGACGACCTGCGCGGCGACCCGGCTGGGCGAGGAGTCGTCGAAGGCTCCCGAGAGCAGGACGAACAGCGCGGCGCCCGTGGCGACCAGGGTGTTCGTGCGCAGCCCGGCCATACGCTGGCGCCACTGGCGCTCGACGCCGATGAGCGCGCCGGCGAGCATCCCCGTGCCGACGCCGGTGGCGAAGGTGACGATGGTCATGCCTCAGCCCTCCCGGCCCGCAGCACGGGCGCTCGCTCCGGCCGCCGTGCCGGTGCTCGTACCGGACTCGTCGAGGCGGTACTCCTGCGGCTCGGCGTCGTACGAGTACAGCTCGGCGTAGCGGCCCCAGTCCGTGGCGGTCTCCAGCTGCTGGGCGACCTGTTCGGTGGTGAAGTGGTGGGCGAGTACGTCGCGGAAGAACCCGGCGCGCAGGGTGCCCTTCGGGTTCTGCCGCAGGCTGGCGACGATCAGCCGCACCAGCGGCGCGCCCATGGCGGCGTCGGCGAAGATCGTCTTGGAGTGCTGGACGTCGGCGCGGGCGAAGTCGGTGCCTGCCTCGGTGAGCACCAGGTCGTCCCCGCCGACCGTGGCGAAGCCGAGCAGTTCCAGGGCGTCGACCTGCGGCAGCATGTCGTCGACCTCCAGGCCGAGTTCGTCGGTGAGGTCGGCCAGGTCGCAGCTGCCGCCGCGGTGGGCGACCATCTCGGCCAGTCCGGAGAGTCCGTCGACTCCGGCCGGCGGGAGGGGGGTGTTGGCGGGGGTGCGCCGCTCGGGCTCGACCGCGTCGCCGCGCCCGGGGGTGCGCGTCTCCTTCTCGCGGCCGGTCATGGTGCGGTAGACGCGGTCGACCAGTTCCTCGAACGCGGGCGCGTTGCGGTCCCGGGGCCGCTCCAGGCCGACGTCGATGGTCTCGCGGATGGTGCCGTAGGGCCGCGAGCCGAGGACCACGATCCGGTCGGCCATCAGCACGGCCTCTTCGATGTTGTGGGTGACCAGCACGATGGCGCGGGTGGGGAACTGGCCGGACTCCCACAGCTCCATCAGCTCGCCGCGCAGGTTCTCCGCGGTGAGGACGTCGAGGGCGGAGAAGGGCTCGTCCATCAGCAGGACGTCGGGCTCGACGACGAGCGCGCGGGCGAAGCCGACGCGCTGGCGCATACCGCCGGAGAGCTCCTTCGGGTACGCGGACTCGAAGCCGTCGAGCCCGATGAGGTCGATGGCCCGCAGGGCGGCCTCGGCGCGCTCGTCGGCGGAGAGGCCCTTGGCCTCCAGGCCGAGTTCGACGTTCTGCTGCACGGTCAGCCAGGGCAGCAGGGCGAAGGTCTGGAAGACCATGGCGGTGCCGGGGTTGGCCCCGGTCAGCGGGGCGCCTCGGTACGTGACGTCGCCGGAGCTGGCGGGCACGAGGCCGGCCAGGCAGCGCAGCAGCGTGGACTTGCCGGAGCCGGACCTGCCCAGCAGGGCGACGACCTCGCCCGCGCGGACCTGGAGGTCGATGCCGGACAGGACGGGCAGTTCGCCGTCGGCGCCGGCGTAGGACTTGGTCAGAGCGGCCGTCTCCAGCAGCACCTCTCCGTCCGCGGCCGGGCGCGCGGGGGCGCCGGAGGCGCCGGGGACGCCGGGGGCGAGGAGGGTGTGCGTGAGGGAGCGGGTGGAGCGGAGGTTGCGCAGCGTGTTCATCACCATGACGGACTCCAAGGCGTGAAAGGAAGGAGGGAAGTTCAGAAGTACGAAGGCTCGGAAGCTCGGAAGTACCTGGGCTCGGAAGTACCTGGGCTCGGAGGTACCGGGGCTCGGAAGTACGGGGTTCAGAGCGCGTAGCGGCTCTCGGCGAGCCGGTACAGCCGGCGCCAGACGAGGCGGTTGAGGGCGACGACGTACACGCTCATCACCGCGACGCCGGCCAGCAGCCTGGGGAAGTCACCGGCCTCGGTGGCCTGGGCGATGTACGCGCCGAGGCCGGTGGCGGTGAGCGTCGTACCGCCGAAGGTGACGATCTCGGCGACGATCGAGGCGTTCCAGGCACCGCCGCTCGCGGTGATGCCGCCGGTGACGTACGCGGGGAAGATGCCGGGGATGATCAGCCGCTTCCAGCGCTGCCAGCCGTGTACGCCCAGGTCGTCCATGGCCTCGCGCAGGTCGGTGGGGACGGCCATGGCGCCGGCGATGGTGTTGAAGAGGATGTACCACTGGGCACCGAGCGCCATCAGCAGGATGCCGCCGACGTCGATCGACAGCCCGGTCTTGAGGAAGAACCAGACCGCCAGCGGGAAGAGGAAGTTGGCGGGGAAGCTGGCGAGCACCTGCACGACGGGCTGGGCGATCCTGGTCAGTTTCGGCGAGAAGCCGATCTTCACGCCGATCGGCACCCAGACGACCGTGGCCACGGCCACCAGGACGACGACCCTTGCGAGCGTCACCAGGCCGAGCAGCAGCGGTTCGCCGAACACGCCGAGGCCGGTACGGGCGTTGAGATAGCCGGCCAGGTCGGCCAGGCCCCACAGGATCAGCGCGCCCGCGACGACGGCGAAGACGATGTCGCCGGTGCGCTGCCGCTTGCGGTCCACGGCCAGGGGACGGTCGTCGATACCGAGGACCCGGCCCGCCCGGTTGAGGGCGCGTCCGGCGGGACGCAGGGCGCGGCCGGTCAGCCGCGGCCAGCGGGAGCGGCGCAGCAGGTCCAGCACCACGGACTTCTGGACCTCGCTCGCCTCGGACTGCTCGTTCTTGAACCGCTCCGCCCAGGCGGTCAGCGGCCGCCAGAAGAGGAAGTTCACACCGATCACCATGACGGCCATGGCGAGGACGGCCCAGCCGACCTTGCCGAGGTCGCCGTCCGCGATCGCGGCACCGGCGTAGGAACCGACGCCGGGGAGCGCGTAGTTCTGGTTGTTGACGCTGATCGCCTCGGAGGCGACGAGGAAGAACCAGCCCCCGCCGAAGCTCATCATGCCGTTCCAGACCAGGCCGATCGTGCCGGCGGGCAGCTCCACCTTCCAGAACCGCATCCACCGGGTGAATCCGAACGAGCGGGAGAGCTCGTCCAGTTCGCGGGGCAGCGAGGTGAGGGAGGAGTAGAACCCGAAGGTCATGTTCCACGCCTGGGAGGTGAAGATCGCGAAGATCGCCGCGAACTCCAGGCCGAGCATCGAGCCGGGGAACAGCGCGATGAACCCGGTCACGGCCACGGTCAGGAAGCCGAGGACGGGCACCGACTGGAGGATGTCCAGTGCCGGGATGAGGATCCGCTCCAGCCGCCGGCTCTTCGCCGCCGCGTAGGCGTAGACGAAGGTGAAGACGATCGAGGCGGCGAGCGCGGCGAACATCCGCAGCAGCGAGCGGGCGGCGTCGTAGGGGAGCCGCGAGGGATCGGTGTCGACGTGGGCGGCCTGGTCGGGGGTGAAGGAGACCGTGGTCCCCTGGCCGACCCGCAGCGTCACGTACAGCAGGACGAGCACCGCCGCGGCGACCACCACGTCCGCCCACGGCATACGTGGCCGGCGGGGAGCGGTACGGGCGGTGAGGGGGGTGGTGCGCGGGGCTGCGCTGTCCGTCTTGAACGACATCACATGAACCTCCGCCCACAGCGGTCGCAGCCGAGGCACCGCACCCGCCCGGTCCGGCCTTGGCTGAGGCAGTGGCGGGCGGGCCCGGGAACGCGGGCCGGTGTGGGGGTACGGGAGTACGCGGCGTACGGGAAGGTACGAGGCGTACGGGAAGTACGGGGAAAGGCATGCGGCGGCGGTGTCCTGGCTGATCCAGCCAGGCTCCACCGGACACCTCCGGGAGCCGTCCGTGCCGGCGGGCGTGGACGGGGACCGAGCGAGGGATTCGTCAGCGGTTGCCGGGGAGGCAGCGGGCACTGGGAGGTTCGGCGTCCATGACTGCCTCCTTCCGTGAGGTGTCGTTCACAGGGGGTGCCGTGAGGGCAGTCGTGCCGCGCAGCCCGAAGGCGGCGGCCCGACTCCATGAGTGTGGCGTTTGTTGCGCTACTACACAAATGGGCGGTCCGCCGCCACGGCGACTCCGTGCGCCCTCTCGTCACGCCTGATGGCGGGCGGTGCCGCGTGCGCCCAGGTGACAGGCGTGCCAGGATCGGTGAATGTGAGCTCCGTCCCAGTTCGGGATGGCTTGCCGACTCTCTTGCCGTTCCGGCTGGTCCGCCGCGCCGCCCGGCCGGTCCGTCATAGGCTGAAGTGAGCGGATCCCTGGAGGTTCGAGCCATGTCCGACTGGCGTGCACGCGCGGCTCGCGCACGAGCGGGCAAGTGGCCGTTGCGCCCGGCCGCCGTGGGCGGCGCCGGAACCGGCAACGGCAGCGGCCCCGCGCCCGAGCACTCGATGGACCCGCGAGCGGACCAGGAGCCGCCTCCCTCGCCCCTGGCGCGCAGCGTGGTGGACGCGGCGATCTACCGCCACGGGCGGCGCATCGAGACGCCCTCGACACTGGCAGAGATCTACGAGCGGCTGCCGGGAGAGCCCGGCACGATGGCCTGGATCGGGCTCTACCGCCCGTCGGCCGCGCAGTTGTGGGAGGCGGCGGAGCAGTTCGGCCTCCACGAGCTCGCCGTGGAGGACGCGATCGTCGCCCACCAGCGGCCGAAGCTGGAGCGGTACGGGGACACGCTCTTCGTCGTCCTGCGCGGCGCCCGGTACATCGACGAGACCGAGGAGGTGGACTTCGGGGAGCTCCACGTCTTCGTCGGCCCGGGCTTCGTCCTGACCGTGCGCCACAGTCAGGCCCCGGACCTGGCGGTCGTGCGCAAACGGCTGGAGGACGACCCCGAGCTCCTCGCACTCGGCCCTGAAGCGGTGCTCTACGCGATCCTCGACGCGGTCGTCGACGGCTACGCGCCCGTGGTCGCCGGCCTCCAGCACGACATCGACGAGATCGAGACCGAGGTCTTCGGCGGCGACCCGAAGGTCTCCCGCCGCATCTACGAGCTCTCCCGCGAGGTCGTCGAGTTCCAGCGGGCGACCCGGCCCCTGCTGACGATCATGAACGGCCTGGAGGCCGGCTTCGAGAAGTACGGCACCGACGAGGAGCTCCAGCGCTATCTGCGGGACGTGGCGGACCACGACACGACCGTGGTCGAGCGCGTGAACGGCTTCCGCCAGATGCTCACCGACATCCTCACGGTCAACGCCACCCTCGTGAACCAGGCCCAGAACGAGGAGATGAAGATGCTGGCCGAGGCCGGCCACGCCCAGAACGACGAGATCAAGAAGGTCTCCAGCTGGGCGGCCATCCTCTTCGCCCCCACCCTCATCGGCACGGTCTACGGCATGAACTTCAACCACATGCCGGAGC